>JAEUJS010000291.1 GCA_016792935.1 Archangium sp. | reverse complement strand
CGCCATGAATACGCGACCGCAGGCGACCCGCACCGCGGGCGTGGACCGAGGCGGTTCGCGAGGGCGCACGAGCCGGAGGTCGCCATGAATACGCGACCGCAGGCGACCCGCACGGGCGTGGACCGAGGCTGTTCGCGAGGGCGCACGAGCCGGAGGTCGCCATGAATACAGTCGGCGCGCGGATGCTGTTCGAGAAGGAGGTGCGCCGTTTTCTGCGCGTGCCCGGCCAGACCGTGCTGCAGCCGCTCATCAGCACCTCGCTCTACTTCGTGGTCTTCGCGTGGACGCTCGGCGGCCAGCGCAGCGAAATCGATGGCGTGCCGTACGTTCGTTACATCGTGCCGGGCCTGGTCTTCCTCGGCATCGCGAACAACGCGTTCCTGAACGCGAGCTCGAGCTTCTTCATCACCAAGATTCAGAACACGTTGGTCGACTTGCTGGTCGCTCCGCTGGGACCGGCGGAATTGCTGCTCGGCTTCATCTCGGGAGCGATGACGCGCGGCCTGCTCGTCGGTCTGCTCACGTGGGGCGTGGCGCTCTTCTTCACCGGCGCGCACCTCGTGCACCTCGGCACCACGCTGGTGTTCCTGTTGCTCAGCGCCTACGTCTTCTCGGTGCTCGGCCTCATCGCGGGCGTGTGGGCCGAGAAGTTCGAGCAGATCAACTTCTTCCCGACCTTCTTGATGATGCCGCTCACGTTCCTCGGCGGTGTCTTCTATTCGGTGCACCACCTGCCCGAGCCGTTCCGCACCATCAGCTTGTTCAACCCCGTGGTGCACATGGTCGAAGGGCTGCGCGCGGGGATGCTCGGGCTCGATGAAGGGTCACCGCTCGGGCTGGGGCTGCTCCTCGGGCTCGCGCTCGTCAGCACCGCGGTCGCGTGGCGGATGATTGCGACCGGCTACAAGTTGAAGACCTGACACTGAAAACACGAACGGCGACGACCTCGCTTCGAGGCCGCCGCCGCTGGTCCCCCGCTGTGAGCCGGTCGGAACCGGCTCGCCTGACCTGCGACTTCGTTCGTTACTGCTGAGAGAAGAAGCGGCGCATCACGTTGTAGAGGCGGTACGGCACGGTCGGCTGCTGCGCAGACACTGACGGCGGAGGCGGCGAGCCGGTGCCTCCGGCGGGCACGACGCGCGACGTCTTGTTGACCTGGTCAGCCACGACCTCGGTCTTCACGTTCGTGCCAACGCCGGTGGGAACATCGAGCGTCGCGACACCACCAAAGTTCGCAAAGCCAGGACCGCTGAAACCCGACATCGGGTTGGCCGTGGCGGCGTCGCCCAGCGGCATGATGAGCGTCGAACCGGCGAGCGTCTTCGAGATGCTCAACGGGTCGTTGTCGCCACCGACGCCTTCCACGGTGGGGATGAAGACCGCCGGAGTCGAGGTTCCTGCGCCGCTGACGACATTGGCGACGGTGAGGAAGCCATAGACGCGGCTGCCAGCGGGCGTCAGCGTGAACGGCATGCTGACGGGCTCCTGACCAATGCCGCCGGGCTCGGGCCCGACCGACTTGGCGGAGTCTCGAACCGTCGGCAGCGTCCACGTCGCGCTCACATGGAAGCCGTTCGCCGTGTCGTCGAGCTTGCGTCCCACACCCGAGAGCGCGGGCTTGCGGCGCGTGGTGTTCATGAGGATGCCGCGCACCTTCCCGCTGACAGCGGGAGGCACCCAGTCGGTGCCGCCAGTGCCCGCCATCATCACCACTTCACCCGCGTACGAAGCGAAGGGGCTGCCCGCCACCATCGTCGAGGGGAGCTTGGCGAGAACGAGGTTGCTGGTGATGGGCTCCGGTGCCGTATCGGTGCCGCGCGTATCGAAGAGCGGGAAGTTGCACTCGGGGTACGGCGTCGCCGACGCGTTCGGGCACGTCCCGTCGCGCACGATGTTCATGTTCTGGCCGGTCGCCGCGTTGAGTTCCCAGATGCGGCCTTCCATGTCGCCCGCGTACAAGATGCCGGCACCGTTCGCTGTGTTGAGGACGGTGACGGGCGGCGGCACCGTGTTCTGAGCCGCCCGGAAGCCAGCGCCAGGGACGATGACGTACGGCTGGCGCCACTGCCAGAGCTTCTGGCCGGTGGCGATGTCGATGGCGAACACGTTGAGGGCGTTCTGCATCGAGCGGCCAGCCGGGTCGTTGGGGCCGACGCCATAGCCTGACGAGTTGCTCGACACGAAGACCGCAAAGGTCGGCTCGAGGCCCTCACGCATCTGACCGATGCGCAGCGCCGAGCTGCCGCCGAGGTCGGAATAGTCGTACGCGTAGCCGATGGTGCGGCCCGGGTCGGCGACCGGCGGCAACACGTAGTCGGCGTTGGTGTTGAGCCATTCCAGCGGGCGCGCCGAGCCGGTCTTCTTGAAGTCCGATGCGGCCGTCGCGCGGTACGGGCCCGTCGCGCTGCCGACGATGTCCCACAGCAAGACCGGCTTGAGCGGGTTGGTCACGTCCATCGCGAAGATCTCGCGGCCCAGCCCACCGACCGACACCACCAGCACCGTGTGCCACTCACGCTTGCCGGTGCCATAGAGGTCGACGAACACGTCGGCGACCGCGGGAGACGAGTCGATGCGAGCGTCGTTGCTCTTCAGCTTGCTGAGCTGCGACGCCGGAATGAACGACCACAACTCGGTACCGAGGTTGGGCTTGTTGTTGGCAGCGAACTGCGCGGCCCAGTTGACCTTGAAGGTGTTCTGCGCGCCGCCGGTGCACGGCGTCGAAGTGCCGCCGAAGTCATCGCAGACCGCGTTCGCGTTGAGATACTTCCGGCCACCAACCGGTCCCGAGTAGTTGGAACCTCCGCCGACGTAGATGGCGTGGAGCTGACCGTCCCACGTTCCGATGTAGGCCACGGTCGGGCGGCTGTTGTTGCCGATGTCCGGAATCTTGGGGCTCGGACCGACCACGGCGGCGGACGACCGAACCGCTCCTCCCAGGTGCGCGCGGTTGTCGCCAACGCTGCCCATGTCGAAGCATTCCTGGTCGGTCGGTTCCATGATCTCGTCTTGACCGACGACCGGCGCGCCGATGCCGCTCTCAGTCGCGTAACAGAAGCCGCGAATGCGCTGAATGAAGGCCTGCAATTCCGGCACTTCGCTCTGCATCTGATTCAAGTGACCCGGCGGGATGCTGTGGGTACCGCCGCCGCCGATGACCCACGCGAAGTTCGACCACATGAAGGCCTGCTGCAGGTCGCAGATGCCATCGGGCCCGGGAATCAGCCCGCCCGTGTTCACGCCCGAGACCGCGTCTTCGTAGTCACCAAACTGCTGCACGTCGACGCAGTTGGGGTTGGGAGACGTGCCGTAGGTGTCATTGATGCGGTTGTACTCGACGCGTTCAGGCACCCAGCCGAGCTGCGCGACGTTGTTCTTCACCAGACGGCTGGCCGAGAGCGATGGGTTCTCGGTCACCGCTCCGCCGAAATAGGTGAAGAGGTTGCGGTTGGCCGGCAGCGGCATCGCGCCGTCGGCGTTGAAGAGCACGGAGTCGTTGAGCTCGTTCACATTCTGCAGCGGGGTGATGGCTTTCACGCGCAGGTTTCCCTGCGTCAGGGGCCACATGAAGCTCTTCTCGTTCCCGCCGGTCCAGGACATGTTCGCCGCCGACGCTCCGGTGACCGCGGAATAGATCGAGGTGAACATGATCGGCGCACCGCCCGCCGGGTTGAGGGCGGCCACGGTCTGCGCGAGGTTGCGGTCGGTCGGAATGGGGTCGGCGCCGAGGTTGAGCAGCGTGTTGAGGATGATGCGGGTGCCGGCGACCTGGTTCGAGAGGTTGTGCGCGCCGATGTAGATGACGGTCGACTTCTCGGGGTCGTTGTCCTTCTGGGTGATGGTGACGAAGTCGTTGCCGTTGTCGTTGTAGGTCGCGGGAGGACCACCAGCCGTCGCGATGCCTTCGTTCGTCACCGCCGCCGTGTAGTCGCGCCATGAAGTGGCGAGGCGGACCACGCCCGCGCGGCGCGCAGAGCCCGACAGGTACGGCCGGAAGTGACCAACGGCGCCCGACTCAGCGGTGTACGCGAAGTCACCGACCTGGGCGAAGGGGTCGCCGGGGTTGGGGTACTTCGAACACGGGCCGTTGACGTAGTCGGGGTCGGTGCAGTTCTTCCCGCTCCAGCTCACGAGACCGGTCGCGCTCAGGCCTTCGATCTCGACCTCATTGGTAAACATGAACCGTGTCGAGGTGCCGTTCGACGGGTCGCTGAGCTGCCAGGCACCGCTCCTCCAGTCATTCGCGGTCTCATAGCCGCCGATGCTGCGACACTGTGCCATCAGACCGTTGCCCTTCTGGTCGGCGAAGAAGGCGATGTTGTCGAGCATGTTGGTGCGTTGCAGGGGCGTCGCGTCACACGCCGCCGAGCCGCCACCGTTGCCGGCTCCGCCCCCGGAGCAGGCCTGGTCGTGACCGGGGTCGCCGAGGCAGGCCGAGGTGCACCCGGCGTTGGTCTTCGCGGACGCGTTGTTGACGTACCAGTGCGGCGCCCAGAACACCTTGTACCGCGACTTCAGACCGACCTTCGAGTTGAGGTACCCGTTGGGGAAGGCCTGCGTGTACGGAGCGACCGGCACCGTGGTGGTCAGCAGATCTTCCGGACTCAACCGGTCATAGACGAGACCAGACGTGCCCGACGACGGCGTGCCACCCACGGGGTTGCCGGCGATGCTTCCGGTGAGACCCGCGCGCTGGAGGTACGGGAGCAGGACCGTCTTCACGCCGCCACCAAAGTCAAGGAGCGCGATCTTCGGAGGCACCGAGGTGATGCGCTTGTAGACGGGGGCGTTGAACGACTGCGTCGCCTGGTGAATGTTCACGCGGTACGTCGAGCCACCACCGAAGCCGCAGGTGCCGGTGCCGTAGTGCATCTGCAAGTGTGGGTACGAGGCGTTCTGAATGGCGTCGATGACACGCTTGGCGTCGGCAGCCGCGATGACGAACGCGCCACCCATGTACTGAATCTTGGTGAAGCGCGCCGTGCCGCACGGCGCCGTGCAGGTGCCGCTGTTGTCCAGCGTGTTGGGCCGCCGACCCTTGCCGTTGGTCGCGGCGTTGGTGTCGTACTCCGGCTCGGAAACGCCGACCGTGTTGTATTCAGGGATGGTGCCGTACGGGTAGATGCCGCTGACCGGAAAAGTCGACGACCAATCGACGGGAACGACCGGCTGCTGAGCGATGCTCTCGGCACCGATGCTCGACGGAATGGTGAAGTCACACCCGTCGGACCACGGGTTGTTGGCCGGGTTGTCCCAGTTGGTCGCCGCGGCGGCGAACGCGCTCGGAAGCGGCGAGGCGTGCTTGTTGGTGGGCACGCAGCGGTTGGGCGACGACTTGGCGTCGTTGATCACCCAATAGACGGTGACCGGCTGGCCCGCGAAGGCGCCCGTGGGGCGGTTCTCGTAGAGCAGCTTCCACACCAGGCCGTAGCCAGACGTCTCACCGCAGGCGGTCTGGAAGTTGGCCTGCATCGGGATGATGAGCGAGCCCGATGAGAACGTGACGACCGGGTTGGCGAGAGCCGCCGACGAGACCAGCGTGAGTGCGAGCCAGAGAATTCGACGCATCGGGCACCTTCGGACCTGCGGGAAGAAAAGAAGACGAGAGCCGAACTTCAAGATCCAAACCGCTCCCAGTGAGTCGGGAAGCCAAGCGATCTCAAGCAGATGAACGTGGGATCAGCGCGACTCGCAAACTCTGACGACCTTCAGGGCTGCAACTCTTGCGAAGGCGCTGAAGTGCGTGTGACGACTACTCGTCAGGTCCCGCCACCACGCTGGGCGTAGCCACCCTGCTGCTGGTTGACCTGAAGCAGTGACTCGACGAGCAGACCGTCGGTGTTGACCGTCCCGTCTTCATTGCGAGGCTGCATCGTGGTCGAGATGCAGAGCGCGCCGATGATGGCGTTCTGATCATTGTCGACGTTGTAGTTCGCCGGCACCTGCGGGAGCGGCGGGTACTCGTCGTAGTTGTCGCGAATGAAGAGGATGACGTCGTCGTTGCCGTCGGAATCGAGGTCGACGAACAGGTTCGGGTTGCCGGCCTTGGCCGTCGCGCGCGCCGTGGTGTTGTACGGGTCGTACCCGACCGCGGTCGCCAGCGCCCCGACGGCGCCGTTCTGGCGCATCGGGTTGTAGACCGTCGGCGTGCTGAAATACGTGTTCCAGTTCGCGAAGTTGTTGCCGAAGAAGTTGCGCGCGTAGTTGAGCCCCGCGTACGCGCAGTTCTCACGCACCTCGGCGCGCGTGTGGCGGATGGCGCGACGACGGCTGGCGCCGGCGCTGGTCAGCACGGCGATCGAGATGATGGCGAGCAGCATCATCACCATGATGGCGGCGAGCATGGCGAAGCCACGGCGGGAGGCTCGACTCAAGGCTCGACTCGGGGCGAGCCGAAAAGGATGTCGGTTCATAGACTGAGCGCTCCCATGTTCTGCAGTTCGACGCGGCGGCGATACAGCGTGCGCCGGAACCCATCAAACGGCACCACTCCCCAGGCGTGGTCTTCTACGTCGATGGGGCCGTAGCGCATCAGCTCGCCGGCCTCGTCGCGAATCGCGCGCGGCGTGCGGCCGACGAGGTTGAGCCGCACCGAGACCGGCACCTGGTTCTGCGTGCCGAAGTTGCCGCCGTTGCCTCCGAGGTAGGCCGAGCCGTGAGCGCTGGCGTAGGTGAGCGCGGGAGCGACGCCCGAACCCCACGCGACCTGGAGGTCCTCGATGTTGTTGAAAATCTCGCCGCGCACAGCCGCGGCGGTCCCGAACGGCGTGGCCACTGCCACGGTCGCGAAATCGAGGTCGAACACCTCGCGCTTGAGCACGTCGGGCTGCCCGGCGATGTCGTTGGCCGCGATGCCGTAGCGCACGAGGTTCACCGGCGCGATGTAGTCGCCGCGCTGGAACGCGCCCTTGCTGGGGTCGTTCGAGAAGCCCGGGACGGTGGCCTCGTTGTAGCTGATGGTGGTGGCCGTCATCGCCGTCACGCTGATCAACGCGGCGCGCGTGAAGTTGGTCACCAGCAGCGTCTTCGCGCCTGCGAACTGGGCGGTGCAGTTCACCTGCAGCGGCTGCCCGCTGACGCTCGCCTGGGTGAGGACCGCGGCCGAACCGGCGCGAGTGCAGTCAGCCTGCATCAGCGTGCGGCTGGGAACGATCATCCACACCTGGTCGGTGTTGGGCCGCACTGCGCTGTTGAGCGAGAAGATGGGGTTGATGAGAATCGGTGGGCCAGCGGCGTTGGTGACGTAGACGCCGCCCATGGTGCCCGCCGACCGGAGATCGAACACCATGCGGTCGCCCGCCACGCGCGCGGCATCGTTGGTGTCGACGGTCTGCTCGTTGAGCGTGGCGACGCGAACGCCGGTGCGGATGACGGCGACGGCGGCGGCCATCACCGCAGTCATGATGGTCGCGGCCACCATCACCTCGACGAGCGTCATGCCGCCTGAACGACTCGATCGATTCGAACGCTTCATTGGACGTTCACCTGGTTGACGGTCACATCGACTTCGGGAGGGATCGTGGCGCCCGGGCGACGCGAGACGCGCACCCACGTGGTCGCAACGCGCGAGCCAGCAGGCAACGTGCCCGACGGGCCGTTGAACGCCACGTAGCCGGCGTTGCTGTTGTAGGGCAAGCCGAGGTGCGTGAACGTCTCGCGGCAGATGGTGCCGACGGGCACGGCGTTACACGGCGTGTTGGCCGCGATGCCCGTGGCGCGGGTGATCAGGCCGTCAGCGGTGATGTTGAAGTACGCGCCGGTGCTCAGGTCGTTGGGATCTGCCGAAGCCGCCACGGGGTCGACCACCCATGGCGCGACGCTGACCGCGAGCGCACTCAAGTCGGACGTCGGCTGCGCCGGGTACGCCGTCGCGGGCGTGAAGAACACGTCCTTGTCGATGAGCCGCTCGCGCTCGAGCACTGCCTGCGCCAGCATCAACTTCTGCTGACGCGTCTGGCCGAGTCTCAGCTCGACGTTGCCCTGCTGCATCGCAGCGAGCGAGGCCGTGAGCGCGATGGCGAGCACCACCATCGCCATCATCACCTCGAGAATCGTCATTCCGCGCGTGGATTTCGACGAAGACATGCGAGCCTCTGGAGCAAGATCTGTTCGATCCATCGCGGCCAATGAAGCCATGCAGTTGTCGCGCTGCCAACTTCCCCTTCGTCGAGCGCATTGCAAACTTTGCGAGCCGCCCGGCGACCAACTTGCGTAGGTCTGCGACAGGGGTGAGTCTCCCACCTCATGATCTCCCGCTTCGGCCGGACGTTTCTGTTCCTCGCAGGCGCGCTCGTGGTCAGCGGCTGCAAGAAGCAGTGGGAGCCGTACTACCAGCTCAACGCCGAGCAGCAGATTCTCGTCTCGCGCGACGGAGACCCTGGCTACCTCTCCGCCGACATGGCGCGCATCATCAGCGCGCTCGAGGCGGTTCCCGCCAACGCACGCGAACGGGAGCAGGCACTCGCGCTCGCCGTGAAGCTGAAGACCGAGGTGTCGCGCGTGCAAGCCGAAGACGCCGCCCTGCGCGCCGAGAAGGCCAAGCCGGTGGTGTTGCCTCCTGCGCCGGTCCCGTTGATTCCGCAGGTGCCGCCGCCGCCGCCGGTCGATGCGGGGCGCGCTGGGCCCACCGAGCCGTACACCGGCATGACCGAAGCCGAGTTTCTCGCCGCGTTCGGCACCGAGTGCTTTCGCGCAGGCCCCGCTGAGCCTGGACCCGACGGAGGACCGACCACGACGCAGGTGGTGCTCGATCGCAGCAAATGCATCGAGCGCTTCGGCACACCCGGTCGCGAGACGCGCTACTCGTTCTACAAGACCGGCGGCTTGTGGGGCTCGTACTCCCGCGGTCCCGACCGCGTCGTCACCACGGTCACCGACGCCGGCCTCGTCTACGGCAAGCCGACCTCGGCGGCCGATGCGGGAGAGCGCATCTTGACGCTTCCCGGCGCTCCGGTTCGAGAGGGCTACGTTCGCGATCTCGGCGACGCCGGACCGTGAACTTCAGTCGATGACGATTTGATCGTCGACCACCACGCCGGGATGTGCGCGCTCCGACTCGGGTGAGCCCGGCACCGGCTTGTTCCAGAAGAGCCCGGCGATCAACGCCAACACGGCAGCGGTGGCGATGAGCGCGCCGAGCACGCCGAACGCGGCGACGCGCACCACGCTGAGCACTTCCTTCTTCTGACGTTGCGCTCGCGCGGCGCCGAACATGCCGACGAGGGCCGGGAGCGTGATGGCCAGTGACGGCCAGAACAGCGGGTCTTCCATGCCCACGCTGAGCGACGCTGCCAGCGCAGTGAGCGCCCAGCCCAACGACAACCCCAGAAAGCTCGCCACCTTCATCGCACCCTCACAGCGAGAAACAGTAGAGTCGGCCGAGCGCATCGCAGAACTGTGAGTCCTGCGTGTCCCAGCTGCCGCCGTCGCTCGTTCCGTACGTTCCTGGGACGGCGGAATCGGCGCTCACCCAACCCGTGCAGTCGTTGCTGTCGTCATCGAAGCGCTCGCCACCGGTCCACACCGTGGTGTTGGCGATGCGGGAGCCGCGCTCGTTGCGGTCCACCTGCCCGTTGGCGGTGATGGCACCAATGGTGTTGACGACCACGAACGCGCTCGTGCCACCGACCAGCCGCCAGTTCCCCACGGGGATACGCGAGCGCGGTTGGTTGTTGGGTCCCACCGCGAGATAGGCGACCCAGGTGCCGCCGAGCCCGGCGTCGGCGACGTGGGCCGCGCACAACGCGTCACCGGCCGCGGTGAACGGCGTGAGCCCGCCGCTCGCTGCGATGAGATTCCCGTTCCACCGGCCGCTGGTGACGAAGACCAGGCCTGCGTCGACGGGAGGAAGCGGAGGGCCACCGCCCGTTCCATTTCCTCCGCCGACTGAAGCGCTGCCTCCGCCCATGGTGCCGCCGCCAGCAGTGCCGCCACCGCCACCGCTGACGCCTCCACCGCCGCCGCTGACGCCTCCACCCCCGCCGCTGACGCCGCCACCGCCGCCGCTGACGCCGCCGCCACCACCGCTGACGCCTCCGCCGGTCGCACCGCCGCCACCGGTACCAGTGCCGCCACCGTTCGCGCCGCCAGTGCCACCGCCGTTCGCGCCGCCAGTGCCGCCGCCGTTTGCTCCACCGGTGCCGCCGCCGTTCGCGCCGCCGGTGCCGCCGCCGGTGCCGCCACCATTCGCGCCGCCGGTGCCTCCGCCGTTCGCGCCACCACCGCCACCGCCCGCCATGCTGCGGCAGATGCCGGACATGCACGGAGAACCAGTGCGACAGCTGACGCATTCTCCGCCCTGCGTTCCGCACGACTCATTGGTCGAGCCCGCGAGGCACGCGCCGGTGTCCGAGCAGCACCCGTTGCAAGTTGCCTTGCACTGCTCAATGGGACTCCCACACCCAGCCGCCGCGAGGATGATCAGCAACCAACCGACGAGCGAAGGAGTTCGCATGCGAGGGCGGAGTGTCGAACAGTTCCCGGGCTCGCGCAAACAACCGCAGCTAGAGTGCGCGCGTGGCGAAGCCAGCCTCACCACCCACGGCCCAGCGCAGCGACTGGCTGGTGAGCCCGAGACACGACCTCCTCTTCTATTCGGGGCTCTCGTTCGTCTCCGCCGTGGTGGTGCTGGCGCTGGGTCGCGTGGTGGACCCGCTGAAGCTCTTCGTGTGGTTCAACCTCGTGCTCACGGTCGGTCACTACGCGCCGACGTGGATGCGCGCGCTGCTCGATCGCGAGGAATTCAAGACCCACCGCACGAGCATCATCCTCTTCCCGCTCGTCTTCCTCGCCATGGTGTGGGTCACCCGCGCGCAGCCCGAGGTGCTCGCGCTCGTCATCTACCTGTGGGACCGCTTCCACGCGGTGATGCAGAACTACGGCTTCTTGCGGCTCTACGACGCGCGCGCGGGCAACAGCGAAGCGAGCGCAGGTGGCCCACGTCGAACCGGCCGCACCGAGCAGCTGCTCCTGTTCTCGTCGGCGCTGGCGCTGATGAGCTTCAACATGGGGCTGCTCGCGCCGTTCCTCAACCTGCTCGTGTCGGCGTCGCTGCCGCTGTCGGTGACGCCCACGCTGGTGTGGGGCCTGCGCGCGGTGACGTGCGGCTTCGCCCTCTTCGCGCTCGTGCGGTACGTGCTCGAGCAGCTGCGTGCGCGCAGAGAGGGCACGTTCAGCACGGGGAAGCAGGCGTTCGTGGTGTTGCTCTTCGCAGGGCACGCGCTGATGAACGCCACCACCAACGTGTTCCTGCTGAGCGCGCACGAGAAGCTCTACCACTCGGTGCAGTACGTGGTGCTGGTGTGGCACTACAACCGCCGGCGCGCCGCGACGAGGGCGTCTGAACTCACCGCTCCCATGCGCGTGGTGTTCGGAGCGCGCCACCCGCTCTTCTACCTGCTCGCCATCGCGCTCTTCGTGGTGGTGGTGGCCGGACTCTTCGAGTGGGGCGGCTTCTCGCTCGGCTCGGGCGGTGAAGGCTTCGCCTTTACGCGGTTGGGGAGCGCGGTGGCGCTCACGCACTACTACTTCGACTCGTTTCTGTGGCGCGTGCGCCGCGAGCAGGTCCGGGTGAACCTGTGATGCGCCGCGTGCTCGACTACGCGACGTACCAGCTGGTCGTCTTCGGGCTGGCGGGCGTGGCGCTCTTCGCGCTGGTGTCACTGCGCGGCGCAGGCCCCGCCGTCTCGCGTGAAGTCTTCGAGACGGCGCTGGCGCTCGACCCGCACTACGCCGCCGGTCACCGCGTGCTCGGAGAAGAGCTGGTGCGCGAGGGTCGGTTGATCGACGGGCTGGAACACCTGCGCCGCGCGCGTGAAGACGACCCGCAGGACTCGACGGTGTGTCTGTCGCTCGGGCGCGCCGCGTGGAAGGCCGAGGCGCGCACCGAAGCGCGCGCGGCGTTCGAGTGCGCGGCGGCGGCCGCTCCGGGAAATGTGAGCGCGTGGGCCGACCTGGGCGGCGTGTCGCTCGAGCTGCAGGACCTCGCGCGCGCGACGTCAGCCACCGAACGCGCGCTCGAGCTCGACCCGCAACGCAACGACCTGCGTCTCAACCTCGGCACCGCGCTCGCTCGCGCTGGGGAGTTGGACCGCGCCCAGAAGATCTTCTTCGAGGCGGCGCGGCGCTCTCCCGATGACGCGAACGTGGCGTTCAACCTCGGGCTGACGCTGAAGAAACGCGGCGACGCGGCGCAGGCGACTCAGTGGCTGACGCGCGCTTCGCAGCTCGACCCAAACCTGGCGCGCGCGTGGTTCCACCTCGCAGTGCTCGCGCAACAACGCAACGACCTGACGGTCGCGCGCGACGCCGCACGACGCGCCGTCGAGCTCGAGCCGAGTGCCGAGAACCGCGCGTTGGCGCAGCAGCTCGGCGTGCCGTGAAGCCCGCTGGGCTCGAGCAGCCGGCGGAACAGCCGGGCAGTTCTCCACCCAATGTGGAGATGGATGGGTAGAGTGGGCCCGACTTCATGGGCATCCCGTTCGGGCGCTATCAACTGCTCAAGAAAATCGCCTCCGGCGGCATGGGGCAGGTTCTGCTCGCCAAGAAGGGCCAGGACGACTTCGAGAAGATGGTCGTCATCAAGCGCATCCTCCCGCACCTCGTGGAAGACGAAGAGTTCTTCACCATGTTCCGCGACGAGGCGAAGATCACCATGCGCCTCGACCACCCGAACATCGCGCGCATCAACGAGTTCGGCGTCGAGAACGGCGTTCACTACATCGAGATGGAATACGTCGCCGGCGAAGACATGCGGCGCATCGAGAAGCGCGCCGCCGCCGCAGGCAAGGGCATTCCCATCGGCGTGATCCTCAAGATCATCGCTGACGCCGCCGCCGGTCTCGACTTCGCGCACAAGGCGCGTGACGCGAAGGGCACTCCGCTCAACCTCGTGCACCGCGATGTCTCTCCACAGAACGTGCTCGTCGGGTTCGATGGCTCGGTGAAGCTGATCGACTTCGGCGTCGCGAAAGCCGCCGGCCGCGCGCAGCACACCGCCACCGGCATCTTGAAGGGCAAGTTCCCGTACATGTCGCCCGAGCAGGCGACCGGTGAAGAGCTCGACGCGCGCAGCGACGTGTTCGCCATCGGCATCGTGTTGTGGGAACAGCTCACCGGCCGCCGCCTCTTCAAGGGCGAGAACGACATCGCGACGCAGCGATTGGTGCGCGCGTGCCAGGTGCCGGCTCCGTCGAGCGTCGAGCCGTCGGTGCCTCCCGGGCTCGACCCCATCACGCTCAAGGCGCTCGCCAAGAACCGCGAAGACCGCTTCGCTGATGCCGCCGAGTTCCGTCAGGCGCTCGAAGACTTCGCCCTGCAGAACGCGATTCCCACCTCATCGTCATCGTTGAGCGCGTTCATGCACGAGCTCTACGCCGAGCGCATCGCGAAGGAAGCCGACCCGCGCTTCTTCGAAGAAGACTCCGGCCTCACCGACCTCGACGTCGGCGGACTTTCGAAATCCAACCTCCCGCCTGCTGGTGGAACGAACGCGCAGGGCCAGACGGTCGCCGATCGCGGGCAGATGACGCAGGCCCACGGCACGCAGCTCACGGGGGGACCCATCACGCAGGCGCTCCCTCCGCCCGGTCAAGGTGGGGGGCTGAGCGCGGCGAAAATCATCGGCGCGCTGGTGGCCGTCATCGTGCTCGCCGTCGGTGGCTACGTGCTCTTCAAGCCGCCTCCCACCGACATCACGACGCCGCCTCCGACCGGTGGGGGAAAAGAAGTGCCGCAGGCGCCGACCAACATGGTCTTCACCATCACCTCTGACCCGAGCGGAGCGACGGTCGAGCTCGGCGGCGTGAACGTCGGCAAGACACCCTTCGAGGCGAACGTGCCGAAGGTGAAGCTGCCGGTGGCGATGAAGCTCACGCTCGACGGCTACGAGCCGTCCGAAGGCACGATGCTCACCGAGATGACGGGCGCGACCGTGAACGTACCGCTCACGAAGAAGAAGCCGGTGGTGGTGAAGAACCCCAGCGGCGGTGGCACCGGCAAGAATCCCGACATCAAGACCACGCGCTGACTTCTGGGCTTTGAACGCATGGCTCCTGCTCCGGCCCTGGCTCGGTGTGAAGCGCATCAGGCCGTCGCGGGCTGGGAATGCACGGCCTGTCATCGCGCGCTGTGTCCCGACTGCGCGGCCGAGCGCACGGTGTACCCCGCGACGGTCATCGTCTGCGCCATCTGCGGAGAGCTCGCCGAGGAGCTGATTCAGAAACGCGCCGACGCCGGCTCGCTCGCGTCGCGCTTGCCGGGTGCGTTCGCCTTTCCGTTCACCTCGCTCGAAGGCGCGGCGGCGTGGCTCGGCATCGCGCTGTGGTTGTACGCGTGGTCCTTCCTCGGAGCGCTCGGCCTGCTCATCGGCTGGGGCGTGGCCATCGGCTCGCTCTTCGGTCTGACGCGCTCGTCGGCGAGCGGCAAGGACCACCTCGAGCTGAGCGACTTCCAGGATCCGATCTCCTCCATCCTCGTTCCCTTCGTGCGCTTCGCCGTAGCGATGGTGCCTGCGTGGGGCGGGGCGCTGCTCGCGCTCTACACGGGCTTCGGCTGGCTCAACTGGGTCGCGCTCGCCGTCACGGTGCTGTGGAGCCCGACCGCGTTCATCGGAGCGGCCACCAACGCCAACTTCGTCGACATGCTCAACCCCTTCCGCGTGCTGCGCGCGTCGGCAGCGATGGGAAAGGACTTCGCGGTCTACGCCCTCGGGTTGTTCGTGGTGCTCATCGTGCTGGTGCTCTCGGTGCCGCTCGCCGCGCTGGTTTCGAAGTTCGTCGTGGTGCCGGTGTTGGGCGGACTGATGGTGCAGCTGGTGCTCCTCTACGCGCCGTTCGTCGGAGCGCGCATCGCCGGGCTGGTGCTCTTCCTCCACCCCGGCGTCTTCGGGTGGGGCGACGTCGCCGAGGGCTACGAGGGCATTCTCAAGGGCACGCGACCGCGTGGGCAGGCGCCGGTGAAAGAGGCGCAGACCGTCAAGAACTTCACCGCCATCGAGCTTCCGCCCGAGAAGCCGCCCGACGTCGTCCTCCAGCAGGCCCGACCGCGAGATCGCTTCGCTGCCATCGAGCTCGACCCCGAGAGTGCGCCGCCGCCCGAGGTCGCTCCGCTCGACGTGGCGTTGTTGCCGACCCACGGAGAGCAATCGACCGAAGAGATTCGTCGCGCGATTCGTGAACGGAAGGACGAGGTGGCGCTCGACGGGTTTCGCACCACGGGGTTGGCGGCGGCTCCGCACCTCACGTTCGACGAGTTGATGTGGCTCGCTCAGACGGCCGCGAACCGCATCGACTACGAGTCGGCTGAGCTCGCGTTTCGCCACGCGGTGAAGTGCAGCGGCGTGGCGCTCGAGCCGAAGGTGCGGGCCAAGGTGATGCTCGCGCGGCTGCTCGGAGAGAAGTTGAAGCGCGATGGCGAGGGCCGCGCGCTGATGAACGAGGTGCTGCAGGAAGCGCCCGGTACCAGCGCAGCGACCTTCGCGCAGCAGTGGCTCGCGGCCTCGCGCAGCTGATCAGCGACAACTTCTGAACAGCGCGAATTTGCCCATCGCCGCCTTGGCCCTCGCAGAGAGAGGTGCTACGCGCGCCGTCTCTTTCTTCAAAGGTCATGAAAGGCCAACTCACCATGAAGCGTTCACTTCTCCTCGTCGCGACGGTTGCGACGTCTGTCTTCTTCCTCAACTGCGGAATGATGCCTGGCACCGATGGCGGCACCGGCGGTGGCACTGGCGGCGGCACCGGCGGCGGCACGACGGGCGGCGGCACGACCGGCGGCGGCACGGGCGGCGGCACGACGGGCGGCGGTGGAGCGACTGGCGGCGGCGGCACCACGGGCGGTGGCACGGGCTGCACCAACGCTGACTGGTCGATGTCGGCTGATCTCGGGGGCCGCTTCACGGCGGCGATGGGCATGAACCCGCCGTGGAACCAGGGCGTGAAGGGCAACATGAGCGCCACGGCTGGCCGCTTCGACTTCATGGGCATCGAGCTCTGGTACTTCGGCGGCAGCATGAACCCGACCTTCCCGTACATGATGACGCTCGGCGCGACGACCTACGCGTCGTGCGAGGCGTGCATCGTCATCGACGAAGGCTGCGACAACATGGGCAGCAACTGCGCGCGCAGCTACCTCGCGCAGGGCGGCGACATCACCTTCACCAGCGCGAGCCGCATTGCCGCGACGGGCCGCTTCCAGGGCACCGCGACCAACCTCAACATGGTCGAGTGGGACTTGCAGAACGACATGCAGGTCGCGAACGGCCGCTGCCTCACCGTTCCGACGCTGACGTGGGACTCGCGCTGGCCGGCGATGATGGGGGACGCGGGCACGGACGCTGGCATGGGCATGGACGCCGGCATGGGCATGGACGCCGGCATGGACCCGGACGCGGGCAGCGACGCCGGCACGGCGGACGCGGGCGACGGCGGGTAAGTCGCTGAGACTCTCTGAAAGTCGAACGGCTGGGCCTTCGCGGGCTCAGCCGTTTTTCTTTTCGGCGCACGAAGCTCGACGCGCCGCTTGTGCTCCGAGTGCGTGTTCACGAGCGCAGCACGGAGCGTGAGTCTTCGTGCTCGGTGCGTCGGGCGTTCGTCGTCATGCGTTCGTCCGATGTCTGCGTCGCGCGTTGTGGGACGTCGAGCGCGAGCGCGCACCCAACACCCGTGCTCGCCGCGGTCAGCCGTTCTTCTTGCCCGTGAGCCGTTCGTTCTCGAGCACGTTGCGCAGGCGGTCCTGCTCAGCGCGGGCGATGTCGAGCTCACGCCGCAGCGAGCGCACCCGCGCGTCCCAGTCGGCGCGCACGCGGTCGGCGGTCTCGAGGCGCTGGCGGAGATCAGCGATTTCCTTCTCGAGCAGATGGACGCGATCGAGCAGTTCCTTCGGGTCGAACGCGCGCAGCTCGGCGAGCTGACCGGTCAGCAACTTGTTGTCGTGCTGCGCTTTCTCGAGCGCAGCGCGCAGTTCCTTCTCGTCGCTCACGAGCCGAAGCAAATCATGCGGGTGGGGCCTCGTCGTCCGTCGCCGTTGGTGCGAGCTCGACGTGCGCGAGGCCGGTCGAGTCCCACATCGCTCGCCACGCTTCGTCTTTCCCCTCGAACAGGTACTCGCGCAGCAAGCGCACCGGCTCGTAGCGCTCGTCTCCGCGAAGCACCTGCACCGCCACGCCCGGCGTGCTCTCGAGCATGAAGCCCGCGTCGAGCAGCACCACCGTCACCACCTGCGAGAGCAGCGACACGGCGATGAGCGTCACCTTCTCGTCGGCGAGGTGTTGCGCTCGGTCACCCATCGCCCGCGCAAGCAGACCGCGGAGCTGCGCTGGATCATGCGGGAGCGAAGCCGGCGTCACGCCCGACAACAGCGGCGCCAGCTCTCTGGCGCGTTCACGCCAACCACGCTCGAGCGGCGGCCCGACGTTCTCCCACGGCATTCGTTTCAGCGGCGAACCACCAACCCACGGCTCAGCGAGCAACAACTCCAATTCCGACAGGTGCGTGACGAGTTCGAAGGCCGGCCCCTCGGTCGTGACGTTGCCGCGATGTGGACCCAGTCGAAGCCCGCGCGCGTGCGCCACCCGCGCGTGCAGCGGCGGATGCGAGTCGAGCTGGTGTTCTGGCTCGGCATCGACGACGCGGCTGACTTTCTCGAGGTGCGCCACCACGTCGGGCGCTTGCAGGAACCGAGACAGCCCGGGCCCGATGGGAGGCAACACGCCCTGCTCGAGCAGCGGCACCACTTCACTGCGCATGTAGCCGTCGAAGCCGAGCGCCGCGTGTCGCACGCGCTGGAGCGAGCGCACCAACACGTCCGCACCTTCGAGCTGCGCCGCGAGCGCGTCGGCCGAGAGTTCCTGCGCGCGCGACAGCGCGAGCGAGAAGCGCAGATAGAAGCCGCCGAACGCGACGAAGGGCCAACGCAGCATCGCGAAGAAGAGCGCGAGCAGCGGAGCGTCTCCCGAAGCAGTCGTCTCGGCCGCGTCGCTCAAGTTCTCGACGATGGCCTGAATCGAAGTGCGGGTGCGGAAGACCCAGCCGCCGACGCGCGTGTCACCTCTGGCGAAGTGGCCGAACTCGTGCGCCAGCACCGAGCGAAATTCCGCGCGCGACAGGCAATGGAGCAGCGGCAGCCCGACGCCGAGCACGCGGGTGGTGAAGAGACCGGCGACACCCCCGACGTCGGCGACGAAGGCGTTCACGTCGGGCGCGAGGTACACGTGCTTCGGACCCTTCACGTCACAGCGCGCGGCGACGCGGTCAATTTCCTTGAAGAGCGCGGGGTGCAGGTCGCGTTTCAACTCCGGCCCCGGCGGCTTGAACTTCGCGCGCCTGGGCCACAGCGAGACGACGAGCACGAACGCCGCGAGGAAGAGGGCGACCGCGAGCAACCCGCCGAGCGCGAGGGCGGTGCCGCGCAGGTGTCGCATCGACCACGAGCCGATGGTGAGGCCGAGGCTGATCAACGTTCCGACGAGCACCAGCGTGGACGAGAAGAAGAGCGCGGCGAGCCCGAGCGCCGCCCACGCGCGGAGGCGCCTGAAGCGAGGCTGAACTGGTTCCCCACCCAACGCCGTCGCCCCAGGGGGCTTTGGTCCTTCCGAAAAATCGCCCCCGCTGCCCATCGGCAGGAAGCTAGCCGAGCATGAGTCAGCCCGCAGCCGACTTGCCACCCAACGCCGTCGCCCCAGGGGGCTTTGACCGCATTGCACGCTTCTTCGCCGAGAAGACGGCCCGCCGTGCGCTCGCGTTGCTGTTGTTCGCCGCGGTGCTCGTCTCCTTCCGCCACCTCGCGTTGCTGCTGGTCTTCTTCGTCACCTTCGAGCGCGCGCTCTTCTTCACCGCCGGCTTCCTGTGTCGCCGCTTCAAGTGGAAGCGGCTGTGGGCGCTGCTCGCGGTGCTTGGGCTCGCCGCGCTGGTGCTCGGCCTCGGGGCATTCATCTCGGCGGGGCGCGTGGCGAAGCTGGTGGTCGAGACGCGCGACGGGCTGCCCACGCGCATGGCCGCGCTGCGCGAGCACCCCTGGTACGCGACGCTGCAGGAACACCTGCCCGATTCCGAAGACCTCGCGCAGTCAGCCGAACACTACGCGGCCGACGTGGCGCGCTCGGCGGCGGCGATTGGGCGTGCGTTCTTGATGGCGCTCATCGGGCTCATCCTCGCCATCGTCTATTTCCTCGATGAGGAGCGCATCAAAGCCTTCCGCGACTCACTCGACCCGCGCACGCTCTTCGGCACGCTGGTGCGGTGGGGCGAACACCTGGCCGAATCGGTGTCGCTCACCGTGCAAGTGCAGCTGGTGGTCGCGGCGTGCAACGCGGTGCTGACGCTCCCGGTGTTGCTGCTCATCGGAGTGCCCCGCATCGCCATGTTGATGGTGCTCATCTTCGTGGCCGGCCTGATTCCGGTGGTCGGCAACCTCATCTCGGGCACGGTGCTGGTGATTCTCGCGTACCAGGTGAAGGGCTGGTTCGGCGTGGTGCTGTTCGTGGTGCTGACCTTCGTGCTCCACAAGATCGAGTCGTACTACTTGAACCCGCGGCTGACGGCGCGCCACGTCGCCCTGCCCGGTTTCGTACTGATTCTCTCGCTCATCGCGTGGGAACACCTGCTGGGCTTCGCGGGCCTGTTCGTCTCGTTCCCGTTCCTCTTCCTCGCAGGCAAGATTCGCTCGGAGTTCCGCGCCGAGGACGTGCCCGACAGCGTGCCCGCCGCGGTGGTGGACGCGCAGGTCGCGCCCCTTCCTGCGGCACCGTGAATTTGTCGCCTTCCGGCGTACATCGATTGAGTGTCAGGCTTCGTTTCCCCCACCGGCCCCACCCGGACCCGCACATGAAATTCCTGAATCGCTGTGCCGCAGCTGCATCGCTGAGCGCGGTCGCGTTCGTTCTCGCGTCCGCGGGTTGTTCTACGCCGCCGAACACCACCGGCATTCTCGCGGTGGTCGAGTTCGCGCCGGGTGCCACGTCGAGGTGCGTGCAGGTCAGCGCGACCGACGGAACGCAGACGCTCGAGTCGAACAAGATGGAAGTGGGCACCAAGACCTCGCTCAAGGTCGCCATTGGCAACGCCGGCTTCATGACCACCGCGCGCATCAAGGCGCGTGGCTTCAGCGACACCGCGTGCGCGACGCCCAACGGAGAAGAGAGCCCCGAGGAGACGGCGATGTTCTCGCGGCCGCCCTCGATGGTGACGCTGCGGCTGGGACCCTCGACGACGGGCGACGGTGGAATGAACGGTGACGGCGGCAGTGACGGCGGCAGTGATGGCGGTGGCTCCGACGGAGGAACGGATGCCGGCACCGATGCAGGAACCGATGGTGGCTTCGATGCGGGCTTCGACGCGGGCGTCGACAACGACATGGACCTGGTGCCGCTGCCTGCCGACTGCAACGACAACGACAACACCATCTACCCGGGCGCGCCCGAGCTGTGCGGCGACGGCAAGGACAACGACTGCCAGAACGGCGCCGACTGCGCGGACACCTCGGGCATCTGCAACAACATGAACTGCGGCGGCTCGAACACCTGCGTCGGTGGCATGTGCCGCGGCCCGAACGAGAACTGCGTCGACGGCATCGACAACAACAACGACATGCTCGTCGACTGCCTCGACCCTGACTGCCAGGCGATGCCCGACACCGCGTGCAACGACAACTCGATGTGCACCACCGGCGAGCGCTGTCTGACCGACGGCGGCTGCGGCGACGCGACGAGTCTCGTGGTCTGCAACCCCACCGAGCCTCAATGTCAGATGAACGGTGTTTGTCAGCCGGGAACGGGCCTGTGCACATTCACCAACACCACCAACATGTGCAACGACATGCTGGCGTGCACCGCGACCTCGCAGTGCATGAACGGCGTGTGCGTGCCGGGCATGACCTCGATGTGCGCGCCGGCTCCGGTGTGCCGCAGCTCGAGTGGGTGCGTGGAGCCGAGCGGCCTGTGCGTCTACCCGCCGGTCCCCGCGGGCATGGGGGCCGGCACCTGCACCGACGGCGACAACTGCACGGTGAATGACGCGTGTGATGGAGACGGTGGCTGCCGCGGGAACACGGTGAGCTGCAGTCCGCTCTCGCAGTGCCACACCGTGGTGCCCGGCGTCTGCACCGTCGATGGCGGCTGCACGTTCACGCCGACGGCTGGAGCGTGCGACGCAGGCACGGGCGGCCCGGCCACGTGCGACTCGATGTTCAACTGCAACGCGACGCCGACCAGCCTCTTTCCGTTCACCACCAGCAACTTCGTCGACGCCGACCTTCCGCCCGACGCCGGCGCCGACCTCGACCTGAGCAACTGCGACGGCACCATCGACACCACGCCCGCGACGCCGACGTTCCCGACGTGCTTCGGCAATCAGCCGTCGCGGGTCTTCACGCCGCCCGGGGGGCAGCCGACCGTCATCGTGCGCCTCGCAGGGCTGCGTCTGCGCAGCAACAGCGACCTCCTCATCAGCGGCGACAAGCCCCTCATCTTTGCCGTGGTCGGCGACGTCGACCTCGAGGGCACCATCGTCGCGAACAACTCCGGAGGCTCGTCCGCGGCATGTGCGGCAGGAACTGCAGCGACGGCGCGCGGCGGCGGCGCTGGCGGCAGCTTCGGGTCACAAGGCGGCACGGGAGGAAACAACGCGGCAGGAGCCGGCGGCGGAACTCCCGGCGCAACCAACGGCCAGACCACCCTCATTCCACTCAGAGGCGGGTGCAACGGCGGAAACGGGGTGACGGCCGCCAACGCCCTGAGCACCACGGGCGCGCGCGGCGGCGGGGCCGTGCAGTTCACCGTCAGCGGCTCATTGCAGCTCTCCAACTTCATCTCAGCGCCCGGCCAGGGTGGCGTGGGAGCGACCATCAACGACAGCGGCGGAAGCGGCGCCGGGAGCGGCGGCGGGATCCTGCTCGAAGCCAATCAGGTAACGACCATCAGCGGCGCGGTGCTGGCGACGAATGGTGGCGGTGGTGGTGAAGGCTCGCTCGGACAAGACGGCAACAACGGCGGCCCTGGCGCCAACGCCTCGGGCAACGGTGGTGCGGGGGGTGCCAATGGGAGCGGGTCAGGCGGCAACGGTGGGACCGGGCACGGCGCTGCGACATCTCCGGTCGGCAACGGGAACAACGGCGCAGCAGCATCGAACGCCGGTGGAGGAGGAGGCGGCGGCGGCATGGGGCGCATCCGCATCAACTCGGCGACCAACTGCAACCTGATGGGGCAGACGAGCGGTGTCTTGCACGGCAATGGCGCGACTGGCTGCCCCGCCCCGTGAGCATGAAATGAGAGTGACTCTCACTTTCCACCGAACATGATGAACGAGCGGGCGCCAGGCTGTCCGGAGCCGTATGCGTTGCTGAAGCTCGCGACCAACCAGCTCGCGGCCGAAGAGCGCGCCCGACTCGACGTGCACGTGCGCGGCTGCGCGGAATGTTCGGCCTACATCTCGCGCGTTCAGCTCGGAGGGAGCGGCGAAGCGACGCAAGACGTGGGCCCTCCGCGTCTCTTCGTGCCGGAACCCGAGCTGCCCGCGGGCACGCCCATCGGTCACTTCCGCATCGAGAAGACGCTCGGCATCGGCGGCATGGGCGTGGTGTACCTCGCGCGCGACACCAACCTCGATCGCCCCGTTGCGCTGAAGTTGCTGCGCGCGGAGTCAGGCGGCACCGACGACTCGCAGGGCGCGCGCACGCGAATGCTGCGTGAGGCGCACGCCATGGCGCGCCTGAGTCATCCCCACGTCGTCACCATCTACGAGGTCGGCGCGCACGAAGACCGCATCTTCCTGGCGATGGAACTGGTGGACGGCGGCACCGTGCGCAGTTGGCTCAAAGAGAAGCCGCGCAGCTGGAACGAGGTGCTGAAGGTCTTCATCGACGCGGGGCGGGGTCTCGAAGCTGCGCACGCCGCGGGGCTGGTGCATCGCGACTTCAAGCCCGAGAACGTGCTCATCAGCAGCGATGGCCGCGTGCGCGTCACCGACTTCGGCGTCGCGCGCGCCGCGAACGAGCTGAGCGCGCCGAGGCCCGAGAACGCGAAGCCCATCACCACGCCGCTCGAGTCGCCGCTCACCGTCGAGGGCTCGGTGGTGGGCACCGTCGCGTACATGTCGCCCGAGCAATTCGCGGGCGCAAAGGTCGATGCGCGCTCGGACCTCTACAGCTTCTGCTTCGCGCTCTACGAAGCGCTGTACGGCGAGCGTCCGTTCAAGCGGCCGGGTGACACGGTGGTGGCTCCGGTGCCCGCGGGCTCGGCCGTGCCGACGTGGGTGCGGGCGGTGGTGTTGGCGGGTCTTCACGTCGACCCGTTTCAGCGCACACACGACTTGAAGACGTTGCTCGCGGCGCTCGAGCGTCCACCGAGATCTCGCGCGCGCATCGTCGCCATCGCGGCGGCAGTCGTGGCGCTGCTCGGTGCGGG
>JAEUJS010000274.1 GCA_016792935.1 Archangium sp. | reverse complement strand
CTCGCCAGCGCCAGAACGGCCCACGTCACGCGACGGCCTCTCTTCGGCGTGGTGACCTCGCCACCAAGCGCGTCGCGGAGCGGACCGATGTTCGCCGGCCGCTTGTCTGGATCGAACGAGAGGCTCGCCTCGATGACCTTCGCGAGCGCGTCCGGAATCTGCTCTCCGAGCGCGGAACGATCGACGCGCGTCGGCGGCGCCTTCAAGTCGATCATCGACGTCGCGGTGAGCAGTTCGTAGAGCACCACGCCCACCGCGTAGACATCGGCGCGCACGTCGACGGGCCGACCCGCGGCCTGCTCCGGCGCCATGTACGACGGCGTGCCCATCACCATGCCCGCGCGCGTCTTCGCGGAATCGTCAGCGGTCAGCCGGCGCGCGATGCCGAAGTCGAGCACCTTGATCTGCTCCACGCCTTGCGCGTCGACGGTGACGAACAGGTTGTCGGGCTTGATGTCGCGATGCACGACGCCGCGCGCGTGGGCGGCCACCAGCGCGTCGCACACCTGCTCGAGGAGCACGCGAATGCGCGCGAGCGGGAGCGGTCCGTCTTCCTTCACCACGCGCGTCAACGAGCGGCCGCGCAGCAGCTCCATCACGCAGAACACCGCCTGCGGCGACTCGACGAAGTCGACGATCTGCACGATGTGCGGGTGGTTGATGTCGTTCACCACCTTCGCTTCCTGGAAGAAGCGCTGCACGACGTCGGGCATCGCGGCGTACTCGGGCCGCAACACCTTCACCGCGACCTCACGACCGAGGCGCGCGTGCTTTGCGCGGTACACCTCTCCCATGCCGCCGCTGCCGAGCAGCGCGATGAGCTCGTACGAGCCGAGCGTGGTTCCGGCGAGCGCTCCTTCGGTCGCGCGTGGAGCTGACGGCGCGGGCGGATTGCTCGACTGCACCGTGTCGTTCTTGCCGAGCGCGTACGCGGCGGTGTCGCTGCGCAACGCTGAGAGCAACGCGCCGAGCGCCTGAACGTCGGCTGCTCCCGTTCCCGCGAGCGCGGCGGCGAGCACGCGCGCCAGCTCGGGGCGCAAACCCACCCACGCGTCGGACGGCACCGGACCCTCGGGCGGCGGCATGCCCTTGATCAACTCGAAGCCGAGCGCGGCGACGCGTCTGACCTGTTCGCGCGGAGTGCCTGCGAACGCGCGCGGCGTGATGACGATGGCGCCATCTCCGGGGCCGCCGACCTGCACGAGGGTCGCGTCGACGTCGAGCAACGAACCAGCGCGCGTCAACGCCTCGCAGAGCTCGACCAACCAACGCGTGGCCTCCTCGACCGGAGCTGCACCGACGCGGCGGAGGTAATCGTTGATCGGCTCGGGCACTCGACCGGGAAATCTACTCCGCATCGCTGGGAGCGCCCGCGCTAATCTCGGTCGCTCGATGCGAGATCGACGCGGCACGTGGGTGACACAAGTCGCCGGTGGGCGCGGCCGAGCGCTCGCGAGCTACCGACTCACGGTGACGCGCGGCTCCAGTCAGGGAAAGGCGGTGCAGGTGCGCTCTCCCGCGCTGCGCATCGGCGCGCTCGCTGGCAACGCCCTGCAGCTCGACGACCCCAGCGTGTCGGGCATCCACTGCGAGCTGACGCACGACGAAGAAGGCATTCGCGTACGCGACCTCGGGAGCTTGAACGGCACGCTGATCGACGGCGTGCTCGTGCGCGACGCGGTGCTGACGCGGGGCGCGACGCTCTCACTCGGAGCGACCGAGGTGCGCTTCGAGCCGGGCGATGAAGTGGTGCCGCTCCCGGCGAGTGAGGCGGAGCGCTTCGGCCCGCTGCTCGGCAAGTCAGCCGTGATGCGCGAGCTGTTTCACGTGCTCGACGGCTTCGCGAAGAGTGACGCGACGGTGTTGCTGCGCGGCGAGACCGGAGCGGGGAAAGAAGCGGTCGCCGAAGCGCTGGTGCAACACGGCCCGCGCGCGAACGCCGCGTTGGTGGTGGTCGACTGTTCGGCGCTCGCTCCGTCGCTCATCGAGAGTGAGTTGTTCGGCCACGAGAAGGGCGCGTTCACCGGGGCGGTCTCGACGCGCGAAGGTGCGTTCGAGCGCGCGCACGGCGGCACGGTGTTCCTCGACGAGATTGGTGAGCTGCCGCTCGAGCTGCAGCCGCGTCTCCTGCGCGCGTTGGAGCGGCGGGAAGTGCAGCGCGTCGGCGGCAGCAAGCCCATCACGGTGGACGTGCGCATCATCGCGGCCACGCATCGCGCGCTCGAAGAAGAGGTGAACCGCGGCCGCTTCCGCGCGGACTTGTTCTACCGGCTGTCGGTGTTGCGGGTCGACGTACCAGCGCTGCGCACGCGCAAAGAAGATCTCGAATTGCTCGCGACGCACTTCGCGGGGCGCAGCATCGACGCCGTCACGCTCGAGCGTTTCAAGCAACACGACTGGCCCGGCAACGTGCGCGAGCTGCGCAACGCGGTGGAGCGGTGGAAGGCGGGCGCGGAGCCGATGCAGTCCACTCCCGGATGGCCCGCCGCGAGCGGGAGTGACATCAAATCAGCAGGCGAGCCTGCTGGGGCAATCGACCTCTCGCGCCCGTACCTCGAGCAGAAAGAGCGCATGGTCGGCGCCTTCGAGCGCCGCTACGTGAAGGCCCTGCTCGCGGCGTGCAAAGGCAACCTCGCCGAGGGGGCGCGCATCGCGGGAGTGTCACGCATGGCGGTGGTGAAGCTCGTGTCTCGCCACGGCGGCGAGTGAGTCACGGCCACGCAGTCACGCCCGGCAGTCCAGCGAGCGCGACGCGCGCGTTGATGACGCAGAAGCGCTGACCCGTCGGAGCCTGCATCACCACCCAGCGTGCGCCGTTCGCGACGCGCGTCGCTCCGAGCTTCTCGAGGCGCGCGACCTCGGCGGCCTGATTGTCGGTCTCGATGTCGAGGTGCACGCGGCTCTCGTGCATCACGTTCTGCACCTCGATGCGGAGGTCGCGTTTGCTCGCGTCGAGCTCGGCGTAGCCGTGGCCGTCGTCGCCCTTCGACAACAGGCCGAGCGCCGCGCTCCAGAAGCGAGCGCCTTCGTCGGGCGGCGTGTCTTTGCAGTCGATGATGAAGCCCGCGAGACGGCTGTGGTGCATGGAGCGGCTCTTACTCGCACAGTACGCTGTCGGCTTGCTCATCAGCTGCGAGCGCTGCTCGACGACCTACGTTCTCGAGGATGCACAGATTCCGGCGGGCGGAGCGGCTGTGCAGTGCACGCGCTGTCAGCTCGAGTTCTGGGTGGTGCGCCCTGGCGAAGAGCAGCGCACGCTCGTCACCTGCCCGCGCTGCGTCACGCGGTTCTGGTTGGCGCCGTCGGTGATTCCGCCCGAGGGCACCGTCGTGCAGTGCACGCGCTGCAACGAGGTGTTCACCGCTCGACGTGCTGTCGCCGTGCCGAGAGCAGACGTGGTGCAACAGGCGCCCGTCGAGCGCAACGCCGTCCCGGTCCCGGTGCCGCCCGCCCCGCGCCCAGCCGATCCACCGAGGCGCAACGTGATGATTTTCGGCACGCCCGCGCCGTTGCCCGACCCGACGCAGCCGCCTGCGGAGTCGTATCGAAGCGCGGAAGGTCGAGCGATGTTCGGAGCGCCACTTCCTCCGGCGAACACGCCGACCAATCGCGTGATGCTCTTCGGAGCGGCCGGTGCCAACGTGGTTCCCGCCGACCGACCGACGGTCACGTTCGTGCCGCGCGCGCCGACGGAAGCGGAGCGCATTCTCGATCGCGTCGCGAACGACCTCGAAGACGAGCACGCGCTGCGCGTCGCGTCCGATGCGTTGATGGAGCTCGACGACGCGCGCGGCCGGCTCATCGCCTTCATGCTCGACGAGGAACGACAGACCGACCTGATGCGCAAGGTGAAGGTCAACGTGCTGATTCGCGACCAGCCCGGAAATTGGGCGCCAGCGGGAGCGCGCCTCACCGCGTTTCGCCGCGGGCTGCCGATCGAGGTCGAGTGGACGGGCCCGAGCGATCCGCAGCACCACGTGTGGAAATCAGCGCGCACCATCAACGCCACGCTCTCGTCTCTTCCGCGACCGTCGGTGCTCGACGTCGAGCGGCCGCACCTGACTCGTTTCACGTGCACCAGCCGCGTGCTGGGCACGCACGTGCTCTCGGTGGCGCCGAAGAATCTCGAGGTGCTCGACGTGCCAGTCGATCGAGAAGAGCTCTCCGGGCTGCCTTCGCGACTCGCGAAGTTACCGAAGGTGCGATTCGTGACGTTCCGCACGACGATGCAGCAATACGACGTTGCGCTGACTGCGACGCACCTCCGCTCTTTTCTCGGCGCGGCGAGCAGGCTGCCCACGCTCAAGGGCGCACGCTTCTCGATGCCGAGCCTGCCCAGAGCGGAGTTGAACGCGCTGCTCTCGGTCGCTCCGCAGCTCGCGGTGCAGTTCGTGATGCCGTGGGTCGGCGACCGGGAAAAGCAGTTCATGCTCGGCGTCGATCCGCGACGGTTCCTGCTGTTGGTGCCTGAAGAGCTGCCGGGCGTGCTGTTCTTCGAGCTGCGCGATCAGCTCAGCGCGCTGTTCGGCGCCCCGGTCTCCATCGCGCAGAACCGCACCAGCTGAAGCGCGAAGCCCCCGACGATCGCGAAGGATCGTCAGGGGCCGCGAACGACGTGTGAACTTCGAACGACTCAGTACATCGTGAAGCTGCCGCTGACCTGGCCACCCGCGCTCAACGTCAGCGAGAACGAGCCAGCGAGCGACGGCGACACCTGAGTCAACGTGAGCGAAGCAGCAGAGGCCTTCCGCTCGGCGAACAGACGCAGGTCAGCCGTCTGCACGTCCTTGATGTGCGACGCGGCGGTGAGGCCGTTGCCGAGCGTGAGCGTTCCCGGAGCACCAGGGCACACGGTGAGCTCGAGCGACGCGCCCTCGTCACCCGCGTTCGGGTCGAACACCACGAGGCGCAGCTCGTCGTCGATGATGGCCACACCCTGGCTGATGCTGACCGCGCCCGCCGGAATCGCGCTGCACGACGCGACGGTGGTCACATTGCCGCTGAGCGAGCCATCACCCTGCTGACCCTCGCACTGCGACGGGCCCGAGCCCGGCACGCACTGACCACCCGCGCACTGCCAGCCCAGCGGGCACTGGTTGCTCGACGTGCACTGCGGAGGATTGTTGGGGACGCACTGACCACGCAGGCACGACTCGTTCGGCGCGCACTGCGCGTTGCTGATGCACTGCGGAGCCGCGACGCACTGACCCGCGCTGCACACCTGACCCGCGGCGCAATCAGAATCCACGACGCACGCCGGCACGCTCTGCGGCACGCACACGCCCGCCTGGCACAGCTCGTTCGACGCGCAGTCGGAGTCGCTCACGCACTGCGGAGGCGGAGGACGCACGCACACGCCGTTGCTGCACACTTCTCCCGCCGAGCAATCAGCGGTCGTCTGGCACGCAGGCGGCAACGCGACCTCATCGACCGTGCCCGTGAACGTGCCGACCCAACGGCCGCCGATGCCACCGGCAGTGTTGAACGTCACCGTGCCCGCGCTCGCGAGGTGTGTGGGGTTGCCGGACGCGGCGTCGAAGAGACCCGCATAGAAATGAACGTTGTCGATGGTGTGCGTACCGACCGTGAACGGCACGTCGGCGATGATGGCGAAGAAGCTCTGCGGGTTGCCGTTCAGGTCACCCACGATGACGTAGTTGAACGTCGGCTGACCTGACGAGTCGACGACGCCCAGCGAGCCCGGCCCACCGCTCAGGTTCGGCGCCACCGAATACGTGCCCGGGCCCGGCGTGAAATTGCTCTGCGTGTTCGCGTCGATGACCGGCGCATCGAACTGCGCGCTCGCTGCCAGTCCAGTACCGCCAAGCGCCTGTCGGGTGCTGGTCTTCATCGCCTGGGTGTTCGGCCGAGCCAACGTCGGGCCCTGCGTACAGCCCACGGCGAACACTGCAGACAACACGAGTCCCCACGATCTCATTTTCTTCCCTTTTGTTTTTTGAAAGCGCGAGCCCCCGGCCGCTGATGTTCCCTTGCTCGCGGCGACTCAGTCACACGAGGTCACTTCGCCATTCACGGAACATTGAAAAATTTTAGGCTCCGCCCGCTTGAGGCTCTCGCGCACGACTGCACTCGCCCTCGTCTTCTTCTCTGGAGCGACCGGGCTCATCTACGAATTCTGCTGGTCCAAACGCCTCGCGAACTGGCTCGGAAACACCGGCCAGGCGCACGCGATTCTGCTGGCGACGTTCATGGGCGGCCTCGCGCTCGGAGCGTGGCTCTTCGGCCGTCGCGCAGATCGCAGCCAACGTCCGTTGCAGTTGTACGGCGTGCTCGAAATCGGAGTGGGCGTGCTCGCGTTGCTCTTCCCCACCGTGCTCGAGGCGATGGGCTCGCTCTACGTGAAGGTCGGAGCGGTCGGCGGCAACCCCGCGCGGCTGGTGTTGGCGGTGGTGACGGTGCTGCCTCCGGCGTTGCTGATGGGCGGCTCGTTGCCGGCGATGACGCGCGCGCTCACGACCCAGCTCGGCACTGCGAAGTCGACGCTCGCCAAACTGTACGCGCTCAACTCGCTCGGAGCCGCCGTCGGCAGTCTCTTCGCGGGACTCGTCTTCGTTCCCGCTGCGGGGCTCGCGGTGACCGAGCGCTTCGCCGTGATGTTCAACGTGCTGGTCGGCGTGCTCGCGATTCTTGGTGGGCGCGCGCCGATGCAGACCGGAGATGGAGAGACGCCCTCGACCGACGAAGTGCAGGAACGCGTCTACGACTCACTCGCGGTGCGCGCGGTGCTCATCGGCACGGCGCTCTCGGGCTTCACCGCGATGCTCTACGAGGTGACGTGGATTCGGCTGCTGTCCATCATCATCGGAGGCACCAGCTACGCGTTCACGCTCATCCTCTCGGCGTTCATTCTCGGCATCGCGCTCGGCAGCTTCTGGATCGCGAGGCGTCGTGAGGGAGATGCGCTGCGCACCTTCGGCTTGCTGCAATTGTTGCTCGTGGTCGCGGTGGTGTTGACCATTCCGCTCTACCGGCGGCTGCCGTTCATCTTCTTCCACCTCACACAGCTGCTGCGTCCCGACACTTCGTGGAACGTGTACCTCTTCCTCACGTTCGCGTTCTGCGGCCTCTTGCTGATTCCGCCGACGTTCTTGATGGGCGCGAGCTTCCCGCTCGGCGCGCGCGTGGTGATGCGCACCAAAGACACGGTCGGCGGTGAAGTCGGCCGCGTCTATTTGTTCAACACCGTCGGCACGATTCTCGGCTCGCTGCTCGGCGGGCTCGTGCTCTTGCCGCTCATCGGGCTCGAAGGGAATTTCACGGTGGGTCTGGTCGCCAACCTCATCGCGGCGACGCTGTGTCTGTGGCCGGGTTCCGAGTCGCGCACGCGCGGCGTTCTCGCGGGGGCGGCGGTGCTCATCGTGATGAGCGCAGTGACCAGTCACGGCTGGTCGCGCTTCATCTCCGAGGCTGGCCGGTACCGCGAGTGGAAGGGACACTTCTCGGACTTCGAGAGCTTCGAGAAGGAAGCGAAGGGCCGCGCCACCACGCGCTTCTACGCCGACGACGTGTTCGCCTCGGTGATGGTCGCCGAGCAGCCCGGCGAGCACCGCTTCCTGCGCATCAACGGCAAGGCCGACGGCTCGAACGATCGCGGGGACCTCGACACGCAAGCGCTCGCCGCGCACATGGGCGTGCTGCTGCACCCCGGTCAGGTGAAGCGCGTGCTGCTGGTCGGCATCGGAGCAGGCATCACCGCCGGCTCTCTGCTCGCGCACGAAGGCATCGAGCGGCTCGACGTGGTGGAAATCTCTCCCGCCGTCATCGACGCCGCGGCGGAGTTCTCGGAAGACAACCGCAACGCGCTCAAAGATCCGCGCTGCCACGTGCACATCGAAGACGCGCGCACGTTCCTCACGCTCTCTGAAGAGAAGTACGACCTCATCGTCAGCGTGCCTTCGAACCCCTGGGTGACTGGCGTGTCCGGTCTCTTCTCCCGCGACTTCTTCCGCGTGGCGCGTGAACGGCTCGCTCCGGGTGGCCGCATGGTGCAGTGGATTCACACCTACGAGTCGAACGAGCAGCTGGTGAAGCTCGTGGTGCGCACGCTGCGCGACAGCTTCGAACACGGCACGACGTGGCTCGGCGCGGCCGACATGTTGCTCATCGCTTCGCGCGAGGAGCAGGTCATCGACGCTGATGCGATGGCCGCGCGGATGACCTCGGCGTCGGTCTCGATGGACTTGAAGCGCCTCAACGTCTCGCGCGTCACCACGCTGCTCGCGCGACAGGTGCATTCCGATGAAGGCCAGCTCGAGTTCGCCGGTGAAGGCCCGGTGAACACCGACGATCACAACCTGCTCGAGTACCTCTCGCCCATCGCGTACTTCCGCTCGGGTGAAGCCGTGTCGCTCTACGACGAGCGGGTGGCGACCGACGGCGCGCGACTCGCGTTCACCGCGTGGACGCAGAAGCGCAAGATGCGCGACTTCGCGTGGAAGGAGCTCTTCTTCTCGCTGCGCGGTGTTCACGATGAGCGCGAACGGGTGCTGCGCAGCGTGGCGCACGCGTGGTTCCAGACCGCGCCCGACTCACAGGAAGCGGCGATGGCCGTCGCGCAGTGCGAGCTCGCTGATGGGGAATTCACTTCGGCGGTGAAGACCCTCGCTCCGTTCCCCAAAGACTCACGAGCCCCGGAGTTCGAGGCGCTGTACCAACGCGCGCTCCACGCCTACCGCGAGAACGGCAAGACGGTGTTCTTCACCCCGCCGGACCCGCAATAGAGATGAATAGGTCGCAGGGCATGTCGTCGATGCACGCTCATGCGCCTACCCCTGTTGGTGGTGGTGTTGTTGAGCGGCTGTGCTCCTGAGCGTCCGTGGTGCGAAGACAAAGCGGCACTCCCTGAGCTGAAGCGCTGCGCGGGCTGCACGCCGACGGTGAAGGAGAAGATCGTCTCTCCGGATCGCGAGCGTTCGTTTCACATCGCGTTCGTCGCCGAAGGCTTCGCGCGAGACGACCTGCCGCGCTTCGAGAACATCACGCGCACGTGGCTCTTCGACTTCACGGAGCGGATGGACCGCGAAGTGCCGGGCCTGACGCCGATGCTCAACGCGTCGTGGATCGACTTTCGTGACCTGGCTCCCGATGACGGCTTCGTGCTCGGGAGCTGTGCGACGCAGATGCGCGGCGTGCACATCCTCGTCGATGCCGAGCGCATGAACGAGCTGGTGCCCGAAACACTCGGGCGCTTCGACGTCATCGTGGTGGTGGTGAACACGCCCACGCGCTACCGCGAGAATGGGACCCTCGCCTGGTACGGCTCGCGCTCGGTGGTGATGATGAACAGCTGGTCGAACGGGAACGTGTTCGCGCACGAGCTCGGGCACGCGCTCTTCGGCTTGCACGACGAATACACCGAGCTGGAGAGCAGCATCGAGCGGGTGTCCACCAGCGCGGCGAGCGACGAAGACCTGAGCGCCAGGGACATCGCGGCGTTCTTCAGCGCGAACGTGTCGCTGAACCCGAGCAGCCCCAAGTTCGGCGGCGAACGGCAGGGCGTCGAAGGCGCGATGGGCTACCAGCTCGGCGCGTACCGGTTCGGCGAAGCGTGTCTGATGAACGACGGAGAGAGCGCGATGTGTCCCGTCTGTCAGAAAGCCGCCGAAGAACGCGTGCGCGCGCGGCGGAGTGCGTCCATCACCAATCCGAAATGTGGGCTGCGGCTGAGTCCGTCACCGTCCACGCCGGGACAGTTCGATCTCCTCGTCGCAGCGTTCGATTGGGATGGCGTGAAGGAAATGCGCCTGCGCACGCCGGCAAGCGCGCAATGGACCACCACGCCCCCCGCGAACTCCGCAATGGCCTCGCAGCTGTTCACGTCGGTGTCGCCTCCCGCTGTCGGAGATCTCTTTGTCGAAGCAGTGTGCGTCGATCGCAAGGGCCACGAGACGAGCGTGCGCGTCGATCTCGCGCGCTGATCGACCACGTCCGAAAACGGCCAGTCGACTCCACGCGCACGCTGTACCTTGCCGCGCATGAAGGACCTCGACCCTCAGGCCTGCTACCGCGCGCTCCGCTCGAGAGATGCGCGCTTCGACGGCCGCTTCTTCATCGGAGTCGCCACCACCGGCATCTACTGCCGTCCCGTCTGCCCCGCTGGACTCGCGCGCTTCGAGAACTGCCGCTTCTTCCGCAGCGCGGCCTCGGCGCAAGAAGCGGGCTACCGGCCGTGTCTGCGGTGTCGCCCTGAAACGGTCGCGCATCTCGGAGCGTGGCGTGGCACGTCGAACACCGTCGCGCGCGCGTTGAGTCTCATCGCCGACGAGCCCGTGGAGCGCACCGACGATTCACTCGAAGCCATCGCCGAGCGCGTCGGCGTGAGCGACCGTCACCTGCGCCGCCTCTTCCACGAACACCTCGGAGCAAGCCCCATCGCCGTGGTGCAGACGCGCCGCGTGTTGTTCGCCAAGCAACTGCTCCACGAGACGCGCTTGCCGGTGAGTGAGATTGCCCTCGCGTCTGGCTTCGGCAGCATTCGCCGCTTCAACGACGTGTTCCGCAAGCTCTTCAAGCGGCCGCCGACGCAGATTCGCAAACAGCTCTCCGCTTCACCGTTGAGCGACGGCGTCACGATGCGCTTGCGGTACCGCGCTCCGTACGACTGGGCCGCGATGTGTTGGTACCTGAAGAGCCGCGCCATCGACGGACTCGAGAAGCTGAACGACGACGGCACTTACGAGCGCGTGCTGGTGCACGACGGCAAGGCCGTCACCATCACCGTCGCGCACGAGCCGAAGTCGTCGTGTCTCGCAGTCACCTTTTCCGGAGCGAACGTGCGCGCGCTCTCTCCGCTCGTGGCGAAGGTCAGGCGCGTGTTCGATCTCGACGCCGACGTGGCCGCCATCACCACGCACCTCGCGAAGGACCCGCTGCTCAAGAAACACGTGAAGAAGCGTCCAGGACTGCGGGTGCCCGGCGCGTGGGATGGCTTCGAGTCAGCGATGCGCACCGTGCTCGGCCAGCAGGTCACGGTCGAAGCCGGACGCAGGCTCACCAGCACGCTCGTCGAACTCTGCGAGTCGGCACCGGCGTTTCCTTCTCCGCAGGACGTGCTCGACGCGCCGCTCGAGAAATTGAAGATGCCTCGCGCTCGGCAAGACGCGCTTCGTTCCATCGCGCTCGCCGCGCTCGAGAACCCGCGGCTCTTCGACGCCAGCCAGAGCGTGGACGACACCATCGCCAAACTCACCAACGTGCGCGGCGTCGGAGATTGGACCGCGCAGGTCATCGCGTTGCGCGCCGCTCGCGAGCCCGATGCGTTTCCGCTCACCGACGTGGGGATCCTCCGCGCGGCGAAGCTCGATGAAAGACGACTCCTCGCACGCGCCGAAAGCTGGAGGCCCTGGCGCGGCTACGCAGCACAACACCTGTGGGCCTCGGAGATGCCTCGATGAACTACGACTTGATCGACACGCCAGTCGGACAGCTCGCGGTGGTGGTGGACGACGAGCACCACCTTCGCCACGTGGGCTTCACGAAAGACAACGCGCCGTACGGCCGTCACGTCACGCTCGACGAGAAGTGG
>JAEUJS010000252.1 GCA_016792935.1 Archangium sp. | reverse complement strand
CCAGGTTGGCATCGCAGCGCCCAATTTAGCCGCAAGGGGCTCACCTCGCCGGTTCTGATCCGAAAGGGCCGCCATTTCAGGTGGTTGCCATTCTTTCGGGCTTTGGTGGCATGTTCCGCCACATGGTCCCTTTTCTGGTCGTGAGCCTCGCGCTCGGTCAGGTCCCGGGCGATCTCGCGAAGGCGGCCGGGTGCGGAGACGAGTGCTCCATCACCGGCGACACCAAGGCCGGCACCGACGCGAACGGGCAGCCGCTCCGCGTCATCCACTTGAGCAAGGGGCCGGTCGAATCCGAGAGCGGCGCGGAGTGTGAGCGCGAAGAGTATTGGCTCGCGGTCGGCACCAAGAAGCGGCAGCTCAAGCAGCTCCTCTCGTTGTGCAACGACGGCTACGGCTCGGCGGGCGTCGGCGAAGACGAAGTGAAGGTGAAGCCCAACCGCGTCATTCACGATCAGTTCGGCGGCACGGACTCCCGCCTCTCGGTCACGCGCGAGTTTCAGCTCGAGCCGCCGACGCTGGTGTCGACCACCACGACGATCTTCCAGTCGCGCGCGCCGCAGTTCGTCGATGAGGCGAAGTGGTCGTGGGACACGTTCTCCGGTGAGCGCTCACGCTTCTTCTCGAAGTGCGTCGATGACGGTCAGCCGGACCTGCGCGAGGAACTCAAGCCCAGGCCGCAGAAGTCGACGCTGATTCCCAAGGTCGCGGTGCTGCGCGATTGGGTCGAGAAGGGTTGGAAGGAATCGTCGCTCGGGAAGTGTGGTGGTCGCGCTCCCTACGTGGTGCAGGGCTCGACGGGGCCCGAGACGGATGCGTCGATGAAGGTGATCGCCATCAGCGACACCGAGTTCGTGTTCGAGATCATCGACGACGTCGTGACGCCGGGAGACACGCTGCAGGTCTGGCTCGGCGACCAGGCCACGACTCCGTGGGACAGCTGCATCGGCAAGAACGCCCTCGTCGCTCCGTCGGAGTGGTTGGTGCAAGTCACGACCGGCCTGGGCCGCACCGGCACCAACGCGCGCTTCGGTGCGCCGACCAGTGAAGTGGTGCAGCAGGGCGGAGCGGTGCGCATCAAGATGAAGCTCCCCGAAGGCGTCTGGTACGGCATGACGTTCGCGTACGCCGACAGCGATGACGGCAAGACGGTGAAGCGCACGTTGGCCACCAGCGCGCTGCAGTCTTCGCAGCTCGCGAGCCTCGGTCTCCTGTTTCCCATCGAGCGGCGCGTGGCGATCTGTGAGGTCGAGAATGGCGCGTTGACTCCGCGCAGACCGCCGCTGCCGAAGAAGGGCCCGTTGTTTCCCGGCAACGTGATGACCGGAGCGAAGTGATGCGCGGAGCCGCTGCGAGGAGGTCGTGTTTCATCGCGCTGATGCTGCTCGTGCCAGCGCGCGCGGTGGCGTGGCCCGTCGATTGGATTCACGACGTCGAGGCGGGCAAGGAGAAGTTCGTCAAACTCCCGCGCGTCGATTGGTTTGAAATCGATGATCCGAAGGTGCTCGCGGTCGAGTGGGTCGCGGAGTCGAAGGAGTTGTTGCTGATCGGCCTGAAGCCCGGCCGCGCGACGGTGTTGCTCGGCGCGGAAGGGAAAGTGGCCGCGTGGCGCGTGCGCGTGAGCAGCCCTCCGCAGAACGATGCTGCGCTGCTGACCGCCGCACAGAAGGCGTGCCCTGATCTCAAGCTCACGCCGCTCGAGGAGACGAAGCTCACCGTCACCGTCGGCACCGAGAATTGCCGCAAGGCGCTGTTGTCGCTGTTTCAGACCGATGCGTTCGAGGCGCGCTTCTTCGATCTCACGTTCGAGGGCACGGTGCTGCAGAACCAGCTCAAGTCGGTGCAGGAAGGGCTGCAACAGGTGACGAAGGGCCGCGTGCGCGCGCGCTACGCCGGAGCGGGCCTCATTCTCGACGGCAAGGTGACGGTCGCCGAGCACCGCAAGGTGTTGTGGGAAGTGCTCAAGCGCACGCTCGGGCGCTTCGCGCTCGATGATCAGATGGAACTGCCGCCCGAGCCCGCGGTGGATGCCGGAACTGATCAGCCGCGCTGAGCGACGGCGATCAGCGAGACACCGAAGGGGAGCGACGTGCGCTTCACGGCCAGGCGCTCGCTCGAGAAGAGCAGCTTCAGCATCTGGTTGAGCGGCTCGGGCGTCTCCTCCAAATCTCCCGAATCGTGTTCTGCGTTCTTCTTCGGCCGAACGCGCGCGAGCAGGCGGGCGGCCGCGACGGCGGGGAAGAGCAGGGTGTTGAAGTAGCTCACGTACGTCACCTTCAAGCCCGCGCTCGAGAGGTGCGAGACGAGCTCGAGGCGCGAGTAGCGGCGGCGGTGCTGATTCGCGTCGTCGTGGTGACTCCAGAGGAATTGGAAGGCGGGCACGGTGATGACGACTTGACCGTCCCACGTGAGGCGCGAGCGCATGGTGCGCAGCGCGGCGATGGGCTCGTCGAGGTGTTCGATCACGTCGAACGCGGTGATCAGATCCCACGTGCCCTTCGGCAGCTCGTCGGGGAGCGAGCACGACTCGATGCGACGCAGTGGATACTTCAGGCGCGCGCGTGCGAGCGCATCGGGTGAGGCCTCGGCGCCGTCCACCGAGCCGAAATCAGAGAGCAGCGGGAACATGCCGCCGGCGCCGCAGCCGACGTCGAGGATCTTCCGCTGCGCGCGCGGGAGAACGTGGCGCTGCATCACCTCGCGAACGACGCGGCGGCGGCCCTCGAACCACCAGTGGTTTTCCTCGAGCTTGTCGTGTGCGTCGTAGAGGCCGGGCGTCATCTCGGGAGCGCTCTTCGCAGATCTCGGGGCCTTCGGCGAGGCGGCACGGGGTTGGGGTGAGGGAGTTCGCACAGCTATCGTCACGCGATGCGCAAAACGCTCGTGCTGTTCGCAGCCGTGCTGATGACCGCGTGTCCCGATCCCAGCGCGACTGACGGTGGAGCCGGAGGCGGCAGCGCAACAAGCGGCGGACTCGGTGGTGGCGCGGCGGGCGGAGGAACAACTGGCGCTGGAGTCGGTGGCGGCGGGACCACAGGTGGCGGTGCGACTGGCGGCGGAGCAACGGGCGGCGGAGCAACGGGTGGTGGAACGACGGGAGGCGGCACAACGGGCGGTGGCTCAACGGGCGGCGGCTTCTCGACGGGTGGCGGCAGCGCGACGGGTGGAGGCAGCGCGACGGGCGGAGGCAACGCGACGGGCGGAGGCGGCAGCGCACCATGCACCTTCGACGCCGGCACCATCTTCGCCCCGCACTTCGAGATCACGCTGCGCGACGGCGGCGCTCTCCCGAACGCATTGCTCACCAGCGATCGCCTCGAAGTTCGCGTCCGCGATCTCCCGCCCTGCCGCGACATCGACCTCGACTTCCGACTCGACGCCGGTCACTCGACGAGCGCGCGCTTCACCGCGAGCGCCACCGGCGAAGTCTCGACCTCGACCACTGCGCCCACCTCCGGCGCGTGGAACACCATCGATGGCGACGCGATCTTCTGGTCGATGCGCATGGGCTCGAGCACCACGCCCACCTCGCACGATCTCACCATCACCGCCCGCTGGGACGGCGGCACGCCCTTCACCGCGCAGCTCGCTCGTTCGCTCCTGCCGCCCGGAACAACCGTCACGCCGTTCCGCGAGACGACCGCGACCGGTCTCTACGGAGACTTCCTCCGCCCGCCCGGCACCGGTCCGTTCCCCGCCGTCCTCGTCTTCGGAGGCTCCGAAGGCGGCCTCGCAGGCGGAGCACTCACCGCCAACTTCCTCGTCAGCCGCGGCTTCGCCGTGCTCGCCATCGCCTACTTCGCGGTGCCCGGAAAACCCGCGGGCATGACCCGCATCCCGCTCGAGATCTTCCAGCGCGGTGTGCAGCGGCTGCGCGCAATGCCCGACGTGCGCACCGCCAAGCTCGGAATCCTCGGAGTCTCCCGCGGAGGAGAAGCCGCGCTCCTCGCGGGGGCCGCGTTCCCCGGTGACGTCCACGCCGTCGTCTCACTGGTCGGTGGCGGCTACGCGTGGGCCGCTCCTGGCAGCTCGACGCAGTCGACGTGGACCCTCGACGCCGGAGACGTGCCCTTCCTCCCATGGCCGAGCGGCAGCAACACCATCGTCACCAGCGACGCGGGCTACACCATCTCGTACGGCGAGCCGTTCTTCTCGGCGGGCCTCGTCGCCGCGGGGCCCGCAGTTCGCACGCAGGCCGAGATTCCGGTCGAGCGCATCAACGGTCCCGTGCTCCTCCTCGCCGCGGGGAGCGACGGCATCTGGCCCTCGTGCCCGCTCTCGACCGCAGCGTGGAATCGCCTCGTCGACGCCGGGCATCCCATCGGTCGTCTCGATGAGCTGCGCTGCTTCCCCGGCGTCGGTCACTCGATGAACCCGTCGCGGCCTGGCTTTCCGCTGGTGGAGCTCATCGATCGCGGCTCCACCAACCCGCGCACCGGCTACGGAGGCACCGCGGCCGCCGACAACGCCGCCGACTTCGAGCTGGCCGACCGCATCGCCGGCTTCTTCCAGCTGGCGCTCCAGTAGGCACTCACGCGTCAGAAAAATGACGCGGTCTGGAACGCCGCGTTGACGGACTCGCTGACGGGCGACATCGTTGATTGGTCCCCTGTGAGCCCTGCATCCGATCAAGACGTCGCCGAGTGGCGAGAGCGAGGTCTGCGTTCGCTCCTGCGCTTCTCGGCGATCGTGATGGGGCTCGCGCTCCTCTTCTTTCTGCCGCGCAACCTGATGCTCGGTCGCTACCTGCTCGCGGCCGTGATGCTGGCCGGTGCCGCGCTGATCGGCGTGGCCGCGTTCGCCCCGCGCCTCAGCCACACGACGCGCTCGGCGCTCTTCGCCCTCAGCATCATCAGCGTCGCGACCACGGCCGTCATCAACGCGCACACCTGGACGCCCAACTCGTTCGTCGCGATGGCCACGGTGACCATCGTGCTCTCGGTGACGCACAGCGCTCGCGCCGCGTGGATCTTCCTGTCGGCGTGTGTGGCGATCATCGTCGCGCTCGCGTCCTGGTTCATCTTCGGAGGCGTGCAGCCGCTCAGCGACACCGCCGACGTCACGCTCCCGCTCAACTGGATTCGCATCGCCGTGCTCTTCGTTCCGGCGACCGCGTTCGGCGTGTTGTCGGTCTCGCGGCTCGTGACCCACCTCGAAGAGGCGCTCAAGCAGAACCGCGAGCTCATCGAGCGTGAACGCGAGCAGGCGCGCCGAGACACCATGAACCAGGAACAGCAGCGCCTCGAGGCCCTCGGCCGCCTCGCCGGAGGCATCGCCCACGACTTCAACAACGTGCTGTTGGTGATGATGGCGAATTCCGAGCTGATCTCGCGCCAGTCGCAGGACGCCAATATTAGAGACCTTGCGTCGGAGATCAGGGACGCCAGCGTACGCGGCACGGAGCTCGCGAAGACGCTCCTGACGTTCGGCCGCGCAGAGGCAGGCGAGGTCGGCCCGGTCGAGCTCAACGCCGCGGTCTCGGCCGCGCTGAAGGTCGTGCACCGCCTGCTCCCCGCCAATCAGCGCTTCGAGTTCATCCCCGACGAGCGCGTGAAGAGCGTGAAGTCGAACGCCGGCTACGTCGGCCAGGTGGTGATGAACCTCGCGCTCAACGCGCGCGACGCCATGCCCAACGGAGGCACCATCACCGTCCGCACGCGCCGCGACGACGACGGCTTCACCGCGCTGACCGTCGAAGACACCGGCGTGGGGATGGACGAGAACACCCGCCGTCGCGCGTTCGAGCCGTACTTCACGACCAGACCGCAGGGGCGAGGCAGCGGGCTCGGGCTCTCCACCGTGCACGGCGTCGTCGTGGGGCAGGGAGGCAAGGTCGATCTGCAATCGACGCCCGGCAAGGGCACCACGGTGTGGTGGCTCTCGAGCGACGCCACGCCGATCTCGGCTTCCAAACCTGATCGCACCGTCACGCCGCTTCCGCAGAAGCCGCTGGTGCTGGTGGTCGACGACGAGCCGCTCTCGATGCGCGTCATCTCGCGCGTGCTCGCGTCCGAAGGGTACGAGACGCTCACCTGCGGCAACGGCGCCGAGGCGCTGCGCTTGTGGGAACTCAATCGCGATCGCGTCTCGCTCGTGGTGTCCGACGTCTTGATGCCGGGCATGAGCGGGCGCGAGTTGCACGACGCGCTCGAATTGCGCGCTCCGAAGTTGCCGTTCCTCTTCTGCACGGGTTTCTCGAACGACACGTTGCCGATCGATCTGCTCTCGCGCCCGGGCCGCAAGTTGATCGCCAAGCCGTTCACCAGCGAGACGTTGATGGCGAGCGTGAGGGCGCTGCTGAATTCAGCTGCTCCCCTCGTCAAATGACCACTTCCCCGTGCGTGAAGGGCCGGCCGTCAGCTTCTCGAGCGCCGACGTGAACTTCGTGCGCGGCCACGGAGTCGCTCCGAAGCGCGCGAGGTGCGCAGTTTCCTGCTGACAGTCCACCAGCGTCACGCCCCAGCCGCGCATCCATTCCACCAGCGTGACGAACGCGACCTTCGAGGCGTCGTCGGCGCGCGCGAACATCGACTCTCCGTAGAACACCTGGCCGAGCGACACGCCGTAGAGCCCGCCGACCAGCTGCCCGTCGAGCCACGCTTCTGCCGAGTGCGCGATGCCCAGCGCGTGCAGCTTCACGTACGCCTTGCGCATGTCGCGCGTGATCCACGTGCCGCGCTGGCCTGGTCTTCGAGTGCGCGCGCAGCCGTCGATCACGCCTTCGAAGTCGGTGTCGAGCTTCACGTCGTACACGCGCCGCTTCATCACCTTGCGCAGGCTCGCGGGTACATGGAGCGAAGACGGTTCCAACACGAAGCGTGGATCGGGGCAGTGCCACAGAATCGGGAGCCCTTCCGAGTACCAGGGAAAGATCCCGCGGCGGTACGCGTTCACCAGCCGCTCCGCAGACAGATCTCCACCGACGGCGATGATGCCGTCTTCATCCGTCTCTTCGATCGCCGGAAACCGGGTCGGGTCGGGCCCCAGGAAATGCATACGGTCAAAGCCCCTTGGGGCGACGACGTTGGGTGGAGCGAAGTGAACGTTACTTCGTCGCCTTCAGCTTGATGTCGCCCTTGCTCTCGAGCGACTCGCTGGTGAGCGTCGTCTTGAGCGTGCCTGACAACACGTACGGCACGACGAGGCCCTTCACGATCTTCGCCGCGTCCTTGCCGTGCGATTCCTCGTTCAAGGTCGCGGTGACGTCGAACACGCTGGTCGCCGCCGCGTTGGCGCGCTCACCCGCGCCGATGGTGCCCTTGTTCACCTCTTTGCCCGAGAGCGACACCGCGTAGTCGATGCCCGAGATGCGAATCTCGAACGGGTGGGGATTCACCACGCCGAGGTGGAAGGTGGCCTGCACCTCGACCTCGCTGAAGCGGCCGGCCTCGAACTCCACCAGCTTGATGTGCGGCAGGCGCGGCGTGCGCACCTCGCGCGACTTGGCGAACGGCAGCTCGACCGTCTTCGCGCCCGCCGGGGCATCTCCGCGGGCGGGCTCGGTCACCTTCAGCACCAGCGTGCCGCGCATGGCCAACAGCAGCGAGCCGCCGCGCGCGTCCATGGCCTTCAGCTCTTCCTCGTCCTTCACGTAGGCGAGGCTCTCGCTGAAGCTGAAGTCGACCTTCTCGCCCGCGGCGGCCTTGAGCCCGAGCTTGTCTTCGCCCGAGCGCTTCACCGCGCCGTCGACGACGAACTCCCACTTCGCGCTCTCGATGACGATGGGGTCGGTGCCCGCCTCGACCGAGCCGGTGTACTTCACGTCCACCTGGTTCAGGTTCTGCGAGACGACGGTGAAGTCTTCCTGCGGCACCGTCGGAGGCGCCACGTCGATCACCTCAGGCGCGGTCTTGCAGCCGACGATCACCAAGAGACACAGCGACAACAGGCTCGAGCGCTTCATGCGATCTCCTCCTGAGAATTACGGCGTGCCGAGGCTGCAGGGATCTCCTGCGCCACCGACGGTGACCTGACGAATCTTCTGCAGGTAGTGCGGCGTCGGAGAGCCCCCGAGCAAATTGAACGGGCTGGCGATGACGGTGAAGCCCACGTCGGGCACGTAGATGCGGCGGGGATCCGCTCCGTGATCCGGCATCTCGCCGAAGAGCACCTTGATCGCCGTGTCGTACGTCATCAGCGGCGTCTTCTTCTCAGCGCCGGTGGGGACGTCGGTGGTGATGCGGTACACGGTCGCGGTGCTCGAGTTGTCGCGCGAGAGGAACGCGGTGGTGCTGGTCGAGTAGTTCTCTCCCGACGCGGTGCTCATCGAGAGCCACTTCACGCCCGTGATGGCCTGCTCGGTCTTGAACGTCACCGACTGGCCGCCCGCGATGCGACGGTAGAGGTAGAGATCGCCGTTCTTGATGCCGAGGTAGTCGGTGCCGACCGTCTGCCCGCCCTGGCGGTACTCGACGACCAGCGACTTCACGCCGCCCTCGAGCTCGAAGAGGCCATCACTGGTCATCGGCTGACGCTGCACCCACATGCCGAGGGACGGAGGTGTGTTCGTCGTGCCGTTGTCCGTCGAGTACTCGAAGCAGTTGTCGAGCAAGAGGCCGTAGCGGGTCTGCGCCGCGCAATCGAGCCCACAGCTGGTGTCGGGGCCGGCATCGACGGTCATCATCTTCGGGCCGCAGCCGCTGAGCGCGCCGAGGGCCACCACGAGGAACACGGAGAGACGCATGGGCGCGCATGTAGCAGTCCTCAAAGCAGAGGGACACCGCGACGCTTGGGGGTAAGTTCACCGTCGCTGCATGAACCAGCGAGCGAGCCAGTCGAGGCGCAGCCGAGAGCACGCGGTTCGCAACCGCGTGGGGCGAGCGAGCGTATGAAACGGCGTCCCGATTTCACGGCCGCCGTCACCGCGCTGATCACGCACGTCGCGCGTGCACATTCCGACTTTCGTCACCTCGATTCGCGCCGAATCCTGATCATCGCGGGCGAGGCACGCAGAGCGAGTCGCGGCACCGTGAAGCCGCTCACCTTCGCCGAGAAGAAGCGCACCGATTCCATGGGCCGCAAGAAGCCCCTGGTGAAGGTGAAGGGCAGACAGATGCTCTACAGCATCACCCTGCGGCCGCTCTTCTTCCGTCGCTCCACGCCCCGCCAGCGCGTCGCCACCGTGCTCCACGAGCTGTTTCACATCGCGAAGGCCTTCGATGGAACGCTCGATCACCAACGCCGTCACGACGAAGCAGGAGAGGGCTTCGAGCGCGAGTTCGGTCCCGTCGAGCGCGCGGTGTGGAAGCGGCTGCCGGCGACGCTCATCGCGCCGTTTGCGCACGACGGTGAAGTGAAGATCCTCCAGTGGCTCGAGAAGCCGCAGAGCTGGATGCCCGGAGAGCGCGCCTCGCAACGCAAGCTGTACACCGAGGCGCACCTCTTCGAGGGCGTGATGCGAATGAAGACCAACCCGCTCAAACAGAGCGGTATGAGGTGAATCATGTCTTCCGAATTGCACCCGCTGGCCGAGCGGTACCTCGACGCGATCTACGAGCTGCCTGAATCGCTCCGCGCGCGAAAGGCGCTCGACGACGAGCTCGCCGCGCACATGACGGGTGGCCACCACCTCTGCATTCGCGGGTTCTGGCGCATCGGGAAGACCACGTTGATGAAGGCGGTGCTCCAGCGCGCGTGTGAGCGCTCGGGCGGAGCGGCGTTCGTGCTCGATCTCCGCGATCCCGATCGCGATGACGGCCTGCCGCAGTCGGTCGAGGCGGTGCTCGCGCGCGTGTCGGCGAAGGTCAACGAGTTCCTCGGCCGCGTGGGCGCGAAAGAGCTCAAGTCTGATCCCAAGAAGCCGCTCGAGGTGTTGGGAGAGCTCGCTGCTCCGCTGTTCGTCGGCTTCGACGAGCTGATCGCGCTCACCGCGCTCGGTCAGGGAGGCATGTTGACGGTGATCGACGCGCTGCTCACCACGCCCAAGAACGTGAAGGTCGCGGTGGTCTGCCACCGTCACCGTGATGCCGACGCGATCTTCGAGCAGCACGTCATGGCTCGCGCCGGAGTCGCTTCGGTGATGGTGCCTCCCATCGGCGACGACGAGCTGGTGCACCTCGTTCACGGTCCGTCGCAGGAGCTGGGCATCACGTTCGAGAACGAAGCCCTCGGCGTGCTCGCGGAGCTGTCGGGCAACCGCCCGTGGGAAGTGCTCTCGCTCTGCGCGATCCTCGCGTCGGGCTTCAAGAAGGACTGGAAGGGCACGGTCACCGCCGAGCAGATCGACGCGCTCGTCGATTTGGACAAGCTCGGTGAATCGGAAGAAGGCCAGGCCCTGCTCGACAACCACCTGCGCATTCTCGTCACCGCGATGACCGCGGAAGAGCGCACGGTGATGGAGTTGTTGTCCGCCGGCAAGGAAGGCGAGGCGACGGAAGATGCGCTGCTCGCGCTGCAGGAAGCCGGCTTCGTGAACTCGAGCGACGAAGGGCACGCCATCAACGGTGCGCTGATCGAGTTCGTCTCCCGCGCCATCGTCGAGGGCGTCATCCGCGTGCAGGTCGAGTGAGATGAATCAGACGGCCTTCGCACGACTCGAGAAGGAGTGCGTGCGGGCGGTCAGCGGCAACGCCACGGCGGGCATGCTGGCGGTGGCGTTCGCTCCGCTCGCGAAGCGGCTGAGCGCTGCCGAGAAGATCTCAGCGGTACTCCACTTCTTGAAGCGCGACGCTCGGCGGCGCCGCAGCGGTCAGAGCGATTGGCTGGCGTGGTACTTCGTGCACGGTGCGATCCGCGGCGCGGTCGTGTTGCCGTGGTCGCGGGTGGACCTCGAGACCCTGCTCCGCGGAGTGATCGCCGAGAGCCACGCGCTGCCGCCTGAATTCATCGCGCGCGCCGTCGGCCAGTTCATCAAGGCGAACGGACCTCCCGACAAGGAACTGTCGAAGCTCGGCACACGCGCAGCCCGCTCGCTCTGGCCGCCCGGCGCCAGCGAGGGCGCCAACTTCAAGGCGGCGGCCGCCAAGCTGAAACAACACATGTCCGCTTGAATGGTTGTGGCTGCACTTCGCGCCAAATTTGCGTGAGCAAGGGTAGGGTGCGCGCGCCTTGAACGCCCGATCTCTGTTCGCCGCTCTCGCCGTGCTCTCGCTCGGCTGCCAACCCCTTCAGAAGCCGCCCACGCGTGAAGTCATCGAGCTTCGTGGCAACGCGTACGACCGCGGCTTCCAGCACGGCACGCAGCTCAAGTCGAAGATCCACAGCTTCTACACGACGCTCTTGAGCAACTCGCTCTTCCCGTACTTCTCGCGCGAGCAGCCCGACATCGCGAGCTTCCTGCCCGAGTACTCGGCGGAGAAGTACCAGAACGGCCAATTCGCCTACCAACTGATGCTCGAGTCGGCGAAGCAGATCGAGCGCTCACTCGGCCGTGACGTGCGCGATGAATTGCGCGGCATCGCCGACGGCTCGGGCATGACGTACGACGAGATCCTCGTCCTCAACACGTTCTTCGACACCTCACTGGCAGTTCGAGGCGTGGCGCTCGCGATTCGTCTCTCCCGCGCCCCTCTCATCAAGAGCGTCGAGTTCGTCGGAGCCGCCACCGATGGCGCCGACAACGACGGCGACGGCATGGTCGACGAAGCGGGCGAGGGCACGTTCGACCCCTATCTCCCCGAGCTGTTCGGGCTCGCCGTCGAGTTGAGCCCCAACGCCGGCGTTCGCGTGGTGCTCACCGAGGTCGATGGCGTCAACGGAGACTCCGTTCGTCTCTTCGTCGACAACCAGCTCTACACGTCGGCCAGCCCTGAAGTTCGCATCACCGAGCTGTCGGCCACCGACCTCGAGGTGGTCTTCACGCCGAGCACGCCGCTGCCGATGGCGTCGACCACCACGTTCGTGATCAGCGCGGGCGACAAGAAGATCCTCGAGAACCCGCCTCCTTCGCGCGCGAGCTTCATGCGTGACGAGGAGATCGCCTTCACCACGCGCGGCGCCGGCATCGCTCCGCGTGACGTGCTGCGCGTGAAGCTGACCGACGGCCGCACGCGTCCTCCACCCATCGCGATCGGCGTGCGTGGCTCAGTCACCGCCGGCGCGCGCGCGTTGCTGGCCCACCACTTCTCGTTGTTGGACGCGAACACCGCGCACAAGCACACGGTCGTGCTCCGCCACATTCCGGAGAGTGGACCGGCGTTCCTCACCGTCGGCTGGGCGGGTGTGGCGTTCGGGCTCTCTGGCGTCTCGGAGCGCGGCGTTGGCTACGCGTGCAATCCCGCCGACACGCTGGACAACAGCGTCGTCGGCTCGGTGCTCGAGAACGCGCTCGACTTGAGCAAGGCCAAGCTCGTCGCCAGGGGAGTGCCCATCGGCTTCCTCGGTCGCCGCGTGCTCGAGACCGCGACCAGCGCCGCCGAGGGTCGCGACCTCATGATCAACGCCGAGAAGGTCTACGGGTGGACGTGCGTGATCTCCGACAAGAACGGCGGGCTCGAGGCGGTGGAGATGGATTCGAACATCTTCAACGACACCTCACCGCAGAACGGGAACTTCCCGTTCAATTCCACCGACGTCGATTCGTTCGGTCGTCGCTGGGCCGGTCTCACCAACGACGAGCTCGTCCTCGGCTCGAACTACGTGAAGAACGTGCCCGACATCACCACGCTCACCGTCGCCGGCCAGCGCATCATTCCGCAGCGGCAGTGGTCGGGCTTCTTCTACCGCTCACGCCGCGCCGCCGATGGCGTGAAGGCGCGGCTCGCTGAGGCTCGCGGCGCCGTCGATGTGCCGTTCCTCCAGACGCTCATCGCTGACCCGCAGTTCGTCGACCAATCCGATTCCATGAACGCCGTGGTGATCGATCTCGCCGAGGGCTCGTTGAGCTCGGCGATGGGGACCGTGCCTGCGACGGCGTCACCCTTCGAGACGACCCTGGTGCGGCCATGAGCAACATGAAGAAGCTGGTGTTCGTCTTTGGCTTGCTCACCTCGTTCGTCGCCAGCGCGATGGAGACGCAGGTGTTGCCGCAGAGCACCTGGATGTTCGATCTCGCCTACTGGCGCTCTTCCATCGACAAGCAGTGGAGCGGTGATCGCAAAGGCGTCTCGCTCATCGACGAGAACCGCCGCTACGAGCCGGGGGCCGGTCTGCAGGGAATTCTGCGCGCCAACCCGAAGGCCGAGTTCGACTTCCTGATCATCCAGGCGATGTACGGCATCACCGATCGCCTGAGCGCCGCGGTGTACCTGCCGCTCGTGCTCCGCTCGGAAGTGAACACCAACCTCACGTGGGAACCGGGCGACTACCAGACGCAGCTGGGCCGCGCGTACTCCGAGGACGACTTCTGGGCGTGGGCCGGCTCGCTCGGTCAGCCGCGGGTTCCGAACAAGTGGGAAGGCGGCGTGAAGCTGTCGGACATGATCGTCGCGCTCCGTTACCAATTGCCCGACTTCGACTGGATGAAGGAGTTCCACTTCCGCTGGGCCACCACGCTCAACGTCGCGCTGCCCACCGGCAGCAACTTCGATCCCGAAGAGGCGGTCAGCGTCGGCACCAACTTGTGGGAACTGCACGCCGCGGGTGACGTCGAGCTGCACCTCGCCGCCGACAAGCAGTTCTTCGTCGACGAGTACGGCAACTACCGCCTCAACATCGGCGCCGATGTCTTCTATTCGTTCTTCCGCCCGCGCGAGTACACGGCGGGCCGCGGCGTGAAGAACCCGCTGCTCAACAACATCGCTCCGTTCGTCGGTGAGAAGTACTGGGTCGATCCGGGCGACTGGATCTCCGGAACCGTGTCGGTCGATGTCGCTCCGTTCTTCGGGCCCGCGCGCGCGTCGATCGTCAGCAGCTTCGACCAGAAGAAGGCCGAAGCGCTTCCGCCGATGGTGATGCTCAACTTCAGCTACACGCGCATCCAGACCTTCCAGAGCGATTGGCAGAGCCTCTCGCCCCTGTGGGACTACGACCGCGAGAAGTTCTGGCAGCCCGGCGAGAAGAACATCCTCCGCGCGACGCTGAACATCTCGTTCCTGCGCCTGGGTCTGCCGATTCAGATCTACGGGCGCTACCAGTCGGGCGATCTCATTCCCGGTCGCTACACCCGCCCCGCCAACATCTTCTCGGCGGGCGTCAGGGTCGTCGCGAAGTTCTGGTGACAGTTGGAGTGATGATTCTCATGAGTGGTGTCTGGCGCTCTCGCGTTAAACACCCCTCATGATCCCGAGAGTCGTCATCGTCGGAGGCGGGTTCGGCGGTCTCTACGCGGCAGAGCGCTTCAGCCGGGCCAACCTCAAGGTCACGCTGGTCGATCGCTACAACTACCACCTGTTCCAGCCGCTCCTGTACCAGGTGGCCACCGCGGGTCTCTCGCCCGGAGACATCGCCACGCCGATTCGCTCGATCGTGAGCGGTCACTCCAACGTCGAAGTGCGCCTCGGAGACGTCACCAGCGTCGACCTGAAGGCGCGCAAGGTGAAGCTCGAAGACGGCGAGCTCGACTACGACTTCCTGATTCTCGCGACCGGAGTTCGTCACTCGTACTTCGGAAAGGACCACTGGGAACGCTTCGCTCCGGGCCTGAAGACGCTCGACGACGCGCTCGAATTGCGCCGGCGCATTCTCACCGCGTTCGAAGAGGCCGAGGTCGAGCCCGACGAGAAGAAGCGCGAGGCCATTCTCACCTTCGTCGTCGTTGGCGGCGGGCCCACCGGAGTCGAACTCGCCGGAGCCATCGCCGAGCTCGCCCGCTTCACCGTCGCGCGCGACTACCGCCGCTTCGATCCACGCAAGACGAAGGTGATGCTGGTCGAGGCGGGAGATCGCGTGCTCGGCACCTTCGACGCGGGGCTCGCGGCGCACGCCCTCGAGACGCTCAAGAAGCTGGGCGTCGACGTGCGCCTCAACGTGCGCGTCACCAACATCGACGAGACGGGCGTGATGATTGGCGGCAAAGCCCCTGGGGGCGACGCCGTTGGGAGCGAGGGCGAGAAGGTGGCCGCGCGCACGGTCGCCTGGGCCGCAGGCGTCGTGGCCTCTCCGCTCGCCAGGACGCTCGGCGTCGAGCTCGATCGCGCTGGCCGCATCAAGGTGCAGAACGATCTGACGATTCCGGGGTTTCCCACCGCGTACGTGGTCGGAGATCTCGCCTGCTTCACGCTGCCCGACGGGAGCACGTTGCCTGGCCTCGCGCCGCCCGCGATGCAGCAGGGCGCGCACGCCGCCGACAACATCATGGCCGCCGCGCTCGGACATCCCACGCAGCCCTTCGAGTACTGGGACAAGGGCACCATGGCGACCATCGGTCGCGCGAGCGGTATCGCGCAGAGCGGTCGCCTGAAGCTGAGCGGCTTCCTCGGCTGGTGCGCGTGGCTCTTCATTCACATCCTGTACTTGATCGGCTTCCGCAACCGCATCGCGGTGATGCTGCAGTGGGCGTGGGCGTGGTTCACGTTCGGCCGGAGCGCGCGGTTGATTACGGGTCACTCTCCGCCGCGCCTCGCCGCGAAAGCACCCGAGCCCGGGAAATGAAGTGCCCCTGCGGAGGCGGTGAGTACGAGACGTGTTGCGGCCCGCGCCACGACGGCAGCAAGCCCGCGGAGACCGCCGAGGCGTTGATGCGCAGCCGCTACTCGGCCTTCGCGCGCGCAGAGGTCGAGTACCTGCAGAAGACCCAGCTCAAGCCCGCGGATGAGACGTGGGAACAGACCCGCGCGTGGACGAAGTCGGTCGCGTGGCTCGACTTGAAGATCGTCGAAGCGGCCGAGGACGTCGTCGAGTTCATCGCCCGCTACCTCGAGAAGGGTGAGATCACCGCGCTCCACGAGCGGTCGACCTTCGTCTTCCAGGACGGCCGATGGATCTACGACTCAGGCAAGCCCGACGTCTCGCGCGTGAAGGTCGAGCGCAACGAGCCGTGCCCCTGCGGGAGCGGCAAGAAGTTCAAGCAGTGCCACGCCTGAGCGACTTCACTTCTTCGGCGCCGGAGCTCCACCACCATTGAGCCGCTTCACCGCCTCGCGCGCCTCAGGGTGATCGAGCGCGGCGGCGGCCTCGTACGACCTCCTGGCCTCGTCCTTCTTGCCGTCGTTCTCGTAGAGCTCGCCCAGCGAGAACAAGGCCGCGGCCATCTTCGGGTCCACGTTGAGCGCGGCCTTGAAGGACTCCTCGGCGCGCTGCTTGTTGCCCTTCGCGTAGAGACACATGCCCATGTAGTGGAGGCTCAGCGCGTGCCGCGGCTCGCTGGTGATGATGTCGGCCAGCGTGTTGATGCACTTGTCGGTGTTGGTCGGATCGCCGCGGAAGAGGAGGAACGCGTATTCCGCGCGCGCGTCGTACAGCAGCGGGTTCTGCGTCGCGACCTTCTCCAGGGGCTCGAGCGCCTGATCCGGCCGGCCCATGCGCGACTTCAAGATGCCGAAGCGGGAGAGGGCCTGAAGATCGTTCTCGTCCTTCTTGAGCGCCTCTTTGAGCTCGGTCTCGGCGTCCGCGTAGCGGCCCATGAATAGATACAGGTCCACCAGGCCCATGCGCGCGCCGCGGTTGTCGGGCTCGGCCTTCAAGACTTCGCGGTACAGCGGCTCGGCCTGCTTCGCAGCGCGCTTGCGGGTGTACGCGCGCGCGAGATCGAGCCGCGCATCGGTGGTCGGCTCCAGCGCCAACCGCTCGGTGAACTGCTCGATGGCGCCGTCGAAGTTGTTCTGCGCGAGATACGCATCACCGAGCGCCAATCGCGCCGACCCGTCCTTCGGCATGCGCTGCACGACGGTCTTCAGCACGCCCA
>JAEUJS010000243.1 GCA_016792935.1 Archangium sp. | reverse complement strand
GCTTCACGTCGAGCATCATCAATGCCGCGTACCGTTCCTCGCGATGCTGCGCGCCGCCGTACACCGCGCGAATGAACTTCTCGAACGCCGAGAAATTCGCGAACTCGATCTTCTTCGCGAGCTCGCGGAACGTCTTGCGCGCCTCAGGCAACTTCACGCCGAAGTACGGCATGTCGCTCTTCATGTACGCCTGCATCTGCTTGGCGTGCGCCGCGTTGCCGTCGCGCTTCAGCGAGGCGCGCAGCTCAGCGATCCACTCTTTGGTGTTCATCGAGGCGCGTACCTACCTCAGAGTCCGCGTCCAGACTCCCAAAGCGCGCGCGCGCAATCGGTTCCCCACTCAGAAGATCGAGAGCTCACGCATCCGCGCGAGGCCATACGGGAACTTCAAGATCACGCGCTGCACGGGAGCTCCAGCATCGAGACCAATCGCGCGGTAGCCGCTGAGCAGAGGGACGAGCCCTCCGTCCGGCTTCGTGACGAGGGCGAACTCTTCGAAGTTGAAGTCGGTCGAGCCGACGCTCTTGTCTTCCACCGACCACACGCCCCCGTCTTCGAGCGCGAGCTCAACTTCGATCGCCGCGCCGAACAGCGCGACATCACGGAGCACCAACACCTCGACCTCGCGCGGTGGACTGACCTCGAGGCTCAGGCGCGTAACCTGTCCTGCATCGACGCGATCCAACACACCATCGGTGAAGGGACACGGCGGCTCGAACGGAGGACACGCCAATCCACGCGTGAACGGGACGCGTGTTCCCTGCAACGCGAGATCTCTGGCGGGCCGCACCTGCACCGGCGGCAACGCGTTCTCATAGAAGAGGTACTGCCCGCGCAGTGACAAGTCGGTGATCGTCGCGCGCAAGCGCACTTCACCCGCGAAGTCTTCGACGAACGCGTCACCCAGACGCAGTGACTCGCGCCGGAAGAAGCGCCCGCCATCGACGACTTCCTCACGCACGTCGCGGGCCTTCCAGATCAGCCCTGCGTCGCTGACGAACTCGAGGGTGTGATCGAGCTGCACTTCGCTCGAGAACTCGGTGAACGACTGAAAGAAATCGGGAGGCATCGGGATCGCCGGCTCGAACACCAACACGCCTCCATCGATGCCAGGCGCGACCGGCCACTCGGGAAACGGAGCGATCGGATTGTCGAGCGAGAGCGCGTTGGACAGCTCGGACCACGCGCTGCTCCCGGAAGGGAACGTCGTCTCGACGCGGAAACAGAACTGGCCGAGCGTGCCCAGTGGCTGACCTTCAGCCCGGAAAACGCGAAAGCGATACCCCCCATCGGCTTCGACCTGCGTCTCCTTGATCACCGGCGCGCTCTGATCGGCGAGGCACGGCCCGCGGGAGCCCGTACTGAAGGGCTGAATCTTCCGGCGCACGAGAACCGGCTGGCCGACGACGGGTGCGTTCGAGACCACCGAGCCGCGAATCGGAAGAATCTCATCGGGGTTCGACATGCACGCCGACCCGAGAACGACGAGCGTCACGAACCAAAGCGCGCGCATCAGTAGTTCACCTTTACGCCAAACGTCGGGAGCACCACCGGCACCGCGAGCGGCCGCTTCAGCCCTTGCAACGAGCCCGGGGCCCCCTCGAACAAGTACTCGTTCCCCAGCACCTCGGGGATTCCGAAGGTGTTCATCACGTCGAGGTACAGCTCGGCGTTGAGCACGCTGAAGTTCACGGTCTTCGAGACGCGCGCGTCGACGCGCACGAATGCAGGCAAGCGATCGACCTGGTCGAGCGGAACCGGCTGCCACTGCTGCGAGCCGCTCCCATCGTCGATGAGCCGCATCGTCCTCGACCCGAAGTCACCTGACTCGGGACGGCCCGTGTGCAGGTGGAACGACGCACCCAACTTGATCTGGTGCGGCAGCTGAATGCCCGCGGTGATGTTGAGCGTGTGCGCTTGATCGAACGTGAAGGGCAACATCGCCGTCCGTTCTCCGGTCACGAACTGGTTCTCGTCGAAGGTCGCGAAGCGGCGCATGCGCTCACTGCGCATCAACGTGTAGCTCGCCCAGCCGAAGAACCGGCCCTGCTGTGGGAGCCGCAACATCAGCTCGAGTCCATACGAACGGCCCCAGCGCGCGCCGACGTAGTCATCGTCGAGGGTCGAAACGCCGGTGACGAACTCGTTCAAGCTGCGTTCCCGCGCCTGAAAGTGGTGGTTGTAGAAACCGTCGATCGACGCCTCGAGGTTGCCGAGGAACTCGAAGCGCGTCGTCGCACCGAGGCCGAGTTGACCGACTTCCTGCAGCCCCGACCCCAGCGCCGCGACGTCAGACACCGGCAGCGACATCAGCAACATCGGCGCCTGATGCGCGAGCCCGGCGTTCGCACGCAGCGTGAGCTCGGGAATCGGTTGGAAGCGCATGTCGATTCGCGGATCCGCCGAGACCAGCGTGAAGCTCGGAGCGAGATGCCACGTATCGACGCGCACTCCAGCCGTCGCCGTCCACTTGTCGCTCAAGAACGCGGCCTCGACGAAGGAACCGGTGAAACGCCCCTGCACGTTCGGCTGCCGCAGCAGCTCGCCCGTCTTCCCGATTCCGAACGTCACCGTGCTGCTGGTGTTCTGGTGCTCGAAGTCGAAGCCTGCTTTGAGCTGGAAGTGCTCTCCGACCTGCGCGCGGTAGTTCGCACGCGCGGTCGCCAGAAAGCGATTCAGCAGAAACGTCGCCTTGCGATCAGCGGTGTCTTCCCCATCGAGGCCGATGGTGTCCCAGCCGACGTTGGTGCCGACCTCGATCACGCCAGGCCCGAGCGGCAGCTGCCCGCGCAGATCGATGCGATGAAACCGCGAGGTCGCGAGCAGCGCGTTGGGCAACCCGTTCGGTGACTCGGGAGCACGAAAACCGCCGACGTCGCTGGAGCCGAACGCGAGCAATCGCACGTTCCCCTTGCCCACCTTCTGCTCGATGCGCGCCTGGTAGTCGTACGACTCGAACGTCGGGATCATCCCGTTGTCGAACTTCACCGCGGAGTTGATGATCCCCAGCACCCACGCGGCGTAGGTCACTGTTCCCGCGACGGTGATGTTGGTGCCCGTCTCGACGATCGGAATCTCTGCGTACGCGCTGGTGCCGATCAGATCGGGTGACACCGTGAGATGAAATCGATCCGAGCGTGGCTTCGCGGTCTGGAGCGAGACGACGCCTCCCGAGACACGCCCGAAGCGCGTCGGCGCGTTCGCCGGAAAGAAGTCGACGCTCTCGATGAAGTTGGGATGCACCACGGGCGTGAGCGCCAGCAAGTGGTACAGCTGCGGCATCTTCACGCCGTCGAGGTAGAAGCCCGTCGCGGCCGGAGAAGACCCGCGCACCACCGGGTAACTCAGCCCGCTCGCGAGCGTCGTCACACCGGGTAGCAACATCACCGTGCGGATTGGATCTCCGCTCGTGCCCGCGACCTCGTGGGCTTCCGCTCCAGTCAGCGAATGGCGAGCGAGCTCGGTGCGATCGACGTTGCCCCGCACCACGGTCTCGTAGGGCCGCGTGAACTCCGCATCGAGCCGATAGAGCACCTCGACCTCCTGCCCGGGCTCGAGCTTCTCGTGCACTACGCGCCGCCGATGTGCAGGCGCCGAGACCTCGATGGTCAGCTCACCGGGCGGAACGTCGAACGAGAAGCGGCCGTCTCCGTCGGCCTCACCGAGAAAGACGCCGCCATCAGCGATCGAAAACTGAGCGAGCGACGCGGGATCCCGCGTGCCCTTGCTCATCACCACTCCGCTCAGGCGTGCGCGCGCGGGCGCCTCGTCGAACTCAGGCGAGCTCGCGAACTCGGCATCTTGCGCGAACGAAGCTCCCCCGGCCGCCGCCAGGACACACCACGCCCACCTCCACGCCCGTAGTGCCAAGAGTCCCCTCCGAGCACGCGCGTACGAACGCGTGCGGAGGTCATTGCATACGAAGTTGCGGAATGTCGCCGGTGACTTCTCCGAGCGTGTCGGTCTGCACGCCGACCGCCTTCATCGCCGTCACGAGCACATTCGCGGGGTGCAGCTGGTTGGTGCGCACGTGCTGCCCCGGCTGCAGGCCACCCGCGCGCCCGGCGAGGAGCACCGCCATGTTCTCCGACGAATGCGCGCTGTTCTGCTCGTTCGTCTCGGGGTCGAACCCGTGGCCGCCCTCGGTGAGGAACACCAGCGCCGAGTTGTCGAGCATGTTGCCGTTGCCCTCGGGCGTGTCCTTCAACTTCTGAATCATCCGCGCGAAGTGCTGCACGTGCCACGCGATGCCGCCCGAGACCGCGGCGGTCGTGCTCCCCGGGATGCCGTGGTGGCCGAGCTCGTGGCAGTCGGTCGCCTGCTGCGTCAGCGAGAACATGTTGAGGTGGCTCTGGAACATCGTGAGCTGCAACGTCGCCACGCGCGTCAGATCGCACACCATCGCGAGGTGAATGAGATCGACGAACAACAACGCACGCTGCTGCTCGTTCGAATACCCGAGGTTCTGCATGTACGTGTTGTTGGTGCCGTCGTTGCCCTGCGGTGAGCCGACCGAGGGATCCGCTCCGGGATCCGCGGGAGGCATGCACACCGACGTCTGCGGCGGAGCGATGGTCGCCACGCGCCGCTCGAGATCGCGCAATTCATCGAGGTGACGCTGCAGGCGAATCTTGTCGGCCGCTCCGAGCTTCACGACGAGGCGCTCCGTGTCGCCGCGCACGAGATCGAGCACGCTCTTCCGCGCGCGCAGATCGCGATCGATGCGCGCCGCCGTCGCGGGGTCGACGCCCATCGGCGTGAAGTTCGAGAACAGCGCGTTCCACGCCTGCCGCGGGCTCGTCTGCGGAGGCACGACGACGACGCGATTCGAAGTGTCTCGCTTGTACGAGATCGCCTCGCGCCCATACGGAGCCGACACCGACAAATACCAATCGGCCTGCACGCGGTACGTCAGCGTGGGGAACGCGGTGGAGCCAGCGATGGCGTTGGCCACCAGCTGATCAGACGTCGGACCATCGCAGCGCGTGCCGCCGGGATCGCGCATGCCCGAGAGCAACGGAGAGATGGTGTTGACGTGAAACGCATCGCGACGGCCACCAGCGGGAACACTGCCGCCGTTTTCTCCCGCCCACGGGATCTTCAAGTTCGAGATCACCGACACGTCGTCTTTCAACGCACCGAGCGGCACCAGCGCCGTCTTCAAGTCGTAGTTGCGACCAATCGTGTTGGGGACGAACTGGTTGTGAATGGGATCGTCGTCGCCACCGAGCGATTGCCCGTCGAAGAACACCATGTACCGCTTCGGAGGATTGGGCGAGCTCTGCGCGAACGCCTTGCCGTCCAACATGATCTCCATCAGCGGCAAGCCGATGCCGATGCCACCCAGACCACGCAGCAGATGCCGCCGGGAAAGACGCGTACCCATCACGGCACCTCCTCATCGCGACGGAACCCAAATGCCTCGTCGCTCACCATGTCCACCAGGAGCTCCTGGAAGTTGCGCTGCTTGCCCTTGAACTCTTCCGTGCGCGCGAGGATGCCCGGGACGTCGTCGGCGCCCTCTCGTCGCCCTTCGCGGAAACGGAAGACCTGCGTCACGACACAACGCTCGAACGCGCCGCTCGCGATCAGCGCATCCGCCAAACCGTCCGGTCCGTTGAACGTCAGATTGCCCGCGGGCGAGCCGAACACCTCACCCTGCCCGTCGATCGCACACTGCGGCAAGCCGTCGTCGGTCGTGCGGTAGCGGCCTTCGCGATCGAAGCGTTCCAGACCAAAGCCGATCGGGTCGACCTGGTTGTGGCAGTTCGCGCAGCCACCGCTGGCGTGCACCTGGTACCGCGACTTCTTGCACGGCGACGTGGTGCCCACCGGCTCGGCGTCTGCGTTCACGCCCGGAGGCGGCGGGCCGATCTCTCCGCACAGCAGGCGATTGCGAATGAAGAGTCCACGCTGCGTGGGGCTCGAGTCGGCGAACTTCACGCCCTGGCTCAGCACCGAGCCGTGCGACAGCAAACCCTTGCGCGGCGTCGCTCCGTACTGCGTCCACGCGAAGCCGGTGCCTCCCGTGAAGCCCGTCACGCCGTAGTGACCGGCGAGGCGCGCGTCGAGGTACGAGTCGGTGGCGGTGAAGAGATCGAAGTAGTCGCCGTTGGTCCCGAACACCACGCGGTTCACCAGCGCGTCGCTCTCGGCCTGCATCGAGGTGGTCAGATCGAGCGCGTGCGGCAGCCGGTGGTAGCCGAGCCAGAGCGCGTGGTACCGCTCGATCTGATCGTGCGCGTTGGGAGTTCCGATCAGCCGACGCGCGGCCGACGTCACGCCGTCCTTCGTGTCGAGCCCACCGTTCGCCGCTTCATCGAGCAGCCAATCGGGAGGCGTCGAGCCCACGAGGAAATACGACATGCGCGCCGCGAGCTCGTAGCTGGTGAGCTTGAACACGCCGGTCTGCGTGGTCGGGTTGCCGAGCTCGACGCGGTACAGAAACGCAGGCTCCTGCACCATGGCGCGGATGACGAGCTTGGCGCCGTAGTCGAAGTCGTTCGCTTCCACCGAGAACGGCTGGAACACCATGAAGCGCTCGACCTCGTCGTCGGCGAGCGGCCGGCGGAACATCTTGCGGCCCAGGCTCTGCACGAACGCGCGCAGACAGGCGGCATCGTTCGGGCCGGTCGGGTTGCACGGCAACAAGGCCGCGCGCTGCACCGGATCCATCATCGCGGCGTCGGACAGCTCGACTGCCAGCGTTTCGATCGACTCGATCAACGCGCCCGAGGCGATCTGCAGGCGGTAGTCGTTGTCGTACGGATCGGTCGGCTCCGGAGCGAGCAGCCGCGCCGATCGACGCGTCCCGTCTCCGAGCACGTCGCGGATCGATTGATCCATCTCGACGCGCGTGAGCCGCCTCAAACCGGTGGTGTTCACTTCCGCGGCCTGGGCATCGGTGAGCGTGACGCTCGGATCTCCGCCGATGATTCCCGTACAGCCCGCCGCCAACCCCGCCAGCGCGACTAGATAAGAGGAACGCACGCGCAAAGCCTTCGCAAGTCCGGGACCACCCGATTCGTTCGCAGATCCAGTGGTTTGCGAGGCTCGACGAGGTGGTTGGTGCCTCTCCACACCCATTGGTGTGGAGGACAGTCCGCACCGTTTCGCTGTTGGTCAAAGCTGCAGCAGCTTCATCTTGTTCTTCGCGGCCTTGGCGATCTTGCCCTTCCCTTCTGCCAGGCCCTCGAGGATCTCCGCGCCTATGTTCTTCAGCTCGAAGGTCTGCTTCTCCGCGAAGTGCACGCCCAGGTAGTAGCGGCCTTCGTCGGAGAGCTTCTTGTCCTTCTTGACGGCCTCTCCGATCTTGAAGCCTTCCTTGTGCAGCTTCTCCAACTCGATGAGCGCCGGATCACGCTGACGCGCGCGCGGGTGCGGATCGAGCGAGGAATGTGCGAGCTGATTCACGACCAGCCCGAAGCGATCTTCAGCAGTCGCCACCATCGATCGCCCGAGCATCTGACCGATCGCCTCCGCGCGCGCCGGGTCCTTCTTCGCAAGCGCCTTGCTCTTCTCGCGCAGCACCTCGGCCCACGCCTCGGGATCCGCGGCGCGCACCGGCTCCAACTGCTTGCGCGCGATGGCGAGCTGCTTCACGAGGTTCTTCCCGCCCGCCTCCAGCAGCCGCTTCACGTCCTTCTTCGGCAGATTGACTGAGAGCGGCGCGAGCACGTCGGCCAACACCTGCGCGCCCGTCTCGTCTTCGGCGTCGGCGAGCGCTTCGGCGAGCAGCGAGTCGCCACCGGGCAGCTGCACCAGCACCTGTGACGCGGCTTCGGCGCGAGCGCGCTCTCCACTGCGCGCGACCGGCAGCAACGTGCGCGCGGCGAGCTTTCCCGCGGCGCCCTTCTCGGCCACGGCGAGCTCTCCGAGGTGGCGAATGGCCCACAGCGCGACCTCTCCGACTTCCGACGCGCAGAGCTCGGCGAGCTCGTCGCTGAACTCGGAGCCGATCTTCAGCACCGTGAGCGAGTCGCGCGCCGAGCGTCCGACGAGGGTGTCGGTGTCGACCAGCATCTCCATCAAGCGGCGCAGCGCCTTCTTCGACGGATTGGCGGACATCGCGAAGCGCAGCGCAGTGACGGCTTCCACGCGCACTTCGGGCTCGTTCTTCTTCGGGAGCGTGTAGCTGATCAACAGATCAGCCGTCTCCGGCAGCTCCAGGAAACCGAGGATCTTCAGCACGCCACGCACCGCGAGTTCGTCGTCGGCGCTCTTCTTCTTGCCGAGGAACTTCTCACACTGCGTCTTCATCACGCGGCGCTCGGCCTCGCTCATGGTGCGCGCTTCCTGACGCACCGAGAGCGCGACCTTGTTGATCGCATCCCACGGCTGGCCGCGCAGCCCTTCGAGCGCCATCTCGAAGCTCTGCCGCCCACCGACCGCGGGGAGCAGCTGCGAGAGAATCGCCCGCGCTTCGGGCGTGGCGTCTTCGAGCCGCGAGCGAATTTCCGGGAGCGCTTCTTCACCGAGCTCCGACACAGCGGCGCGCGCTTTGGCGGAGAGTTCACGTCCGCGACCGAGCGCGTCGATCAACACCGGGAGCGCCTTGATCGCGCGGATCTGCCCGAGCGCTTCGACGGCGGCTTCGGCGTACGCCTCGATGGGATCTTTCGCCATCTGGATCAGGCGCGACGTCACCGCCGCGTCCTTCACCTTGAGCTCGCCGAGCACCACGGCAGCGGCGATGCGTTTGCGCGGCGTTTCGTCGTCCAGCAGGCGTGCAATTCGTTCGAGGGCGTCCATGTTGTCCGTCAAGGAACCTACCGTTCTGCTGTGGCAAGGTCGCGCGCCATGAGAGCCCTCCTCCGTCTCGCAGTGGTGCAGATCTCCTTCGTGATGGTCGCAGTGTCGGGTTGCGTGAGCCAAAAGCAGTATGACGCGCTGATGGGAGAGCGGAACGGCCTCGACGCCACGCTCACCGAGAAGAACGCCGCGCTCGCGGAAGCCGAGAAGAAGCAGACCGCGTCACAGCGCAAGATCACGGATCTCGAGGCCGCGCTCGCGGATGAGAAGGATCGCGTGAAAGATCTGAACGCGCGCATCGACAAGCAGAGCGCCGATCTCGCGGCCATCACGCGCGACAAGAGCAAGCTGCAGAGCTCGGTCGAAGACATGACGCGCGCGCTCGCCGAGCTGGAGAAGCGCCGCGCCGAGGCCGAAGCACGCATCGCGGAGTTCAAGAGCCTCATCTCCCGCTTCCGCGCGCTGATCGACGCCGGCAAGTTGAAGGTGAAGATCGTCGAAGGCCGCATGGTGGTGGTGTTGGCCACCGACATCTTGTTTGGCTCCGGTTCCGCGAGTCTGTCGAAGGACGGCAAGACGGCGGTGGCCGAGGTCGGTCAGGTGCTCGCGTCGATTCCGCGCCGCTCGTTCCAGGTCGAGGGTCACACCGACAACGTGCCCATCGCCTCGCAGCAATACCCCAGCAACTGGGAACTGGCCGCCGCGCGCGCCATCACGGTGTTGAAGGCGATGGTCGATGCCGGCCTGCCCGGCGATCGCATCTCGGCCGCTTCGTTCGGAGACACGCGGCCGGTCGCGAGCAACGACTCCAAGGAGACCAAGGCGCAGAACCGCCGCATCGAGATCATCATCGTGCCCGATCTCTCGCAGCTCCCCGGCTTCGAAGAGCTCAAGGCGCTCGACGCGAAGCAATGACGAATCGGGTCCTTCAGTTCGGCCGCACGGGCCGACCCAGCGCCGCGAGGATCTCCCAGAGATCCGGAAGCGTGACCTCGTGTTTGGTCCCGCAGAACTGACACGTCACGGCGGTGCTGCCCATGGTGTCGACGATGTCCTGCACCTCGTCCGCTCCGAGCGCTTGCAGCGTAGCGAGCGCCTTCTCGCGGCTGCACGTGCACGCGAACTTCACCGGCGTGTCGAGCAGCTGCCTGGCCTGCGGAAACAACTCGGAGCAGAGCGCCGCGGCCGTCAGCGTCGGCAACTTCTCGCATGCGTCGTGGAGCCGCGCCTCGAGATCGCCGGCCAACTTCTTGAGCGCCGCCTCGTCACCCGATGGCAGCAGCTGAATCAGCACGCCGGCGACGTGACCGAGGGCCTCCTCTGCATTGCGCTGCACGGTGATCGCGACACGCGTCGGCACCTGATCAGACGTGGCGAAGTAGTGATTCAAGTCATCGCCGAAGCGCATCGAAATGAGCTCGACCGACGAGCGGTAGAACTCCCCGCCGACGTCGCGCAGCACCGAGATGAAGCCCGAATTGCCGAGCGCGGCGCGCCACTGGAAGACGCCCGATGCGAGCTCGACGTCGAGTGAGGGGTTCTTCACGAAGCCGCGGATGTCTCCGTCAGTCGCCGCGTCGACGAAGAAGCCGCGCAGCGGGCCATCGCATTCGAGCTGCAGGTTGATGCGCGTGGAGCCCTTGCCGAGCGACGCCATCAACGCTCCGCCGACGAGGCCCTGCGCGAAGAGCGACGCCGAGGCCGGCGCGAGCGAGTGACGGCGTCGAGCATCACGCGCGACCTCGCCCAGCACGGCGACGGAGACTTTGAGGTTGGGCTCGTCGAGGAGCGCGCGGACGACGGAGTCAGACATAGAAAAAACGGGGCGGCGGTCTCACAGACCACCGCCCCGCGATCAAGACCGAGAGTGCCTTACTGGCAGTAGCCGGTGGCCGTCTGGCAGGTCTGGCCCATCGGGCACGTCACGCCAGGCGCGTTGCAGCCGGGCTGGCAGATGCCGAAGGCGGTCTGGCCACCGTCGGCGAGGCCGAGACCTTCGCAGGCGTACAGCGGGCGGCAGTCAGACTGACCGGCCGTCGAGCTGGCGCAGCGCTTCTCGCAGCGCGTGAACGAGCCGCCACCGGGGATGGTGAAGTTGATGCAGATCGCGCCACCGTCGGTGCTGCATTCCTCGTCGATCTCGCAATCGAAGCGGCTGCAGTTACCGCCCGGGAAGTTCGGGCCACCGTCCGGCAGGGTCGGGAGCAAGCAGTCGGCGATCGCACCCGCCGGGGTCTTGCAGTCCATGTCGGTCATGCACGCGTTACCGATCGAGTCGGGGATCGGCGCCTGCGGAGGCAAGCAGACGTTGACCATCGCCCAGCCGCCGTCGGGGAACACGAGCGGCTCGCAGCTGAAGCCGTTGCGGCAGTCGCTCTGGCCGGCGTCAGCAGAAGCCGCAGGGCACACGTCGACGCACGCGCCACCGCCACTGCTGGTGATGTTGAGGCACAGCGCGCCGCCGTCAGCCGAGCACTCCGAATCGTTCACGCAGTCGATGCGCGAGCAGTAGCCGCCGCGGCTCTGCCAGTCGAAGTTGCCTTCGCGGGTCAGGCAGAGGCCGCGGTCTGCGGGCGGGTTCTGGCACTCGCTGTCCGAGGTGCAGGCGTTGCCGACCTTGTCGGCCGGCACGCCGGCGTCACGCATCGGGAGCGGCGCGATCCAGCACGCGCGCGAGCTGCCGACGGTGTAGCAGGTGTAGCCACTGCGGCACGGATCAGAAGGCGGCGTGCAGTTGTCCATGCAGATGACGTCGTCTTCGCCGTAGTTGGCCGCACCGACGCAGGTGCTGCCCGCCGGGCAGGCAGTGGTGCCGCAGCCAACCGTGCAGTACCCCTGCGAGTAGGTCGCGTTGCCGCTGGACGTCATCTGCTTGCAGCGGCCCTGAGCGCCGAGACCCGCCTGGCATTCCATGTCGCTGGTGCAGGTCGAGCCGACGCGCGCCATGGGGGGCGGCATCATGCAGGTGCCCTGCATGCAGAGCTCGCCGGTCGCGCAAGCCACGCACGAGACGCCGCCGAGGCCGCAGTTCGACGTGGTGGTCGACTGGCTGGGCACGCAGGTGCCGGTCGGGAGACGGCAACCGTCGCAGCCGCCACCGCCACCGCCCGTGGTGCCACCGCCGCCGCCCGTCGTGCCACCACCGCCGCCGCCGGCGCCGGTGCCGGAGCACTGACCCATGTTGCAGGTCGCAGCCGAGGTCGTGCAGTCGATGCACGCGTTGCCGGCCGAGCCGCAGGTCGTGTTGTTGTTGTTGTTGGGCTTCTTGACGCAGGTGTTCTTCGCGGAGTCGCAGCAGCCGTCACAGTTCTGCGGGCCACACTTCTGCGTACAAGACGGGGTGAAGGCGACGACGAAGCCAACGAGGGCTCCGAGCGTGAGGGCTCTGTAGTTCATCAGTGTGACTCCTACTGCGGTGGACAGCGCTGACCGGGCTCGGCGCTGGTACTGGGACTGGTGTAGTGAAAGGTGCTGCCGCTGAAAGGCGGCGCACAAAACAGAAAGCCGGCCGCTTCGTCAAGTGCTGGTTCGCACGAGGCTCCGAAGCGCCGGCTCGCTTCTGTTCCGCGAGGACCCGAAGGCCCTCGCTCAAGGTGTGACGAAGGTCTTAGCGCGCCTCAGAACGGAATGTCATCTGCGGGGGGAGGACCGCCCATGTCTTCCATGGGAGCTCCGCCGCCACCGGGGCCCGGGCTGTTGCCTTGATCGCCCGGAGCGCGGCTGGCGTAGTCACCGCCACCGCGGCCGGCGCCACCGCCAAGGAACTGCACGGTGTTGGCGACGATCTCGGTCGTGTAGTTCTTCTTGCCCTCTTTGTCGGTCCACTCGCGGGTCTGGAGCCGGCCTTCCACGTAGCACTGGCGGCCCTTCTTCAAGTACTCGCCGCAGAGCTCAGCCAACTTTCCCCACGCCACGATGCGGTGCCACTCGGTCTTCTCGGTCTTCTGGTTGGTGGTCTTGTCCATCCACGACTCGGAGGTCGCGATTCGGAAGTTGGCGACCGCCTGGCCGCCTTGCGTGAAGCGCACTTCAGGATCAGCTCCGAGGTTGCCGATCAGGATCACCTTGTTGATTCCGCCTGCCATCTCTTCTTCTCTCTATTCCAGCCCTGCGATGACCGAACCACCATGGCTCGGTTGTGAGTGGAGCGCGGAGCTATAGCAGGTGGGTCCGACAAGTGATCGGACAGCTGCGGGATTTCGCGCGCTTTCATGGCAAAACGCCGCAATGGGCGCCCTCCGAGATCTCCTCTCGACGTACCGACGCGACGCGCTGACGAACCGCGAATCGGGCACTTATTTCGAAGAGCTGACGCAGCGATACCTCCGCGACGAGCCGGCTTACGCCGACCTGTATGCCGAGGTGCTGACCTGGGCCGAGTTCGCGGAGCGCATGGACTTCGACAAGCGCGACACGGGCATCGATCTGGTCGCTGTCACCCGCGAAAACGAATTCCACGCAGTGCAGTGCAAGCTTTACCCCGACGACTACGAACTGAAGAAGTCGGACATCGACAGCTTCTTTACGGCCTCGGGCAAGAAGCACTTCAGCCGCCGCATCATCGTCAGCACCACGAACCACTGGAGCGTTCACGCGCAGGACGCGCTCAAAGATCAGCGCCCTCCGGTGACGAAGATCGATCTCTCGGCGCTCGAGAACAGCGCAATCGACTGGGCGAAGTACGCGTCGGACAAACAGGTCGTCTTTCGGGCGAAAAAGCAGCTGCTGGAGCACCAGAAGCAGGCCGTGAAGGCAGGCCTCGCTCACTTCAAAGAAGCCGATCGCGGCAAGCTGATCATGGCGTGCGGCACCGGCAAGACCTTCACGAGTCTGAAGATCGCCGAGGAACAAGCCGGCGCTGGAAACTCAGTGCTCTTCCTCGTGCCCAGCCTCGCGCTCCTGTCGCAGACGCTGACGGAGTGGACGCACCAAAGCAAAACGAAGCTGCACAACTTCGCGGTGTGTTCCGACGGCGAGGTCGGCAAGAAGCGGCGCGACCACGACGGTGACGCGGTTCAGCTGCTGGTTCACGAACTGCAGTACCCGGCGACGACCAACCCGGGAGCGCTGGCCACCGAATTTTTCCAACGCCAAACCCGCGACCTCAATCACATGAGCGTGGTCTACGCGACGTACCACTCCATCGACGTCATTCACGAAGCCCAGAAGAAGTTCAAACTGCCGGAGTTCGACCTCGTGATCTGCGACGAGGCGCACCGCACGACTGGCGCGACGTATGAAGGCGACGACGAGAGCCACTTCGTCAAGGTGCACGACCCCAAGTTCCTGCGCGCGAAGAAGCGGCTCTACATGACAGCGACTCCGCGCATCTACGGCGACTACGCCCAGGCCATCGCCGAGCGCGACAAAGCGCGCCTGTTCTCGATGGATGACGAGGAGCTGTTCGGGAAGGTCTTCCACACCGTGACCTTCTCCGAGGCGGTGAAGCGCGATCTCCTCGTCGACTACAAGGTCATCGTGCTCGCGGTCGATGAGAGCACGATCAGCACGCGCATTCAGAAGCTGCTCGACGACCCGACGAAAGGGCTTCGT
>JAEUJS010000227.1 GCA_016792935.1 Archangium sp. | reverse complement strand
ATCAATGAAGCGGGTTTGAAGTCGTGGGGAGACGGAGTGCAGGTCGCCGAGCTCACCGCGCGTCTGAAGCGAGCCGCGTCGCAAGCAGTCGAGTCGGCGCTCCCCGATTCACCCGAAGAGGGTGCCTCGATGGCGCAGTGGGCCGCGCAAGATCTTCAGGCCCGCGATCGAATTGAATCGGCAGTCGTCGCGCTCGACGCGATTGGCCGCTCCGATGCGAAGGCGCTGGCAGCGCGAATTCGCACGGCACTTCAGCAAGTCGACAAGACGTGTCGCGCGATGGTGATGAGTTTTACGGCCTTGAATCAGACGCGGCGCACCGAAGCCGCGCTCCTCGATGCGGAATACCGCGGCGCCGCCTGGTGGTATTCGGATCGAACGGGCATCGAAGACGACTCGATCGTCGCAGTGCTCGGTGGTGAACGCGGCTCGCTGAATGACGAAGTACGCGGCGCTGACAAAGTCGTACGCCGCAAGCGGGGTCGGTCGGTGGGGTTCGATGAGCTGTTCCGTTTTGATCTGGGGTTGGCGACGCCGGCGGAAAAAGAAGTCATCCGACGCCAGGCTGACGCAGACCCCGAGCTGAAGCTGGCGCTGGCAGCGATGGAAGCAGCCGAGAGCGCGATCACCGACGAAACGAAAGACGAAGTCAGAACGGCTCCCCTGGCTGCGGCGGCCGCTCAGCTCGAACGAAGTAGCGGCACTCCGGAGATCATCGAGGAACGCTCCGAGTTCAAGGTGCTCCTGTTCCGAACGAAGAAGAACGTCCAGGTGGTGGTTCAACCCCACCGACTGGATCGATTTGCTGCTGCTGCGGTCTACCGGAGTGACGAGCCTGACCGCGCCTACCCATCCAAACCCGGCGACATGGGCATCCACTTCGATCTCGGCGAGCCCGAGCGCGTCGCAGGGACGACCGCCAGGGTGGTCGTGAAGCTCGCTGACGGAAACACGCACGCGTTCGAGGTTCGTCTTTGAAGAGCGGTGTGTCGGTCGTGTTCATGACCGTTCCCGATGAAGAGAAGGCTGCAGAGATCGCGCGCACGCTGGTCGACGAGAAGATGATCGCGTGCGCCAACATCCTTCCTCGCGTGCGGAGCATCTACCGCTGGGAAGGGAAGATCAGTGATGAGCCCGAAGTGCTGGTGGTCATGAAGACCGCCACTGACTTCAAGGCGCTCGAAGCGCGCGTCAAAGTGCTGCACCCGTACACCACACCTGAGCTGATCTCGCTCGACGTGCGTGAGGGTTTGCCGGCGTACGTCGACTGGGTGATCACTTCGTCGCGTTGATCACTTCGCGGAGCAGGTCGGGGCGATCGGTCATGATCCCTCCGACGCCTTCGGCGATCGCGGCGCGCATCTCGGCGGGATCATCGACGGTCCAGATGTTCACCCACTTGCCGCGCTCGGCGCACAGCTTCGCGAGCTCGGCGTCGAAGAGCTTCACGCCTTCCCAGTGGAGCGGCATGTCGAGCACCGTGTAGCGGCCGTCGTCGTCGGGCGGCTCACCAGCCTTCGTCGGGAGCACGAACGCCGCGAGCGCATCGGTTGGGTAGAAGAGCAGGGCGGTCGGCAACGCCTTCGCGATGTCCTGCGCGATGGAGTCGACGGCGCTCCCGATGCAGAGGCGATCAAGGGCGCCGGTCTTCTTCATCAGCGCGACGAACGGCTCGAGCACTCCGGTGACCTTGAGCTCGACGTTCATGCGCATCGAGGGGAACGCAGCGAGCACGTCTTCGAAGCGGGGGATGCGTTCGCCTTTCCCTGCGTCGAGCTTGATCAGCTCCGCGTACGTGAGGGCGGCGAGTGGGCCTTGGCCGTTGGTGCAGCGATCGAGCGTGTCGTCATGCGCGACGACGACGACTCCGTCTTTGGTCGCGTGGATGTCGAGCTCGAGCATGTCGGTCTGGTGCTTCTCGACCGCGCTCTTGAACGCCAGCATCGTGTTCTCGGGGTACAGCGCCGCGCCGCCACGATGCGAGATGTGCAGCGGCGCGCGAAGCCCACGGAGAAATGGGTGCTGGCTCATGGCGAACGCTCGCGAGAATGATCCCCTCTCCCGCCCCTGCGGGAGAGGGTCAGGGTGAGGGGAAGTCGCGCTGTGAATGCGGACGAGTCGTGATCCAGGCCCTCACCCTTTCCCTCTCCCGCAGGGGCGGGAGAGGGGACCCGCATCGCGATCACTCGGCACATCGAAGTCATGGTGCCTCGAAGGTGGCCGCGATGCCCTGACCGACGCCGATGCACATCGACGCCAGTCCTCGCTTCACCCCGCGCGCCTTCATCGCATGCGTCAGCGTCGCGACGATCCGCGCCCCGCTCATCCCCAGCGGATGCCCGAGCGCGATCGACCCACCGTTCACGTTGACCCGCGAAGGATCGAGCTCCAGCTCGCGAATGCACCCCAGCGCCTGCGCCGCGAAGGCCTCGTTCAGCTCGATCAACTCCAGCTGCGCGACGGTCCAGCCCGCACGCTCGAGCGCCTTGCGCGTCGCCGGCACCGGACCCAGCCCCATGATCCGCGGGTCAATTCCCGCCGTCGCACTGGAAACGAATCGCGCGAGCGGACTGCGCCCCCACGCCTTCATCGCCTTCTCACTCATCAAGATGACGGCGGCCGCTCCATCGTTGAGCGTCGAGGAGTTGCCGGCCGTCACGCTCCCACCCTCGCGGAACGCGGCCTTCAACGTCGACAACTTCTCGAACGAAGAATCCGCGCGCGGCTGTTCATCGGCGCTCACCACGACCGGCGGGCCCTTCTTCGCAGCCGGCAGCTCGACGGAAACCAACTCGGCGGCGAACGCTCCGTTCTTCTGCGCGGCCACTGCGCGCACATGCGACTCGAGCGCGAAGCGATCTTGATCCTCCCGCGAGATCTTCAGCCGCGCGGCGACGTTCTCGGCCGTCTCACCCATCTGCTCGAGCGGAAACAGCGCCGCGAGGCGAGGGTTCGGATACCGCCACCCGAGCGACGTGTCCCACGACTCCAGCTTGCCGCCCGGAAAACCCTCACTCGGCTTCGGCGTGCTCCACGGAGCGCGCGTCATCGACTCCACACCACCCGCGACGATGATCTCGGCCTCGCCGAGCGCGATCTGCCTGGCGCCCTGAACGATTGCCTCGAGCCCACTCGCGCACAGTCGATTCACCGTCGCCGCCGGCACCGTGTCGGGCATGCCCGAGAGCAACGTCGCCATGCGTGCGATGTTGCGGTTGTCCTCGCCGGCTTGATTCGCGCAGCCCGCGTAGACCTCATCGACCTTCGCGCCTTCGACTCCCGTGCGCTTCAGGACGTCACGAAACACCTGCGCGAGGAGATCGTCAGGCCGCGCATCCTTGAGCACGCCGCGTAGCTTCCCGATCGGCGTGCGCACCGCATCGATCACGAACACGTTCTTCATGGCGTCAGCACCACGTTTCCGAAGCTCTTTCGATCAGCGAGCAGCGCGTGGGCTTCAGCAGCGCGCTCCAGCGGCATGACGCGATCGATCACGGGCTGCAATTTTCCCTGCTGAACCAGTTCGAGCAGCTTGAAGAGCTCGGCCTTGCTCCCCATCGTGGAGCCGAGCAGCGAGATCGACTTATAGAAGAGCGTGCGCAGATCGATGTGCACGTCGTGGCCGGAGGTCGCTCCGCAGATCACCAGCCGGCCGCCCTTGCGCAGACACGCGATCGACTTGTCCCAGGTCGACGCGCCGACGTGTTCGAACACCACGTCCACCATCTGCCGCGAGGTGATGGTCTTCACGTCGACGAGGAAGTCGCGCTCGACGTAGTTGATGAGGTGATCGGCGCCGAGCTTGCGTGCCTGTTCC
>JAEUJS010000192.1 GCA_016792935.1 Archangium sp. | reverse complement strand
CCGGGAGCTGCGCAAATGCGCCCGACCGAAACCCCACCGGAAAGCCGTATGCGGGAAATCCGCACGTACGGTTTGAACGGGGGTCGTGCTTCCGAAACTCGTAGTCACAACTCGAAGTAAGGAAGCACGATCTACCTATGGGCGGCGGCGAACTCGACGACGAAGATCCGAAGCGAGAACTCGAACGGCTCGAACGAGATCTCGCCGCGATCGACGCGCGGTGGGCGACCGAGGGCTATCAGCAGCGAACATCGTCGAAGGTGCTCGACGATGAGCGCACCACACGTCGTCAGCTGGCCCGGCGCATCGCAGAAGTCCGCGGTCTGCCGCCTCCGCTCACGCCTGCGGCCGGAACCGTCGCGCTCAACGTCGGCAGCGCGTGGCGTCCGCTTGCGGTCGATGCAGCTGAGAAGCCAGTCGAGCCGTTGCCTGCCTTCGACGTCACAGACGAAGAGGAGCCGGCGCGCCCAGTCGAAGAACTCGAGCGCGAGCTTCATGGGCTGCTCTCGGCTTCGCTTTACCGCTCGAACGCCGAGATCGATCGGCTGATTTCGAGGTTTCGAAAGACGCCGGGTGCGTTTCGGCTGCTTGCTGCCGCGTTGCGATCGTCAGGCCGCTCCGAGCTCGCGGCACAGATGAGCCCACCTCCGATCCCGATGCGGTCGTATCAGGCGCGTATCGTGAATCACCCGCTGCTCACCGAGGCGACTGAGCTGCCGGACGAGACGACGGGCCTGACTGCGACGCAGACGACGCTGATGCGGGTGTTGCGCCAGGTCGCTCCGGAGACGGGGCCCTTCATGCGCGCGAGCGAAGTGTTCGCCGAAGTGCGTGTCGCTGCGTCCGACCTCGATGAGGCTCGCTTCACCAGCGAGGTCGCGATGCTCGGACATCCTTCGCTGCGGAGGCTGCCGTTGGTCGCGTTTCAAGGCTTCAGCGGACGCGTGAGCCCGACGCCAACGTTCACACACGTGAGGCTCACGACCATCGGTCGCGAAGTGATCGACGGGACGTTTCCAATTCCGAACCTCGCCGTGAACGGTTCGTCGGGGATCAACGCGTGCTTGCTGCCGATGGATCCCGGCGAGCTGGCGGAAGCCTGCCTCGAAGTCTTCGAGCGAGGTCACGCAGCCCTTCGGAAGTGTGCGTTCGACATGCCCGAGGGCACGCGGACTTCTTCATTCGGTTTCCACAACGCGACGTATGGCGGAGGCGCGGTGAAGGTCGGAGCGCTCCCGATCTATTCGTTCGAGATGAATGCGAGTGGCTACGGGTGTCGAATCATCGTTGACGCGTTGGCGTGGCCCTGCACCGTCGCCGACTTGCTGCCCGAGCTGCAGAATTTGCTGAGTCGAGGACTCCTCGACGGCGTGACAGGTTTCGTCGATGAGTCCAGCGCCGACCGCGCTCGGCTCGTCATTGAGCTCGAGCACGTCGCGTTCCGCGTTCCCATCGAGCAGAAGCTGCGCAACTCCGGTCTGTTCGACGTCGAGTACTACGTCGAGATGCGCGTGCGATCGTGGTCGGGCCCGGGCGATCTTCCGTCGCTCTCCGAGTTCCTCCGCGCGTTCCTCGAATCGCGGAAGGAGGCCGCCGTGAAGCGGCTCGACGCCAGGGTCCTCAAGTTCGTGGTCGAGGCGCAGCGCATGGAAGCCGTGTGTCTCGCGCTGATGATGATCGAACGCGTGCAGAGCGTGCTGCGAGAGACGCTCGATGATGCCGAAGGTGAGGCAGCTCTGATGAAGTGCATGCGGCCCGAAGACCGCGCTCTGCTCGCGCAGCTCCCGTTCCGCGCGTCACACGACTACGCGACCGGCTTCACGCAGGACCAGGCGCGTCACCTCGTGAAGAAGCGAAAGCTCGCCGCGACGCCCGCTGACTCCGCCCGAATCGACTGGATGCGCGCGCTCGATGCGCTCGAGAACGCGCGGCAGACCCTGTCCGCCAGAGACAACGTGATGGAGCTCGTGCGCGAAGAACTGAAGCGTGCCGTCGAGCGCTTCGGGAGTGAGCCGCGCCGCTCGAAGTCGTTCGGATAGCGGGCATGTGCAGTGCAATTCCGCACCCGCATGGCTCGCGGTGTGGATGACAGGACACAAGTGCAGATGGTGACGCTGAGGACCGAAGCGCAGCTGCTGCGAACGTGGATGGCGCGCCGCGACGATGTGGCTCAGCGGAGACGCGAAGGTCCCATCGTCGCGCTCAAGCACCGGCTGAACCTGCTCCAGCGCGAGGTGCCCCGCCTCGACCTCGAGGTCGCTGCGCTCGAACGTGAACTGGCTCGCACCCGCAAGCCGACTGGCGCGCTGACCTTCGTCGGAGCGGCCGTGAAGGGTGCCCTCGTGCCGCTGCTCCTGCTCGCGTGGGTGGCGGCCGTCGTCACGCTCACTCCAAATGCGCGCGCCGATGACCCCGTTCGGCTGGCGTGCATGCTCGCAATCGTCGTCGTCTTCGCCCTTGGCCGTGCAGGAACTCGCAAATGACCGCCCCCGGAGAGTTGTCGTCGCTGAAGAACGAAGTCGCTGAGCTGTGGAGACGCTTCAAGTCCGAGGAGCCGGCGTCAGCAGGTCAGGATGATCCCGCTCGCAAGGCGCTCGTCGAGCAGATCAAGACGCTCGATGTGAAGCAGAAGGAGCTGATGGTGAAGCGCGATTCGCTGCGGCATGAGCTCGAGGTCGAGCGCGCTCGTATTGCTGGGAGAGCTCCCGGGTTTCGGGCGCTCGGGTTGATTCTGGGTGTTCTCGTCGGTGTTGCTTGCGCGATCGGTGCGATGCCTTCAGTCGCTGAGTTCACCATCGCGCTGTCGAAGTGAGCGCTCCCTCACGCTGACCCTCTCTTCGAGTTCATCCGCTCAGGCCTGCGCCAACAGTCGCTTGCGCATCTGCTCGTCACGCTTCTTCCCGCGCTCCTGCGCCTTCTTCTTCTCTTCATCGCGATTGCGTGGCGGACCGTGCGACTCGAGCGCGTCGAACAGCTCGAGCGTCGCCTTCATCACCTTCTCGACCGCTTTATCGAACGCCTTCTCGTTCACCTTCGAAGGGTGCGCCATGCCCGACAACTTGCGCACGTACTGCAACGCTGACGCGTGCACTTCCTCACGGGTCGCAGGCGGTTCGAAATGATGGAGCGTCTTGATGTTTCGGCACATACCGCGCGATCTAGCGCGAATCAGCGCGACGACCCACCGCGGCCCAGTGATCCAAAGCGCGAAACCCAACCGCCCGGAGCCACATCGGCCGGCACGTCGTACCCGACGATGGTCCCGCCGGTTTCCACGTACGCGCGCCCCTTGATGATCGTGGTCGGGCTGTCCACCGAGCTCGGCAGCGGGCACTGGAACAACTCCGTTCCGCTCGCCGACACGGCTCCGACGTAACCGCCGTCGGGCGCCTGCGAGGTCCAGCCCACGCCGCCGTCGGTCAGCAGTTCGAAGTCGGGTCCGCTGCCCAACACACCGGTGAACGAATACTCGTTGCTGTACACCGGCCACGTCGGACGAACGTTCTGCCACACGTGGCGCGTCAGTCGTCGGTAGGGGCTGTCCCAGAGCACCAGTGATTGATCGCTCCCGTGCAGCGCGATGGAACCGGAGCTCGCTCCCGTCGGCATCGACAGATTCGACAACGTGGTGAACGAATCATCGAGGTATTGCAGCGAGCCGCTCGACGCGCCGACCGCGTAGTTCTGCCCGTAGCTCGACGGAATCCACTGCACGAACTGCGCGGCGAGGGTGACGCCTGCTCCGTTCACACGCGCCATCTCTCCGGCGACCGCCCAGCAGTTCGCCGAAGACGTCCACAATTCGCCGCTCCCGGCGACGCCCGTTCCGTAGAGGTGCCCTTTGCGGTGGAACTGCCAGCGGAACGAGCCCGTCGCGCGATCGAACGCCTGCACGTACGAGTGGTGGTCGCTCACGCCTTCGATGACCGGAATGCCGATGACGTCGTTCCCAATCAGCAACGGAGCCGACATCGAGAACGCCGCGCCACCATCGCTGCGCACGTCGTACCCGGGAATTCCGCTGGTCGGCGTGATCTTCCACAACAGCCGGCCGTCGTCGGTGCTGCGCGCCTGCGTCTCTCCCATCGAGGTGAAGAACAGGCGATGCCCCGCGGAATCGATCGCGAAGAAGTGTCCGTACGTGCAGCCCGCGCAGCCCGTCGTCACCTGCACCTTGAAGCGCACCACGCCGTTCGGAGTCAGCGAGAGCAACGCGGTGATGGGTACGTTGGGGTTGGGAGGCGCTCCGCAGAAGCTGCCGCCGTCGGCCTCGTCTGGGAGACACGCGATGCCGAAGCCGTTGCGATCTTCCGCGTCCTGCTCTCCCTGTGGTCCATTTCCCTGCGCCATCGGAGCGCCGATCCACGACTCGGTCGCGTACAGATTTCCCAGCGCGTCGACGTGACCGAGGAAAGCGACCTCGTGATCAGCCGGCGGCGTGTAACGCCAGCGCGGAGAGAGCGCGTTCGACGTCGGCAGCTCGCACACTTGATTGCGGCACAGCCCCGCGCCGCGGCACACGGTCGGCGCAGAGCATTCCGAGCCATCTGGAGCAGGACGCGTCACGCACTGACCTCCGATGCACACGTGCGCGGTCATGCAGTCGTTCGTGCCGCACGCCGCTCCATCGACGACCGGTGCGAAGCCGCAGCCCGTCACTGCATCACACACCGGCGCGACGCACGGATCCGTCGAGGCCGCGCACGCCACCGCGTCGTGAATGCAGCCGCTCGCCGCATCACACGCATCGTTGGTGCACGCGTTGTCGTCATTGCAGTCGCGCGCCTGGCCGACGCACTCGCCTGCCATGCACACGCCGCTCACGATGCACTGATTCGTGGTGCCGCAGGTCGTTCCATCCGCGCTGATGGTCTCGGTGCACGCTCCGCTCGACGGATCGAACGTGAAGATGCGGCAATCTCGCGCGGGGCATTCCGGAGGCTGCACGGCGATCGCTTCGATCGGCACTTCCTTCGTGTTCGTGCCCCACGTGATGGAAATGGTTCCACGCAAGAAGCCCACGCGGTTCGCGAGCAACGCGGCGTCGATCTCGCGGCTCTCTCCGCCGCCCAGCGTGAGAGACGTCGGCACTTCGAAAGGCGATTCCACGCTGAGCGTCACGTCGATGCTCTGGCGACCTGCGTTGCGCAGCTCCAGCTTCTGTGCGGAGCGGTGACCGACGAACACCTGGCCGAGGTTGAGGCGCTCGGGATTCACGAGGAGCTCCATGCTGCTGTCAGCCAACGCGCGGTCGCGGCAGGAGACGGCCGTCAGCGCGCACACGACCAGCATCGACAGTTTTCTGATGGAGAACATGGGGCTGGGGCTCGGGTAGCAAACCCTGCACCCACCACCCGTGCGCACGAAAAGCACGCACTTGGCGGACCGATCCCCTCGGAGATCTCAGACCTTCTCGGCCTGCACCCGTCCGAAGAGACCTTCCGGGCGGAAGAGCAGCACCACGATCAGGAACCCGAAAGCGACAGCATCTCGCCAGCTCGACGCGGTGTAGCCGACGATGAACTCTTCGCAGAGGCCGAGGAGCAGCGCGCCGACGACGGCTCCGGGGAGATTGCCGATGCCGCCGATGACCGCCGCGACGAAGGCTTTCAAACCAACCATCACGCCCATCAGCGGCTGTATCGATTTGTCCTTGATGGCGTAGAGAATCCCCGCGCCGGCGGCGAGCGCGCTGCCGAGCATGAAGGTCACCGCGATGATGGTGTCCACCGGAATGCCGAGCAGGCCGGCGACGCGGTGATCATGCGAGACCGCGCGCATCGCGCGACCGAAGCGCGTCTTGAAGACGAGGAATTGCAGACCGCCCATCAACGCCAACGCGATGAGGAACGAGATGACCTGCCAGTTCCAGATGATGACGTCGTTGTCTCCGAGCACGAGCCATTCCTGCGGAGGAATGATGGCGGGGAAGCGACGCGACGCTGCGCCGGGGAGAATCGTGTACGAGCTGCCGCCCACCGACGCTGCGAAGTCGAGCTGGAAGCCGTAGCTGAGCGCGAAGCTGATGCCGATGGCGGTGATGAGCGCGGTGAGACGCGGCTTGTCGCGCAGCGGTCGGTAGGCGAAGCGCTCGATCAGAAAGCCGAACGCCGCGCACACGGCGAGTGACGCCGCGAAGACGAGCAGCGCGCCGTGCACCGTGCCCAGGTGTTCACGACCGAGGAGAAAGGCGACCGCGTAGCCGACGTAGACGCCGACCATCATCACGTCGCCGTGCGCGAAGTTGATCAGCTTCAGCACGCCGTAGACCATCGTGTAGCCGAGCGCGACGAGGGCATAGATGGTGCCCGCCGCGAGGCCATTGATGAGGTGCTGAATGAACTCGTACATCGCTGTTACGGCGAGACGGTGTCGACGTACTTGAACTTGCCGCCTTCGACCTTGAGCACCACGGCGGGCTTCACCGGGTTGCGCTTCTCGTCGAGGGTGATGACGCCGGCGACTCCGGGGAAGTCCTTGGTCTCGGCGATCGCCTTGCGCAGCGCAGGGCCGCTGAGGTCGGGAGCGCGCTTCATCGCTTCGATCGTCACGCGCGCCGAGTCGTAACCGAGCGCCGCGAGCGAGTCGGGCACCACCTTGAACTTCTCCTGGTAGCGGCGAATGAAGTCCTGCACGCGCGGCGACGGATCTTCAGCGGAATAGTGGTTGCTGACGTAGCTGCCTTCGACCGCCGCGCCGCCGAGCTCGAAGAGCTTCTCGGAATCCCACCCGTCGCCGCCCATCATCGTGACCTTGAGTCCGAGCTCCCTGGCCTGCTCCGCGATGAGCGAGACGTCCTGATAGTAGCCGGGCACGTAGAGGCCTTCGGGCTTGAGCTTCTTGATGTTGGTGAGCTGCGCGCGGAAGTCGGTGTCGCCCTTGCCGTACGCCTCGGTGGTGAGAATTTTCCCGCCCATCTCGGTGAACTTCTTCTGGAACACCTCGGTGAGGCCCTCGGAGTACGCGCTCTTCTTGTCGGTGAGGATCGCGACCCTGGTGAACTTCAGGTTGCTCTGCGCGTAGCGCGCCATCACCGCGCCCTGGAACGGATCGATGAAGCAGACGCGGAAGATGTAGTCGCCGACCTCGGTGACCTTGGGGTTGGTCGACGACGGAGAGATCATCGGCACTTTGTTTTCCTGCGCGATGGGCGCCATGGCGAGCGAGTTGCTCGAGGCGACTTCGCCGAGGATGGCGACCACGTGGTCCTGCGTGATGAGGCGCGTGGTCGCGGAGCCGGCTTCTTCGGGCTTGCTCTGATCGTCGTAGACGCGCACCGCGAGCTTCTTGCCCTTCACTCCGCCGGCGGCGTTCGCTTCTTCGAGGGCGAGCTCGATGCCGTTGCGCGTCGAGATGCCGAAGGCCGCTTCGGAACCGGTGAGCGAGCCGACTTCTCCGAGCAGAATCCAGTCGGCGTCGGAGCCCTTGGGCATCGGGTCAGCGGGCTTCGGGTCAGCGGGCTTCGGCGTCGGGTCTGCCGGCTTCGCGGTCGGGTCGGCGGGCTTGTCGGTCTTCTTCTCGCAGGCGGACAACACGGCGATGGCCGCAAAGCACGTCAGGAGCAGGGTGCGCATGGGCGGGCTTGTACGGGCGGAGCGGCGAGGGTGCAAGCGTGCACGCCGGTCTCACTTCGCCGCGCCGAGCCCCGACTTTCCGTGGTGGTCCCACTCGCCGTGCCCGCCGATGGTGATCCACTCCTCGAGCGACGGCAGCGCCACCAGCTTCGCCCAGTTGGAGTCGTGCTCGAGCGTGCCCGTCTCGCGGAGCGCGAAGTCGAAGAACACGAACTGCTCCTGCGCCGGCTCGAACGCGACGAAGCCGTTCTTCAGCGGCGCGAGTGACATGCAGGCTCTCTCCACGCGAGCCACGCGTCACCCGACGACGATGATCAGCCCCGCGAGGAACGGCACCGTCAGCACGCGGCCACCTTCGAGCGCGCGCGCCCACGACTTGCCTTCCACCAGCGCCGGCAACGTCAGCAGCGAGAGCACCATCACCAGCACCGCGACCGCCTTCACCGGAGCGCTCAGCCCGCCGCCCCACATCAGGAAGACGAACACTCCGCCGAGGAGCAGCGACCAGTTGATGAGCGCGTAGCGCAGCGTGCCCTTGCTCGCGGGCGGGTCGTACTTCTTCGAGAAGTCGCGCGCGACGTACGGGCCCATCCACTCCGGGCGCCACGCGGGAGACGCGAAGAACACCTTGAACTTGTCTTTGAGCGTCGGAGCGCGACCCGCGAGGCGAATGAGATCGAGGTACTGCTCGACCTGCGCCCACAGCGGGTTGAAGGAATTGAGCGGCCGCGTCGTGCCGTACACGCACGGCTCGGTCTCGGGCTCGTACGTGCCGAACATGCGATCGAACACGCTGAACGTCGCCGCGTGGTTCTTGTCGAGGTAGCGCTGGTTGATGGCGTGGTGCACGCGGTGGAGCGCCGGCGTGTTGAAGATCTTCTCGAACCAGCCGAGCGGGGGAATCAGCTCGGTGTGAATCCAGAATTGGTAGAGCGTCGAGAGGCCGAGCACGACGGCGAAGTGGAAGACGGGCACTCCGAGCAACGCGAGCGGCAGGTAGAAAATCAGCGTCGTCGCCCACGTCGTCACCGACTGCCGCAGCGCCACCGCGAGGTTGTAGTCCTCGGAGTGGTGGTGAACGACATGCGCCGCCCAGAGGATGTTCACTTCGTGCGAGAGCCGGTGCCACCAGTAGTAGAGAAACTCGACGCCCAGCACTGCGACGACCCACGGCAGCCAGACGGTCGGAATCGTCCACAGCTTGTATTGCGCGAGCCACGTGTACGCGGCGGTCATCGCGCCCGTCGCGAGGAAGAGGCTGGTGAGTTGCTGCGCAATGCCGCAGCCCATGTCGCCCATCGCGTCGCCGAGGCGGTAGACCTTGCGGCCCTTCGCCTTCGAGACGCCGAGCTCGATCAAGATGCCGAGGAAGAAGAGCGGAATCGCCAACGCGATGAGGTTCGGGCCCACGGTTGCCTCTCTAGATGAAATGACTCATCGGTCGCAAGATGCGGCGGTGCGGCGACATACATCTTTATTGCGGGTTCCCTGAGGTCACTTCCAGGTCACCTTGAAGGTGACGTCCTGTCTGTCGACGTGGAGGTCGATGATCTCGACGGCGCCCTCGGCTCCGAGGAGCGCGAGCACTTCCTGCAGCACGCCGTGTCGGTAGTCGGTGACGAGGTTGGTGCGGTCGGTGGTGCGGGCGAGGAAACGCTGGTTGGTGAAGGTGCGAAGGTGGAGCTCCCTGGGGCCGACCTCGGTGACTTCGGTCTCGAGGTAGTTCGAGGCCTGCTTGAAGTTTCGGCCCATGCGCATGAGCGTGCGTTTGACGCCGATGAGTTTGCCGAGCTGGTGGGCGGCGAAGCCGACTCCGGTCTCGACGAAGCCGCGCATGAAGCGGCGGCCGAGCGCGACGTAGCGGGTCGACTCGGGCTCGTCGGCGTGCAGCTCTGCGGCGACGACGCGAATCACGTCGACCCACGTGTTCATGGGGTAGGCGGGTCGGATCTTCTCGACGTCGACTCCGGCCTGTTTGAGGCGGTCGCGGAGTTTCGGCGTGAGCGAGTCTTTGAGCGAGTTGCGCATCGCCTCGATGGCGGTGCCGAACACGATCGGCTCGTCTGCGGGGCGGTCGCTCACTGGGCGTGCAGCGTATCCGCTACTCGTCGGCGGGGAGCGTGATCGTCTCGTCGTAGTCGAGCGCGCCCCACTCGAGCGTCGAGTCGACGTCGAGGAAGAGTTGGCGCGTGCGATCGAGGTTGAGGCCGGGCATCAGCGCGAGCCCCTTGTCCATCGGCTGGAAGAAGTTGTCGAAGTGCGTGGGGAGGATTCGCCTGGCGTGTGACTCGTTGAGCAGCCCGCGGATCTTCTCGGGCGTCTGTTTTTCTCCGGTGACGCCGACGATGAGCGTCTTCGCGGGAAGCGAGCCGAGCTCGCCTGCGGCGTAGGTGCTCGTGGGGTGGAACCAGATCGTCGTGCCGTTCGCGGTGAGCCGGTACGCGAAGGTGTCGTCGAGCGCGTAGCCCCAGAACCAGGTCGGCTTCGCGTCGGGAGGAATCACGCCGCTCATCGGCTGACTCACCACGATGTCGGTGTGGCGTGAGGAACGCACGTCGATGGTGAAGGCGCCGACGGTGAGCGTGTCGCCGGACTTCACGACGCGCGTCTTGTCGGGGCTGACGCCGCGCGACAGGGCGAGGTTGATGGCGTTCTGCGAGCCGACCACGAGGGCGTTGGTGCGCCTGGCGATGGCTCCGACGTCGAGCGCGTGATCGAAGTGGGCGTGGTTCACGAGGATGACGTCGGCGCGCGGGCACCACCTGACTCCGAGTGCGGGGTCGGCGTCGATGGGGCCGGTGATCAACGCGACGGGGTCGGGGCGCGTCGGAGTCGGATCGGTGAGGACCGTGGTGACGCCGTCGGAGATCTCGAAGCCGGTGACTCCGAGCGAGCGCACGGTGATGCCGGCGTCGGCGGTCTTCCACGAGGCGGGTGCGCGGTGTTGCGGCGGGATGTCGTACGGGACGTGACGCGTGAAGAGGAACCACGCGATGAAGATGGTGCCGAAGAGGATGAGCGGAGTGGCCAGCAGTGCCTTGGCGCGACGCGAGAGCGACATCGGCGGGCGTTGTACTTCGGTGGTGCGTGTTGCGGGTGGGCTGAGTTGGCCGCTTCGGTTCGGCTCAGTTGACGAGGTGTGTTGTCTGGCCGGTAGCCGTCTCCGCGCGGCCCGAATCGTTCCACGTGTTGATGCCGAGCAAGCACCTCGTGCACGCGCCGACGCACCACATCCACCGCACGCGCGTCTCGAAGATCCACGCCACCCGCATCGACGGTCTTCCCGTCACCAGCGCCGTGCTCACGCTCATCGAGCTCGCGCAGGTCATGAAGCCGAACGACTTCGAGAAGACGTTCGAAACCGCCTGGCAACGTGACCTGCGCCAGGCGCTCGGCCTCTGATTGCACGTCGTGCCCGGCTGGGGTGTAGAGCCTCCGCCATGTCTGCACTCCGTTTCCTCGCGCCGTTCGCTCTCGCCCTCGTGGTCTCTGCCTGTTCGCCCAAGCCGATGGCGACGTGCGCCGAGTCCTGTGCCGGCTGCTGCACCACCGACGGCATCTGCATGGCCGGAAATGATCAGCAGGCGTGCGGCACCTCGGGCTTCAACTGCCAGGCCTGCATGAGCGGCTCGATGTGCAACTTCGGTACATGCGTCGTTCGCGGCAACGGCGGAGGCGGCGGCGCAGCGACGGGCGGCGGCGGAGCAACCGGCGGCAGCGGCGGCGGTGGCGGCGGACTCACCGGCGGCGGCAACGGAGGCGGCGCGACTGGCGGCGGAGCTGCAACTGGCGGCGGAACTACTGGCGGTGGAAGCGCGACCGGCGGTGGTGGTGCAACCGGTGGCGGCGGAGCGACGGGCGGCGGCGGATCGGGCCCGTGCGCAGGCACGCTCACCTTGTGCGGCGGCATGTGCATCGACACGCAGGCCTCTCTCGAAAACTGCGGTCAGTGCGGCCGCGTGTGCGGCAACGGCGAGGTGTGCATTCGCGGAACGTGTGCGTTGCTCCCGACCGACTGCACGACCGCTCAGTGCGGAGCCGGTTACTACTGCGACCCCATCAGCCACATGTGCGCGCCGGGCTGCCGCCTCTCCACGGACTGCCCGATGGGAGCGTCCTGCAACGCGATGACCTGCGAATGCCCCGCGGGCCAACACGCGTGTGGTCAGCGCTGCGTGTCCGACACCGACCCGGGCTCGTGCGGCACCACGTCGTGCGTCGCCTGCCAGGTCCCGGCGAACGCGAGCCCCACGTGCACCGTCGGCTCCGGCTGCGGCTTCGCGTGCAACGTCGGTTACCTGCAGATGGGCCAGAGCTGCGTCGACGTCAACGAGTGCGCGACGGCGAACGGCGGCTGCGACGCGAACGCGACGTGCACCAACACCACCGGCTCCCGCACCTGCGCGTGCAACACCGGCTTCATGGGCGACGGGCTCACGTGCGCCGACGTGAACGAGTGCGCGACGGCCAACGGCGGCTGCCACGCCGACGCGACGTGCACCAACACGCCGGGCTCACGCACCTGCGCGTGCAACATGGGCTACTCGGGCAACGGCACGACGACGTGCAACGACGTCAACGAGTGCATGACGGCAAACGGCGGCTGCAGCGCGAACGCGACGTGCACCAACACCACCGGCTCGCGCACCTGCATGTGCAACATGGGCTTCACGGGCGACGGCGTGACGTGCATGGACGTGAACGAGTGCGCGACGGGCAACGGCGGCTGCGACGTGAACGCGACGTGCACCAACACCGCTCCGGGCCGCACGTGCGCGTGCAACAACGGCTGGATGGGCAACGGCCTGACGTGCTCCGACGTCGACGAGTGCATGACGAACAACGGCGGCTGCAGCGTGAACGCGACGTGCACCAACACCACGGGCGGCCGCACGTGCATGTGCAATTCCGGCTACTCGGGCAACGGCGTCATCTGCACCATGGGAGCGCGCACCATCGCGGTCGTTCGCGTCGGCCCCGCTCCGATTCAGGCTGACGGTGGAACGGGCTTGAGCAACCTCGCGGCGGAAGTGCACCTCGAATTGCGCAACCTCACGACGGGCCAGCTCATCTCCGACACCCCGCTGCCCACGCAGCAGAGCGGAGGCAACTTCCCCATCACGCTCTCCGGGGTCTCGACGACCGAGGGCGTGCTCAACCTCTCGAGCAACAACGCGTACCTGGTGATGGGCGGCTACGCGGCGGTTCCGGGAACGGTGGCGGTGAACAGCACGCCAGGTATCTCGCGTGTCGTGGCGCGCGTCGACGTGACCGGCTCGACCATCAACACCACGACGACCATCACCGACGCGTACAACACGGCGAGCTTCCGTTCGGCGGCGAGCAGCAACGGCACGGGCTACTGGCTCGCGGCGGCGTCGGGCGGCGTGCGGTACGTGGTGCACGGCTCGACGGGCATGACGCAGGACATCTTCTCGTCGCGCTCGAACTTGCGCGTGACGGAGATCATCAACGGTCAGCTCTACGCGTCGACGGGCACGAACCCGAACCTCGATGGTGGCGTGGAGTTCTCTCGCGTGTTCGGCGTGGGCAGTGGCTTGCCGATGGCGTCGACGTCGAGCTTCATCAACATGCCGGGCATCAACGCGGCGAACCCGAGCACGTTCGCGTTGCTCGACCGCAGCGCGATCATCAACGGGCCCGACACGCTCTACGTCGCGGAGACGTTCGGCAGCGCGTCGGTGCGTCGCTACGACTTTGACGGCACGAATTGGATCGAGGCGGCGCAGTTTCCGGTGGCCGGTGGCAGCACCTACCACCTCGCTGTGCTTCCGGACGTGAACTCGGTGCTGCTCATCGCCTCGGGCAGCTACGGCATCGCGACGTGGGTTGACGCGAACGGCGTCGGTCTGCAGCCGAACGGCACGTCGTTGGTTCCTGCTCCTGGAGCGGGCATGGCGTATCGCGGCATCGTGCTGATGCCGTGATGACGTCGGCCGTCGCCCGAAGCCGAGAGGCTCGATCGCCGTTCGCCGCAGCGCGTGGCCACCGAGCGCACCACCACCTTCAGGCAGTCGTGCGTGTGCTTGCTGCACTGCGCTCCGAAGCGTGATGGAAACGGCACACCATGCTCGTGATTCACGGAACGGCCGCCCTCACTCCCGCGCGTCTGCGCCGGAGAATCGACGCGTGGAAGCTGACCGACGCGACGGCCGACTTCGTCCACTTCATCGACCCCGAGCGAGCGCTCACTCCTGACGAAGACCAGACGCTCCGCGCCCTGCTGACCTACGGCCCGAAATCCGAGCCGCGAAGAATCGAAGGCGATCGCTTCGTCGTCGTGCCTCGACTCGGCACGCGCTCACCCTGGTCGAGCAAAGCCACCGACATCGCGCACAACTGCGGCCTCACCGCCATCCGCCGCATCGAGCGCGGCATCGTCTGGACGCTGCAGGGCGCGAAGGAAACGCCGCCGCTCTTCGACCGTATGACGGAATCGCTGCTGCGCTCGCTCGACGACGCCAGCGCGCTCTTCACGAAGCAAGAGCCGAAGCCGCTCAAGTCGATTCCCCTCTCCACGCTCGCCGAAGCGAACACGCGGCTCGGCCTCGCGCTGACCCCCGACGAGATTGACTACCTCACCACCAACTTCAAACAGCTCGGCCGCGACCCGAACGACATCGAGTTGATGATGTTCGCGCAGGCCAACTCCGAGCACTGCCGGCACAAGATCTTCAACGGAGAGTTCGTCATCGACGGCGTCGCGCAGGGCGACTCGCTGTTCAAGATGATCAAGCGCTCCACCGAAGCCAGCCCGCGCGGCGTGCTCAGCGCCTACAAAGACAACGCCAGCGTCATCGAGGGCCCGGTCGCCAAGCGCTTCTTCTCCGACGCCGAGACGAATCAGTACGCGTCGCACGAAGAGCCGGTGCACGTGCTCATGAAGGTCGAGACGCACAACCACCCGACGGCGGTCTCTCCCTTCGCGGGCGCGTCCACCGGCAGCGGCGGCGAGATTCGCGACGAAGGCGCTACTGGTCGCGGCAGCAAACCGAAGGCGGGGCTCGTCGGCTTCACGGTCTCCAACCTCCGCATCCCCGGAGCGACGCGCGCGTGGGAGAGCACCGACGGGTACGGCAAACCGTCGCGCATCGCGAGCGCGCTGGAGATCATGATCGACGGCCCGCTCGGCGGCGCCGCGTTCAACAACGAGTTCGGCCGGCCCGCGCTCACCGGCTACTTCCGCACCTACGAGCAAGACATCGGTGGAGCGATGCGCGGGTACCACAAGCCGATCATGATCGCCGGCGGCCTCGGCAACATCCGCGCGGAGCACGTGAAGAAGGGCGAGATCCCCGCCGGGGCCGCCATCGTCGTCCTCGGCGGACCCGCGATGCTCATCGGTCTCGGCGGCGGCGCGGCGTCTTCCGTCGCCAGCGGCGCGTCGCAAGAGGATCTCGATTTCGCCAGCGTGCAACGTGACAACGCCGAGATGGAGCGCCGCTGTCAGGAAGTCATCGACCGCTGCTGGGCGCTCGGCGAGAAGAACCCCATCGTCTCGATTCACGACGTCGGTGCGGGCGGTCTCTCGAACGCGCTCCCGGAATTGGTGCACGAGAGCAGACGCGGCGCGAAGTTCGAGCTGCGCTCGGTGCCGAGTGACGAGCCCGGCATGTCTCCGCTCGAGCTGTGGTGCAACGAGAGCCAGGAACGCTACGTGCTCGCCATCGACGCGGCTTCGCTCCCGCGCTTCGAGGCGTTGTGCAAACGCGAGCGCGCACCGTTCGCCGTGCTGGGTCGCGCGACCGTCGAAGGCCAGCTCCACGTCAGCGATGCGCACTTCAAGAACACGCCCATCGACATGCCGCTCGACGTCTTGCTCGGCAAGCCGCCGAAGATGCGCCGTGAGGTGAAGCGGCTCGCGAGCGAGGGCAGGCCGCTCCCGGAACTCGAGCTCAAGACTGCCATCGAGCGCGTGCTGCAGTTGCCGACGGTCGCCGACAAGACGTTCCTCATCAGCATCGGAGATCGCACCGTCACCGGCCTCGTGATGCGCGATCAGCTCGTCGGTCCGCTGCAGGTTCCCGTCGCCGACGTCGCCGTGACCGCGAGCTCGTACGACTCGGTGACCGGCGAAGCGATGTCGATGGGCGAGCGCACGCCCGTCGCGGTGTTGAACGCTCCCGCATCTGCACGCCTCGCCGTCGGAGAAGCCATCACCAATCTCGCCGCCGCGCGCGTCGCGTCGCTCGGAGACGTGAAGCTGTCCGCGAACTGGATGGCCGCGGCCGGCAGCCCCGGTGAAGACGCGCGCCTCTACGATGCCGTGAAGGCGGTCGGCGCAGAGCTGTGCCCCGCGCTCGGCATCGCGATTCCCGTCGGCAAAGACTCGATGTCGATGCGCACGGTGTGGGAGGGCGGCAAGAAGTCCGTCACTGCGCCGGTGTCGTTGATCGTCAGCGCGTTCGCTCCGGTCACCGACGTCGGAGCCACGCTCACGCCCGAGCTCCAGCGCGGCATCGGCCCATCGAGCCTGGTGCTCATCGATCTCGGAGGCGGGAAGAATCGCCTCGGCGCGAGCGCATTGGCGCAGGTGTTCAACGAGGTCGGCACCGACACGCCGGATCTCGACTCGCCGGAATCACTCAAGGCGTTCTTCGCGGTGATTCAGAAGCTGCGCGCGAGCGGAAAGATCGTCGCGTACCACGATCGATCTGACGGCGGCCTGTTGGTCACGCTGCTCGAGATGGCCTTCGCGTCGCGCTGCGGTCTGGAGATCTTCGCGCCGGGAACGCCCGCGGGCGCGCGCGTGAAGAGCGGCGGTCGCGAGCTGCTCGCGGCGCTGTTCTCGGAAGAGCTCGGCGCAGTGGTGCAGGTGCCCATCGGAGATCTCGGCACGGTGCTGTCCGAGTGCAGCGCCGCGGGACTCACCGCGGAAGTCGTAGCGACGATGCGGCCCGACGACACCATCACCATCGGCTCTCACTTCTCGTCGAATCGTGTGGCGCTCCGCGGGCTGTGGTCGGACACCACGTGGCGCATGCAGCGCCTGCGCGACGACGCGACCTGCGCTGACGAAGAGCAGATGCTGCGCACCGACGCTGGCTTCACTGGGCTGAGTGCGACGGTGACCTTCGATGCGACGAAGCGGCCGAGCTCGGTCACCAAGCGTGACCGTCCGCGCGTGGCGATTCTGAGAGAGCAGGGCGTGAACGGCGAAGTCGAGATGGCGTACGCGTTCACCAAGGCGGGCTTCGAGGCGATCGACGTGCACATGAGCGACCTGCTCGAAGGTCGCGTGCAGCTCTCGAGCTTCCGCGGCCTCGCGGCGTGTGGCGGCTTTTCCTACGGCGACGTGCTCGGCGCAGGCGGTGGCTGGGCGAAGTCGGCGCTGTTCCACGGGCCAGTGCGCGAACAGTTCGCGGCGTTCTTCACGCGCAAGGACACGTTCACGCTCGGCGTGTGCAACGGCTGCCAGATGATGTCGCAGCTCAAAGATCTCATCCCCGGCGCGGACGCGTGGCCGCGCTTCGTGCGCAACCGCAGCGAGCAGTTCGAAGCGCGCCTCTCGATGGTTCGCGTGGAAAAGTCTCCGTCGCTCTTCTTCGCGGGAATGGAAGGCTCGGTGCTCCCCATCGCTGTCGCGCATGGCGAAGGTCGCGTCGAAGGCGGAGGCGACTTCGTGGTGTCGGCGCGCTTCGTCGACGCGAAGGGCGAGATGACCGAGCACTACCCGATGAACCCCAACGGCTCGCTCGGTGGCGTCACCGCGCTCACCACGCCCGACGGGCGCGCGACGATTCTCATGCCGCACCCCGAGCGCGTGATTCGCACCGCCGCGCTCTCGTGGCATCCGCGCGAGTGGGGTCACGACTCGCCGTGGTTGCGCTTCTTCGACAACGCGCGCGAATGGTGCGGGTGAGATGCACGCGCTGGCCAGAGAACTCCTCGCGTTCATCGTGGGACAGAAGATGTTCGAGGGCCCGGCGCTGCTGAGCACGAGCCACGAATCGGCCAGCGTCTACTGGTCGATCGTCGGGCAACGCGTCGGCGCGAAGTTCCGCGTCTCGGCGAGCGACTCGCCGTCGGTGTTCGACGCGCTCGAGCACACGCGCTGTTTCATCTGAAGTACGTCGATCTCGATGTGGAGCGCTGTGGCTTCGTCCTCGAGAACGGGAAGCAGTTCGTCTTCATGTTCGAAGACGCGCCGAGGTCGGAATTGAAGGCGCTCGTCACGTTCTGCGAAAGCAAGAAGCTCGTCACGCGCAAGTGGGTCGATCTCGGCGACCGCTCCGAGTGGCAGCCGCGTTAGTCCTCGACCAGCTCGGGTCGCACCTTCTTCAGCGCGAGCGCGACCTCGTTCGACTCGAGCCGCAGGGCGCTCAAGAAGCCGCGCTCGAAGACGATGGATTGGCCGTCGGCGATCTCATGAATCGGCCCGAGCCAGTCGGCTTCGTGTTTCATGCGCAGCGCGGCCCGTTCGACTTCGGGTTCGCGAGCGCCGCGTCGAAGAGTTTGCGCCCGGCTGCGAGCTTCAAGAAGTCCATGAGGGCTGCTCTAGCGCGCGCGCATCAGCGACGCAGGACGAACGCGCGACGGGTTCTTCGCCGAGCTCACGCGCGCGTGGAGATCGTCGTCGTCGACCTCGAGTGCGCGCAGCCGGAAGCGTTCCCACACGTCTTCGCGCACGTAGACGACGTTCGGCCCGAGGCGGGTCGGTTGTGGCTCATCACCGCCGATGAGCTCCGCCCACTCGCCGTCGCTGACGTCCCACGCGAGGCGGTACACGTCGCGGCGATCGAGCTCGGGCTGCGGAGCCCACGCCATCGACTCGTTCCCCGTCTCGTGGTCGTAGAGAAAGTTGAGCCCCTGCGGAGCGATGAGCAACTTCGGCAGTGGCCGCGGAATGCGCGCGATGAGCGCTCTCCACTCGGCATAGGGCGGGTTGCTCGTCTTTGCGTCGAAGCCGGTCCGGCCGACGAGGACCAGCGGCAGCGCGAGCAACCACGGCGCCTGGAACTCGAAGCGCTCTGGGTCGAGCAAGAGCGGGAACGCGAACATCGGCGCGAGCAGCGAGAGCCGGTAACCGAGGTCGAGCGAGTCGGTTCTCCACAGCGGGAAGAGACAGACCACCAGCGGCAGCACCAGCGCTGCGGTGCGAACACGCGCATCGGGGCGCACGACGAAGCGATGGACTCCCACGACGAGCGCGGGCCACGCGAGGAGCAGCTCGAGCTTCTGCACCCACGACGTCTCGCGCAGCGCGAAGTACGGCCACGGCGGAGGAACGTGTGCGGTGAAGTCGAGCTGTCCTCCGACGCGCTCGAGATCTGCGGGATGCAAGAGGCCGGGGAGCACGACGCTCAACGCAGCAAACGCCAGCGTGCCGAGGACCAGCGCGACGGCGATGCGCGCGGGCCGCGTGCGCGAGGCGAGCGTGCCGATGATGACTCCGAGCGCGACGGCGAGGAGCAGCGCCGCGCCGGTGCGATGTGCCAATGCTGCGAGCGCCGCGGCGATGACGAGGACCGCGCGTGAATCACCGCGACGCCACGCGAGCACGAGCAAGAGGGGCGCGACCACTCCGAGGTTCTTCGGAAAATCGCCCGCGAGGTGCGTGAGCGTCGGGGAGCAGGCCGCCCACACCGCGAGCGTTGGACCGCCGAGTCTCCACGCCGCGGGAACGACGAGCGCGGCGAGCACACACGAGCCCAGCTTGATGGCGACCACCACCGAGGGAATCACCACGTGCAGCGCCGCGAGGAACCAGAAGACCCAGCTCGCATCGGGCCAGTGCAGTCGGCCTTCGCTCGCCAGGCGTTCCAGCTGGACGACGTAGGAATAGCCGTCCCACCCGGTCGGCTCCGCGCTCGACGAGAGGTGCAGGAAACGCACGACGAACGCGGCCAGCGCGAGCCCTGCGAGGGGCGCGTGTTTCACGTCGTCTCGAGGAGGCTCAGGGCGCCCGACGGGCACGCCTTGACCTGCTCGACGATGTGCGCCGACGGCGCCTTCGTCACGTCGATCCACGGCCGCCGCTTCGGGTCGAACACCGCGTTCAACTCTTTCCAGCATCGTTTGCTGTGCTGACAGAGCTGCGGCTTCCACACGACGGTGATCTCTCCGTTCGAATAGTGCTTTTCACCTTCGTCGCTCATGCGCGCAGCCTACCGTTTGTGCGGTGGAGATCGACCCGGGCGTGAGCGAGTCTGCGCGTGTGCTGCGCCCTCTCGTTCGTCGGCTGATCCCCGTGCCGGTGCGCGTGGCGTTGCTGCAGTGGCCTGATGCGCTGGCGTTGCTGCGTCTTCCGCGGTTGCCGCGCTCGAGCGTCTTGGCGGCGCGAAGCCTCGTCGAGCACTCCTCGCCGCTCCGGCGTGAGCGCACCAGCTACGACGAGACGTGGCAGCGCGCGAAGGAAGCCAACGTGCGGCGCGCGGTGCGGGCGCTCGATGGGCTCGTGCTCGCGCCCGGTGCGCTGTTCTCGTGGCATCGACACCTCGGGCCTCCGCTGCGGGTGCGCGGGTTCGCCGCGGGGCCGGAGCTGCACGACGAGCGGCTCTCGAGCGGTGGTGGGGGCGGGCTGTGTCAGGTCGCGAACCTG
>JAEUJS010000189.1 GCA_016792935.1 Archangium sp. | reverse complement strand
CGGCCGAGGAAGACGCCGACGCCAGTGAGCGCGACGCACGCGGTGATGATCGCCGCCGCTGGCTTGACGCCGATGCGCGCGCGGAGCTCTCGCTGCACGTCCCACAACGAGTCCCAACCGACGGCGCAACCTGCGAAGGCGAAGCTCGCGAAGAGGAGCACGTCGAACCACAGCGGCACTCCGGCGCGCGGCTTCAGGTGGATGAGATCGGTGAGCAGGTAGGGCGCGTTGGGGAAGAACGCGAGCCACACCGCGAAGAGCGGCCAGAAGAGGCGCTTCGTGTGACGCAGGGTGATCGAGACGACCCACGGCACCCACGCGAGGAACAAGTTCCACCACAGGAACTTGAAATGTGGGCCGACCTCGGCGGAGCGGGCGAACCAGAGACCGCAGGCGACTCCGGTGAGGGAGACGAGGGCGCCAACCCGCAGAGCGTTGTGCAAAGCCCCCTGGGGCGACGCCGTTGGGTGGCGAAACGAACGCACCGATGCGTCCGGAGAGACACGTTCCGGGAGAGTCGTGGACATGCCGCGCATCGAGTGCACGGTGCCTGCCAGTCAACGCGTGATGGCCTGGAAGTCGAGCAGCACGCCGCCCTTCAAGAACGCGACGCCGATGTCACCGGTGGCGACCATGCGCGACGTCTCTTCGTCGACCTCGTGCGACTCGCGCTCGCCGTCTTCGAACTCGAGGAGCAGGTGGTACGAGTGCGAGACGCGCGTGCGCGAGCGATTCGCGCGGCGATCGTGCTCGCGTCAGCTGGGCTGGAAATATTCACGGCTCCACGAGGCGGACGCGTGTCCTGCCGGCAGCGACGCGCAAGGCGCGGTCATGTGTGTAGAGGCGAACTCGCGCTGCATGGCACGACGCGAGCACCTCGAGGTCCGCCCAACCGATCCCCAGCCGGCCGAGCTCTTCGCGTGAGGTGATGAAGTCGAGGCACTCAGCGCTCGAGGGAGTGGCGATGGCTGGAAGCCAATCGATCAGTGCACGTGCGTCAGGACCGATCCCCGATCCCAAAACGAGTTCGCCGACGACGACGTCAGATCGAAGCACTTCATCTGCGGCGAGCAGCCTGAGCAGGACAGGGTCGGGCGCGCGGAAGTGACGAATCCAGGCGCTCGCGTCAACCAGCACCATGGCCGAACCGCCTCCGTTTCGCCGCCGTCGCCCGAGGGTACTTCCCGCCCAACGCCATCAGGAGCCGAGCAGCCTTCTTCGCGAGCAGCGCCCGGAGCCCAAGCTCGATCAAGTGCGTCTTCGTTTCGCCCGGGTGGGCTAGCTGCACCTGCTTCATGAGTTCAGCGTCGAGATTCAGCGTCGTCCGGACGGTCTGCATCAAACCAGCATATTCGTCTGCATCGAGTCGCGCACCCATCACCGGCTCCTTCGCTTCCGCGTCGAAGCCGAGACGTAGGGCGTGTGTCCAGCCGCGCGCGCCATCAGACAGATCTCCGAGATCTTCGCGCCGAAGCGTTCCCACCGCGACTCGCCCGTGCCCTTCACCGCGAGGAACTCGGCCTTGCTCACCGGCAGCGCCGCCGCCAACCCGTACAGCGTCTGGTCGTTCATGATGATGAACGCTGGCACGTCGAGATCCTGCGCGAGCTCCTTGCGCCAGCGCTTCAGCTCTTCCACCGCGAGGATCGAATAGTGTTCGGGAAGTTTCGCGTCACCCGAGGCCGGAGCGAACGCGCTCTTCGCCGGCTGTCTTCCCCCAGCAGGCGCGCCTGCTGATCTGCCCTGCACGGCGAGCTTCGGCCCCGCACACACATCACACGAGCCGCACGACTGTCCGAAGGCGACTTCCTCTCCGAAGTAGCGCAGCAGAAATCCGCGCCGGCACCGCCTGGTGTACGCGTAGTCGGTCATGCGCTTCAGCAGCAGCAGCTGATTCCGTTCCTGCGCGCGCAGCCGTGAGAGATCGACACCGAGCTCGGCCCAGTGCCCTTTCTTCAGCGTGGTGATGACGCGCCCAGCGAACGGTCGCTGCACCAGCACCACGTTCGCGCGCTCGAGCAACGTCAACGCGTGCCGCGCGGCCTCTTCGTCGACGCCGCACTTCCGCCCGAGCATCGTCAGCTCCATCGTCACCTTCGTGCCGTGCGGCGCTTCGGCCACCAGCGTGGCCAGCACCGCGCGCGCCTCATTGCTGCGTGGTTGGTACGTCAGCCCCGCGGGCAACACCGTCATGCCGTAGCGGCCTTCACCGCGACCGCCGCGGGAGATCGCTCCTTGCCGCTCGAGCAACTTGAGCGCCGCGGTGATCTCGAACTCGCCCGAGCCGGTCTGCGCCGCGAGCAGATGCACGCCGCGCTCAAAGGTCTCGTTGGCGCGCAGCACGTTCCACAGATCGACGAACAATGTCTCGGGAGGATGATTGCCGGCGATCATCCGCTCCTGCGTGAAGACGTCGGCGTGGTTGAAGAGCAGCACCGCGCGTGAGGCCTTCCCGTCACGGCCCGCGCGACCGACCTCCTGGTAGTAGGCCTCGACCGCGCGCGGAATGCCGGCGTGCACCACGAAGCGGATGTCGCTCTTGTCGATGCCCATGCCGAACGCGTTGGTGGCGACGGCGATCGCATCGGGCGTCGCCATGAACTTCTCCTGCGCCTTGCGCCGCGCCTCGTCGGCCATGCCTGCGTGGTACAGGACCGACGGCGCGCCCTCGTCCACGAGGTGCGCGTGCATCGTCTCGGCCTGCTTGCGCGTGTTGCAATAGATGACGCCGCTGCCTTCTCCGATGAGTTTGGTGGCCGCGAGCCGCTTGTCGGTCTCGCCGCTGACCATCGCGACCTCGAGAAACAGGTTGGGGCGATCGAAGCCGGCCACGAAGACGCGCGGGTCCTTCATCAACAACACGCGCGTGATGTCGTCGCGCACTTCCGGAGTGGCCGTCGCCGTCAACGCCACCGTGCGCGGCGGCCGCAGGCGTTTTCGCACCTGACCCAACATCGCGTAGTCGGGGCGGAAGTCGTGACCCCACTGCGAGATGCAGTGCGCTTCGTCGATGGCGTACAGCGCGAGCTTCGCGTCGAGCAGCGCGTTGACGAACGCCTCGCTGCGAAACCGCTCCGGAGCGACGTACACCAGCTTGTACTGGCCCTCGCGCATGCGGCGCTGGCGATCGGCGCGCTCTCCTTCGCCAATGGTGGAGTTGATGAACGTCGCCGCGATGCCCTTGCTCTGCAGCGCGTCGACCTGATCCTGCATCAGCGCGATGAGCGGAGAGACCACCACCGTCACGCCGTCGAGCAACATCGCGGGCAATTGGTAGCAGAGCGACTTTCCGGCGCCGGTGGGCATCACGACGACGGTGTTGGTGCCCGCCATCACGCTCTGCACCACCTCGGCCTGACCGTGACGAAAGTCGCTCAGCCCGAAGTGCTTCTTCAGGCCAGCACGGAGCTCGTCAGGAGAAGCAGACACGTCGCGCATATGGACTCCTCGATCGATCGCGTCAAGCACGTCACGGCGCCTGCACGCGGGAGAGGAAAGCGCCGTCGTCACCGCGAAGAAGTCCGCGCGCGAGCATCGAGGCGTACGTTCGCTCACCGATCACCAGATGATCGAGCAGGCGAATGCAGAGCAGCTTTCCGCCATCACGCAGCTGCCGCGTCAACGCCACGTCGTGCACGGAAGGCTCGGGATCTCCCGAAGGGTGGTTGTGCACCAACACGATGCCCGTGGCGCGACATGCGATCGCCGGAGCGAACGCCTCGCGCGGATCGACGTGACATTGATCGACGCTCCCT
>JAEUJS010000112.1 GCA_016792935.1 Archangium sp. | reverse complement strand
TGGCCGAGGTGCGCACCGTGAACTCGAACTCGCCACGAGCGTCGGTGCGTGTGGACAAGATCGTCGCCTGGTCGACGAGCCCGAGGAGCGAGACGCCCGCATCGACGAGCGGCTCGCGCGTGGTGGCATCGATCACGTCTCCGCGCAGACTGCACGAGGGCTGGAGTTGCACCACGCCACGCGTGCGTTCGCCCTCACGAAGAGCGAGTGAGGTGAAGGCCGTGCCGCCACTGCGCACGACGACCTCCGCGACGCCCGGAGGTAAGGGGCCGAAGTGCGCGACGCCGTCTGTACCGGTGGACGTCTCGAGAATGCGCCAGCGCATCGAGAGCGTCATCGCCGCGCCCGAGGTCGGCTGGCCAGTCGCGTCGAGCACCAGCACCTCGGCCGAAGCGCTCTGCTCGAGGAGCGGAAGCACCACGCCCTCAGGCGGCACCTCGTCGTCGATGAAGGTCAGGCGTGAGACGCGCGCGTCTTTCGAGGCGAAGAGCACCGCGCGATCGGGAGTCGGGAGATCAATCGTCCCGTCAGCGCCGACCGTCACCGCTTCGAAGAGCGTGAAGCGCGCGACGTGCAGCTCGGCTCCGGCGACGGGCCCGCGTTCGTCGATCACCTTCACGCGCGTGGTCTTGCCGAGCGGCACTGCGCGCGGGATCTGGCTGAAGCGGGGCAAGGTGTCGAACTGCGAAGTGCGGCGACGCGCTTTGAGGACCAGCGCGAGCGCCACGCCGATCACCACCAGCGCGATGAGCCCCACGCGACGCGGCATGCGGTGCGTCTAGCAGGCAGTGGGGATCGGTGCGTGGCGACGTCCGACCCGACGGCTCTCGCGTTTCTGCGTCGTACAAAACCCGGTTCTGAGCCGGTTTCCGTGCGGAGGCTGAGCCGGCCGAGGCCGGACCGATACATCTTTATTGCGCGCTCCGTGTACCCCCAGAGCAGATCGACGACCCGGCGCGCGCGTTCGTTTCGTTCGAACACGCCGAAGATCCTCCAGCTGATCACCTTTTCCTGCGCGGCGGCTTCAACGGAGTCGCCCGCAGCTCGACGACGCCGAGGCCGTGATCGCGCCGCGCTCGAGATCTCCTTCCGCTGGAGCGTGATGCCCGGCTCAACACCGCACGATCTCAAGTCACGACTCGCCTGCGGGCACGATGGCGACCCGCACGTGTTCGAGGCGCACGCCCAGTCCCGTGCGAAGCGCAATGTCAGCGAAACGAGTGCGCGATGACTCGCGGCAGCGAACTCGCACCGAGCGGGTGCTCATCTGGGCGGCACTTGAAGCGCGCTCCCGAGGCAAGGACCCGTCGTCACCTACGTGGTCAGCGATTCCGCCGGCTCGTCCCCCGCGTTGGTCGAAGAGCCGCCGCACCTTCGCACTCAGGCGGATGATCTTGCGCGACGCACGCTCTACTCTGGCGCGGCAATGATCTCGAATTCGGGATCCAGAATGCAGTTCTGATGTGGCGCCGAGTCGCTGCAAGTTACCGCTATCAGCTGTGCATTGCTCATCGCGCTCCCCTTCGTGCAGTTGAGCACTGGAATCGAGAACTCGTAGCCGGATGCGGGGCCTCGCACCTTCTCCTGCTGTTCGCTCTTGCACCCGTCCGTCGACTCGATTCGAAGGGCTATCGAATAAGGCGCATCCCCGGGTACCGGGTGGTCCGTTTTCACCGTTCCCCTCGCGAGTAGCCGGTAGCGCGTCCCGTTCGCGAAATTGATCGGAACAGCAAACCCGGGCTTGTTTTCGGTCAGGACCGTCCCGAAGTCTTTCGCTTTGTACGTGCGAGCCGCGCTGACTGAGGCATCCGTTTCAGACGCCGCATCAGAGGGGTATTCCGTGCAAGGCGTCAGACCTAAGCCATTCCCAACGCACACCTGAGAGCCGGGATGTCCTGAGGGCGCGTTACACGGGCGCACCTCATTCGGCGTGCACAACTTCTTTTCGCCACAATTGGCAAAGGCCCCAACGAGAACCCCGCCTGCGACCGAAATGAGGGCGACTGCGATTTCCTTGTGCCGCTCGAACCACCGTTTGCGCGGCTCCATCCGAACGTTCAGGCCAGCTTGACGTTCGCGCGCCTGGCGACTTCCGCCAGCGTGGTGCCGAGTTCCGCCGGAGAAGCCGCCATCAAGATGCCGGCCTCCGTCATTGCCTTGATCTTCTCGCCCGCGGTGCCCTTGCCGCCCGAGATGATCGCGCCGGCGTGACCCATGCGCTTGCCCGGAGGCGCCGACACTCCGGCGATGAAGCCGGCCATCGGCTTCTTCATGTTCTTCTTCACCCACGCGGCCGCTTCTTCCTCAGCCGAGCCGCCGATCTCACCGATCATGATCACGGCCTCGGTCTCGGGGTCCTTGTTGAAGAGGTCGAGCACGTCGATGAAGTTGGTGCCGTGCACCGGGTCGCCACCGATGCCCACCGCGGTCGACTGACCGAAGCCGAGGTTGGTGACCTGGAAGACTGCCTCGTACGTCAGCGTGCCCGACTTCGACACGATGCCGACCTTGCCCGGACGGTGAATGTGGCCCGGCATGATGCCGATCTTGCACTTCGCGGCCGGCGTGATGACGCCCGGACAGTTGGGGCCGATGAGCCGCGTCTTCGCTCCTTCGAGCACGCGCTTCACCTTGATCATGTCGTTCACCGGAATGCCTTCGGTGATGGTGATCGCCAGACCGATTCCCGCATCGACCGACTCGAGGATCGAGTCAGCCGCGAACGGAGGAGGCACGAACAACACCGAGGTGTTCGCTCCGGCCTGCTTCACGGCCTCGGCGACGGTGTTGAAGATGGGCACCTTGCCCTCGAACATCTGACCGCCCTTGCCCGGAGTCACGCCCGCGACGATCTGCGTGCCGTATTCCATGCACTGCTTCGCGTGAAACGAGCCGGCCGAGCCGGTGATGCCCTGAACGACGACGCGGGTGTCTTTGCCAACGAGGATGCTCATGATCGTTCTCTTTCGTTCACTTGATGGCGGCGACGGCCTTCTCGGCGGCCTGACGCAGGTTGTCGGCGGGAGTGATGGCGAGCCCCGACTTCTTGAGGATCTCCTTGCCCAATTCGACGTTGGTGCCCTCGAGGCGAACCACGAGCGGAACGGTGAGCTTCACTTCCTTCGCCGCGGCGACGACGCCCTCGGCGATCACGTCACACTTCATGATGCCGCCGAAGATGTTCACCAGCACCGCCTTCACCTGCGGGTCGGCGAGGATCAGCTTGAACGCCGCGGTGACCTTCTCCTTCGAAGCGCCACCACCGACGTCGAGGAAGTTCGCCGGCTGGCCACCGACGAGCTTGATGGTGTCCATGGTCGCCATCGCCAGACCGGCGCCGTTCACCATGCAGCCGATGTTGCCGTCGAGCGCGATGTAGGCGAGGTCGTGTTCCTTCGCCTGCGCCTCCTGCGGATCTTCCTCGGCGATGTCGCGCATGCCGACGACGTCCTTCTGACGGAAGAGCGCGTTGTCGTCGAAGTTCAGCTTCGAATCGAGCGCGACGATGTCGCCGTTCTTCAGCTTCACCACCGGGTTGATCTCGGCGAGCGACGCGTCGGTCTCGATGTACACGTCGTAGAGCGCCTTGCAGAACTTCACGAACTTGGTGACCGAGTCACCCGTGAGGCCGAGCCCGTAGGCCATCTTGCGGCCCTGGTACGGCTGGAAACCCACGGCGGGATCAACGGCCTCGCGCAAGATCTTCTCGGGCGTGTTGTGCGCCACGACTTCGATCTCCACGCCGCCTTCGGTCGACGCCATGAAGGTGATGCGGCTCGTCGCGCGATCCAACGTGACGCCGAGGTAGTATTCCTTCTCGATGTCGAGCCCTTCTTCGACGTAGAGCGTGTTGACGCGCTGACCTTCCGGACCGGTCTGGATGGTCTTGAGCATCATGCCCAGGAGCTGCTTGGCGTAGTCCTTCGCCTCCTGAGGGGACTTGGCGATCTTCACGCCGCCGCCCTTGCCGCGACCGCCCGCGTGAATCTGGGCCTTCACGACCGTCACCCTGGTTCCCAGTTCCTTGGCGGCGCGCTCAGCCTCATCAGGCGAGCGGACGACGATGCCGCGGGGAACGGGAACGCCATACTTCTGGAAGATCTGCTTGCCCTGATACTCGTGGATTTTCATGCGAGTGCTCGACTCCGGTAGGATTGCGTCGGGCGTGGAAATACCCGCGTTGGGCCGGGAAGTCCTCAAAGATCTCAGGTGGTGCACTCCTGAGCTCGACAGAGTGTTGTGACCGGGCCTGCTCTTGAATTCAGGCCCGTTTTCCTGCGATTGGGGCCTCCCCACACCATGTTCTTTCGCCGACTTCTGCTCCTGATCCTGTCGACGTTCGTGCTCGCCGCCTGCAACTGCGGCAAGAAACCCGCTGCTCCTTCTCTGCTCAAGGAAGGCGAGGCGTGTGAAAACGACGAGCGCTGTGAGACCGGCTTGTGTGACGCGGCGCCGGGCTTCTCTCCGGTGTGCGTGCGTCGCTGCGGCGATGGCTGCTTCACCACCGAAGTCTGCGTGCAGCTGACGCCCAACCGCTTCGCGTGTCAGCCCGACCAGCGGAAGTTGTGCGCGCCGTGCGTCGCCGACACCGACTGTCCGTATCCTTCCGATCACTGCATCAACGTCAACAGCGAGCAGGTGTGCGGTCGCGACTGCGCGTTCGATCAGAGCTGCCCCACCGGTTACCGCTGCGTGAACGCCATCGGCGTCGATGGACTTCCGAAGGTGCAGCAGTGCGTGCCGATCAACGCGTCGTGTGCCTGCCTCGCGCGTGGCGACTTCATGCAGCCGTGCGACAACACCAACTCGTTCGGCACGTGCAGCGGTATCAAGCAGTGCGACCTCGTGAACAACATGGTCGCGTGTGATGCGAAGACGCCCGCGGCCGAGACGTGCAACGGCGTCGACGACAACTGCAACGGCATGACCGACGAAGGCCAGATGCCCACCACCTGCGGCGTCGGAGCCTGCGAGCGCACCACCTCGGCCTGCGTCGACGGGGGCACCGCGATGTGCACGCCGGGTCAGCCCGTCAACGAGACGTGCAACATGATCGACGACAACTGCGACGGCACGGTCGACGACGGGTTCGATCTCACGATGGACTCCATGAACTGCGGTGCGTGCGGCAATGTCTGCGGAGCGGCCCACGCCACGTCGAACTGCGTGAACTCGATGTGCCAGCTCACGTGCGACATGGGCTACCAGAACTGCAACATGATGGACTCGGACGGCTGCGAGACCAACATCACCAACGACATCAACAACTGCGGTGGCTGCAACACGATGTGCATGCGGCCCAACTCGACGGCGACGTGCATGAACTCGATGTGCTCGTTCGTCTGCTCGCCGGGGTGGATCGATCTCAACATGAATCCGAACGATGGCTGCGAGTGCAACCCGGCCAACACGACGGACTTGCCTGATCTGCAGTTCCTCGACGTGAACTGCGACGGCATCGACGGAGAAGTGAACAACGGCATCTTCGTCTCGCCGATGGGCAACGACGCGAACAACGGCACCATGATGATGCCGGTGCAGACCATTCAGGCGGCGCTCGGGCTCGCCGCGACGATGGGCAAGCGTGACATCTACGTCGCCGAGGGCACCTACAACGGCCCGCTCGATCTCTCCGGCGTGTCGGGCATCAACGTCGCCGGCGCGTACAACCCGATGACGTGGCAGCGCGCGCTGACGCAGACGACGATCGTGCAGAACGGCAACCCGTCGCTGAAGATCGACGGCGCGAACCAGGTGCTGGTGCAGGCGATGCGCTTCGTTTCTTCCAACGGCGACGCGACCGATCGATCGTCGTACGGAGGAAAGATCACCGAGTCCTCGATGATTCGGCTCGAGAGCGTCGATCTGCGCGCGGGCACGGGCTTCCCGGGAGCTGCGGGCGCGTCTCCGGGACCTGGAGCGAACGGCAACGTCGGCAACGGTGGCCGCGACGGTTGCTACAACGACCCGCGGTGGGATCCGTTCACCACGACCACCGAGTGGACCGCGTGCAACACCGGCCTCTTCATCGACTTCTGCTCGAGTGGACGCCAGGGCGGCACCGGCGGTGCGAGTTCGTGCGGCGTGGCGGGCGGCGCGGGCGGCGGGTCGAGCCGCTACAACCCGTCGGGCACGCCGAACGGCTCAGCGGGTGTGCAGGGGCAGAACGGCGGCGGCACCGGCGGTCTCGGAGTGCCTGCAGCCACGACGCCCGCGGTGGGCAGCGTCTATTACGGCGGTGATGGTGTCGGCGGCATGAGCGGAATGAACGGCATGGGCGCGGCGGCCGGCACGTGGAACAACACGGGCTACGTGTTGCCGACGGCGACGGCAGGCACCGCGGGCACGGCTGGCAAAGGCGGCGGCGGCGGTGGCGGTGGAGCGGGCGGCCTCGGCACTCCACTCCCCGGCTACAACGGCCTGCAGTGCTACACGTACGGCTCGAGCGGCAGCGGCGGCGGATCCGGTGGTTGCGGCGGCGGCGCGGGCGGAGCGGGCATCAGCGGCGGGTCGTCGGTCGGCCTCTTCATCTACAACTCGGCAGTGACGGCGCAGAGCACGCTGATTCGTGCGTCCACTGGCGGTAACGGCGGAGCGGGCGGCAACGGCGGTGGCGGCGGCATGGGCGCGGCTGGTGGCCCGCTCGACTACGACTCGCAGCAGGGCATGGCGACGCGCGCTGGCGGCGGAGGCCGCGGCGGGAACGGCGGCTCCGGCGGTCACGGCGGCGGCGGCTCGGGCGGCGGCAGCTACGGCGTGGTGCGCAACTCGGGCGGCTCGACGTGGATGCCGACCGGTGGCTCGATCATGATCGGCACCGCGGGTACCGCTGGCTCGTCGATGGGCAGCGCTGGTGCGGCTGGCGTGACGGGCACCGTCGTCTCGTTCTGATGAGCCCAGACGAGTGCCTCAAGCTGTCGTCGACTTGGGATCGCAAGGAAATGCGTGCGATTCGAGACGTGCTGCTGCAAGGCAAAACGCCTAAGGGCTGGGACAAGGGGAAAGCTCTCGAGTATCTCGTTCTCAGAGCCTTTGAGGCAGACAAACTCGAAGTCACATTAGATCGGAAGAGCGTCGTGTAGGGAAAGAGTGTGTTCCTAG
>JAEUJS010000011.1 GCA_016792935.1 Archangium sp. | reverse complement strand
GGTCGCCAGCTGCCCCGCGCGCGCTGCGAGGGCGTGCGCTTCGTCGAGCCGCCCGAGCCACAGCAGGTACTGCGCGAGGTTGTGGCTGGCGACGCGTTCGATCTGCGCGTGACCAAGTCGGCGGCTGATGGTCGCGGCGGCTCGGAGATCTGCGAGCGCGTCTTCCACGCGGCCGAGCCCCATCCACAACATGGGGCGGTTGATCAGCAGCGCGCAGCCAACCACCGGCTGGCCGTGACGTTCGGCGAGCGCCAGGCCCGCAGCGAAGAGCCGCTCACCGCGCGCCAGGTCGCCGAGCACGCAGCACACGCTCGCCGCCAGCGCGTGCGCTCCGAGAATGGTCTCCACTTCGTCGTGCGCCGGAGCGTGCTCGCACAGCGGTGCGAGCACCTCGATGGCCTCGTGCCAACGACCCGCGCGCACGTGCAGTCTGCCGCGCGCGAGGCGCAGCTCCCGGCCCAACGGACTGGGCATCGCTTCGAAGGCAGCGCCGTCGGCGAGCGCACGTTCACTCTCTTCATTCGCCTTCGCGAACTCGTTCATCCAGTCGAGCGAAAGCGAGGCCTCGAGCCGCGCCGCGATGCACAGCTCGAGCGCTCCCGTCACCGCGCGCGCATCGGCGATGGCGTCGCTGAATCGCTCGAGCTGCCGGCGCGCACGCGCCCTCGCGAGGAGCAGCCGCCCGGACGGAACGAGCAGCGCGCGCGTGAGCAACATGTCACACCCAATCGCGTCTCCGGCGCGCAGCGCGGCCAGACCTGCGTCAGCCGAGGCGACGGTGGCCAGCTCGGTCCAGCCTGCGGCGTGGGCGTGATGTGCAACGGCCTCCACCAGCTGCGTGATGGCTCGGCCCGGCTGCGCAGCCCGAGCCGGGCGCGCGCGACGCTCGCTGGTGACGCGCGAGAGCACGGCCTCGAGCTCGGCGCTCAGTCGAAGGTGCTCTCGGCGGAACTCGGCGTCGGACGTCTGCGTGCCCTGCGCACGAGCCTGGGCGTGCTCGCCTGGTCGGAGCGCTGCGACGCCCGAAGTCTCCGCGCGCTGCTCAGCTCCGGCGTGCTCGACTGGTCGAAGCGCTGCGACGCCCGAAGTCTCCGCACGCTGCTCAGCTCCGGCGTGCTCGACTGGTCGGAGCGCTGCGACGCCCGAAGTCTCCGCACGCTGCTCAGCTCCGGCGTGCTCGACTGGTCGAGTTGCCGCGACGGACGTCTCCGCGCGCTGCTCAGCTCCGGCGTGCTCGACTGGTCGAGTTGCCGCGACGGACGTCTCCGCGCGCTGCTCACCAGCAGGGCGCGCGTGTTGGTGCTCGCGATGAGGAGCTTCCATCGCGAAGGAAGTCGACACCCGCTGCGTGTGCTCGCGGAGTTCGGTCGCCGCGACGGAAGCCAACGCGCGGTGCAGCTCCGCGATGCGCGGTCCGGTCTCGGCGGCGAGCGCGCGTTGCACACCGTGACGAAGCCACGCGAAGCGACCGCGTACGAGCGCGCCCAGCCCGTGAGCGCTGAGCTGCGCGAGCGCCGCGCCCGCATCAAGACGACGCGCACCAAACGCCTCGGGTAGCGCTCGGAGCGCTCGATCGAGCTCATCGACGTCGAGCGGCCAGGTCGCCAGCGCGAGGAGCCTGGCGAGATCGTGCAACGCGCCCGGAAGTTCGTTCAGCGCCGCCGAGCCGAGGCGCGCCGTCGCGCGCAACCCGCGCACGTCGCTCGAGAGCCGCCATTCCCCGGTGTGCACGTCACGCGCGAGGAGCCCGCGCTGCTTGAGGACCTGAATCGTCTCGGTGATGGTGCCCGCCAGCCCTCCCGCTGCGTCGGCGAGCTCGCGCACCAACACCTCGGGGACCAGCTCGGCCGCGGTGAGCTGTGCACGCACCAGGCGCCGCGCCTCGTCGTCCGACAGCAACGACGGCGTCACCACCGTGAAGTGCGCCGCGCGAGAGCCGAGGTGCGGACGCAAGCTCGAGAGTCGCTCGTCGCCGACCACCACCACGTCAGTCGGCGTCGCGTGTCCGGGAGCCGTCAGGTCTTCGAGCCATTCCCACTGCTGCCAGCCGAGGCGCTCTGCGTCGTCCACCAACCACGCCTCACCGTCACCGGTCGAGCGCAGCCGCATGGCCAGCTCGCGGAGCAGCCTCGTGCGGCCCGACCCCGACGGCGCCTTCACCCACACCAGGGTCGGACCGTTCGACTTCAGCGCCGCCTCGATCGGCGGGAGTCGCGTGCCGTCTTCGAGCCACGCCGACTCCGACTCCACTGGACCGGTGCTCTCTCTCTCGAGGCTGAAGTGCGGCGACGCTGCTGGCGTGAGCGAGCGGCCAGGTGCGCTCGAGATCCACTCGGTGCGCTCCAGCGCCTCGCCTGATACGCGCACGCTCAGCGAACGCACGCGCACCTTCAGCGGCGCGACGTGCAACGTGAAGTCGGGGCTCAGCTCACGCGCGAGCGCGTCGAACTGCGCGAGGCCGTGCGCCGGCCCGAGTGGGTGCGGGTGCGCGAACATCGACGCGCCGACCCACACTGCGCCGATGGCTCCGAACTTCGGCGTGAGTTCCTTCACACTCAGCGTTGGCGGGAGCGCGAGCAACGCCGTGAGTCGCTCTCCCTCGCTGGTCGCCGCGGCGGCGGGACCTGCGTTGGTGGTGAGGGACGAGTCGGCGTGCACCAGCGCGTTCGCGACTTCGTTCGCGTCGCCGAAGCGCGCGCTCGGGTCCTTCTCGAGACAGCGCGCGAGCACTGCGTCGAGTTCCACGCCCAGCGCCGCCGCTGGCGCGCGTTCCTGGCGATGCGCGAACTCCAGCGCGGCCGCGTCACCAGTAAACGGGGGGCGGCCCGTCAACACCTCGAACAGCAACACGCCGAGCGAGTAGACGTCGGTGCGCGTCGAGGGCGCGGCGCCGCTCCACGCTTCGGGAGCCATCGTGGTGCGCGTGCCCTGCCTGGCCGCCACGCTCGTCGTCGCGGTTGCTTCGATCGCCAGCCCGAAGTCGAACCACCGCGGCCCTTCGCGGGTGTGCATCACGTTGCTGGCCTTCACGTCGCGGTGAATCACGCCGCGCGCGTGCAGTGCGCCGAGCGCGCGAGAGAGGGCGATGGCGAGCTGCCGGCGTTCTTCGGGAGTGTGCTGTCCACCGAGCCACTGCTGCAGCGTGAGCCCCTCGAGCCACTCGAGCACCAGGACGCGATGGTGCTCGGCGTGAACGGCCGGAGTGGCCGGCGGACCAATCAACCGCAGCAGCCGCGCCTCTTCCTTCAGCGTGCTGGCGAGCGTCTCGTCGACGACCTTCAGCGCGTGCGCGCCGTGCCGGAAGACGCGCGCGGCGCCGCCGGTCGCGACGTGGGCCGCTCCGTCGAAGCCGAGCGCGTGGAGGAGCGCTTCGTCGCTCACGACAGTCGAACCCAGTTCAGCCCGCTGGCGTCGCCGACCTTCGCGTGCGCGACGTGCGACCCGTGACGCGCGAACGACAACGCGACGTGGGCCGCTCCGTCGAAGCCGCGCGCGCGCAGGAGTGCTTCGTCACTCACGAGGCGGAACCTACACGCGCTGTGGTTCGGTGCGACGTGCGCGTTACAGCGCGTCGTGCAGCGCGGCGGTCAGCTCGCCGGTGGTCTCTCCGAGCATCAGCCCCGACGCCGCGGGAGTGACCCACTTCTTCTTCCGCAAGGCGTGCGCGACGACGGCGCCGAGCCCGATGGTCACGCCGAGCGACGGAGGCACCAGCATCGCGAGCCCGATGCCCATCGGTGACGGAACGAACTTGCCCAGCCGTGGATGCCGTTCGATCAACGCCAGCGCGATGCCGCCGAGCAGCGCGACGACACACGCCCACTGCGCGCCCGTCGACAACACGGCCTCTCCTGCTGCCGCGCGACCCGTGGCGAGGAACATCTGCGCTGCGGGCGCGGGCCACAGCTCGGTGCCCACTTTTCCCTGCGTGAGAAGAATCAGAGCCGGACCGGCGACCAGCGCTCCGACGACGCAGCCGACGAGCTGCGCGGTGAGCTGCCGGCGTGGCTCGAGGCCCACCAGCGTTCCAGTCTTCACGTCGCTGACGAGGTCGGCGGCCGAGGCCGAGGCTCCGGCGAGCACTCCGGCCGACGCGAGCTGCACGCCCGGAGAGAACGGCGCCCACAGGCCGAACGCGAGCTGCAGCCCCATCGCCAGCGGAGCGCCGGGCGTCACGTCGGTCTCGCCCGTCATGCGAATCGAGATGACGCACGCGAGCGGCGCGGTGAGGACCGCCAGCGCGGCCGCCCACCACGGCGCGCCGAAGCCGAACACACACAGCGCTCCGAGCGCCGCGCCGGGCACGAAGCTCCACGCGAGGGCGCGCCGCGCCGTCTGGTCGAACGCGCCGCGGAGCCGCAGCCCTGCCACGAGGTGGGTGAGCGCCGCCGCGCTGAGCAGTGCGGTCGCGGGCCACACGTTCCACCCCGCGAGCGTGCCGAGGCCGTCGAAGCCGAGCGCGGGTCCTTCGACGAGCGCGATGAGAGCTCCGGCGATGGCGATGGAGAGACCGAGTCGCAGCCCGAGCAACGCGCCGATGCCGAACGCGAGCGGCGAGAGCTCGATGCCGAGGCCGAAGGTGCCCGCAGGCAGCGCGGTCGCCGGAAGCCACTTCGCGAGGCGTTTCACCACCGTCAGCGCGAGCCCGAGCAGCGTGCCGAGAATCCACGCGCGCGGCGCGGTCGCGTCAGGTCGTTCCTTCGTCGTCCACGTCGAGGTGATGCTCGCGGCCGCCGCGGTCGCTGAAGGAAATGGCAGGTCCATGGCGTTGCGATGCCAGGTCCATCCGAGCGCGGTGCCGAACGCCGCGACGCCCAGTGTCCACGCGCAGGCGAGCGGCCAGCTGATCATTTCGCCAGCGAGCATCGAGGCGGCAAGCACTGAAGCCGTGGCGCTCCCGGCGCTGTAGCCCGCGGCCGAGGCGACGCTCTGGAGCATCGCCGCGTCCTGCGGAGAGAGCGTCGGGAACAGCGGCGTGCGGCGCAGAACGGCGGCGAAGCCGACCGCGGTGAGCGCGACTCCGACGCCGAGGCCGACCTTCAGGCCGACGACCAGATTGCTCAGCCCGAGCGGGATGCCGATGAACGCACCCCACACCATCGCGCGCGCGCCGGACGTCATCGCACGCTCACCCACATCGCGCTGGCTGCTTGCGGTTGTGCTCCCTCACCCTGACCCTCTCCCCGAGGGAGAGGGGAACCCTTCAGACCTCTGGCCGCGTCGAGCTTCGCGCTGGGCGCGAGTGGTCGTGCTCCCTCTCCCTGACCCTCTCGAGGAAGAGGGGAACTCATCGCTCGGCCACCGAGATGGTCACCTTGCGCTCGACCGTCATGCCGTTCGGCACCCCGAGCGAGTCGACCCAGGCCTCGAGCTTCTCTCGCCACTGTTCCGCGTCGGCCGCGTCGAGCGCACGCAGCGCCCACAACGTCGCGGCGCCGTCGGCCTCGAGCTGCAGCCCCCACCCACGTGCGCCCTCGCGCAGCGTCGCGTCCCACGCGTCGAAGTCGTCGCTGTCTCCGCGCGGACACACGTACACGTGCACGGTGCGCGCGTCCGCTCGGCGCAACAACCCGAGCAGGTCAGCCGCGCTCGACGGCCGCGCGCTCGCCGCCGCCGCAAGGCACCGCCGCATCGCAGGCTCCAGCCACGCCGCGTCACCGCGCTTCCACGCCGGCAGCTCTCCGCGCGCATGCAGCTGCGTCAGCTCGAACACCGTCGGCGCGCGAAACGGCGGGCTGCCGTGGAGCAGCGTCCACCCGAGCACGCCCAGCGCGTACCAGTCGGAAGCGCTCGACGCCGGCTCTCCGCGCAGCACCTCGGGCGCGAGGGCGACGGGGGTGCCGAGCAGGTGCCCGGTGCTGGTGAGCTGCATCGAGCGGTGTTCACTCTTCGCGACGCCGAAGTCGAGGAGCACCACCCGCCCCTCAACGAGCATCACGTTGTGCGCCGCGACGTCACGGTGCACGAAGCCCGCGGTGTGCAGCGCCTCGAGCGCCTTCGCCACCGCGCCGACGATGTCGGCGACGCGTTCGGCAGACTGCGCTCCGAGCCGCGCGAGCCGGCGGGCGCACGTCTCTCCTTCGAGCCATTCGAGCGCCAGCCAGGGGCGGCCATCGCTCAAGTCGCCCGACGCCTCGAGGCGAACGAGGTGCGGGTGCGAGACCGTGCGCAGGCAGTGCGCTTCATCGGCGAAGCGCCGCAGCGCCACGGCATCGGCGACGAGCGAGCGCCGCAACACCTTGAGCGCCACCGGACCGCGCGGACCCTCTGCGCGGTACACCTGCGACGACGTTCCCTCACCGGCCGGAGCGACGACCACGTAGCCGTCGACGAACGCTCCCGCGCCCAGCCGCTCTCCGTAGAGCTCAGTCACACGCCACGCGCGACTTCAGTTGTCTTGCTTGCAGGCCGTGCCGCTGGCCACGAGGTCACATTGGCCACGCAGGAACGTGGTGAGCCCTTCGTCGTACTTCACCGGCGGCGAGCTCGACCAGCAGGCGTAGAAGGCGCCGGTGGTCGACGCGCCCGCGATGCCGTCACACACGTTCTCGTGCGTGGCGTCGCCCTGGCAGATGCCGGTCGGTGAAGACAGACAGTGCCCGCCGCTCAACGTGCACAGGCGTGCCGTGCGGTACGCCACCTCGTCGCGGAACGACGCGTCCTCGCACGAATAGGTGCCGGGGAAGACGATGGGGCCGTTGATGACGGTGATGGGCGTCTGCGCCGGGCCCCAGATGACCTCGCGGCCGAGCGGGCCGGTGAAGAGCGAGCCGAAGAACGCGCCTTCACGCACGCCGAACAGCTGCGTCTCGGAGAACGCGCCCAGCGAGTTGAAATGTCCCACCGTCATCGTTCCCGGCGTGCGCGGCGTCGCGGGCACGTAGTAATCGCGCTGCATCACCACGTATTTGCCGTCGGCAGGACAGGTGAAGACCACCTCGGGCTTGATGGTGCCGCACGAGTCGTTCTGCGCCTGCCCGAGGAAACCGACCGGCGCAGGGTCGGACGAGGTCGGTCCCTTGCACGGCCCGATGCCCGAGCACACGCGCAGCACCTTGTCGCTCCCCGGCGTCATCGAGCCCAGCGTCGTGCCCGTGCACGAAGAGCCGCCGCCCACACGCACCGTCGCGCCGGCAGCGCAGCGGAAGATGCGCGCGATGCCTGCCGCGTCGGCCGCGGTGTCGTCGACCGGCTGCCAGCCACAGTTGTGATGCACGCCAGCCGTCGAGACACCACAGCTCGCGAAGACGGGGTGCAGGTCGCCGGTGCTGGTCATCGAGTACGGGCGAACTTCGGCCGCCGGCGCAATGGTCGCGCTGCGAATCGAGACGGGCACGTGTGCGCCGACCGCGTTGCTGAGCGCGAGCAGACACGCCGAGACCTGACGCTGGCAGGTGGTGTTGCCTTCGATGGAGCCGCTGGCCCACGCGCGGCAGAGCCCGGCCTCGCCACGCATCGTGACGCCCATCGCGACGACGGGCGCGTCACTGGGAGCGAGCGCGCAGCGCACCACGTATTCCAGCACGTCGAGCGAGTTGGGGTCTGCGCGAAGCGGCGTGCCGAGCGCGCCGGTGGTGGCGAACGTCGCGCTGACGAGCGGGCGCGAGATGAAGATGGAGCGGTACGTGTGGTTGTTGAGCAGGAAGTTCTCCGCCAACTTCGCCGGCGGGAGGCCGTTCATGATGATGATGCCGTCTTCGTCGCGGCGAATGGCCTGCTCGACCGTCGCGGTCTCGGGGCGGCTCTCGTCGATGCGAGGCGCGGCTGCTTCTTCGACGGGACCACACCCAGCGGCACAGACGGCGAAAGCGGCGGTGATGAGACGTCGCATCGGTGATCTCCGAAGGCTCGACCTGCGAGCCGAGAAAGGGTGACGCCACCTAGAGCGAAAGGTGTGCCATGCGCAATGACGGGTCTTCAGCCGACTTCAGCAGCGAAATGAAATCAGCAGCCATGCTGCTGGGGAGACGGGTTGTCGCCTGCCAGGCCACAAAGGGTGCTTCCAGTGGTGCGGGAAGCCACAACCGCCCCGAATGCGAAGTCACTCCGTGGAGCCGGCGCGCCGCAACAACCGATAGAGATAGGCGCGGTCCATCTGCGCGGCGCTGGCGGCCTTCGACACGTTGCCGTCGTGCGCCTTCACCAGGGCCTGCACGTAGCTCTGCTCGAACGCTTCCAGCGCCCGCTTGCGCGCATCGGCGTAGGGCTGGTTGGGATCAATCGTGGGCGCTCCAGTCGACGACACGGCCGCCGGCTGGTCGTTCGCCTCGTCTTCGAAGACCACACAGCGCTCGAGGTAGTTGCGCAGCTCGCGCACGTTGCCCGGCCACGCCAGCTGCCCCAGCCGCGCGAGGAATTCGGGAGCGGTGAAGCGCGCCTTGAGCTGCGCCGAGGTGCCCATCGACGCGAGCAGCCCGTCGACGATGCTGGGCAGGTCACTCAAGTGGTGTCGCAGCGAGGGCAGCGGCACCTTGAGCACCGCCAGCCGGTAGAAGAGGTCGGCGCGGAAGCGGCCCGTGTTCACCTCACCGCGCAAATCACGATGGGTGGCGGCGATGAGGCGCACGTCGACCTTCGCGAAGGTGTTGGCTCCCACGCGGCGCACTTCGCGGTTCTCGATGACGTGCAGCAACTTGGGCTGGAGCTCGAGCGGCAGCTCGCCAATCTCATCGAGGAACACCGTGCCGCCCTGCGCCTCTTCGAAGATGCCGACGCGCCGCAGCTGCGCGCCGGTGAAGGCGCCCTTCTCGTGACCGAAGAGCTCACTTTCCATCAAGGTCGCGGGGAGCGCGCCGCAGTCGAGAATCAAGAAGGGCGCGTTCTTGCGGCTGCTCGCCTCGTGAATCGCCCGCGCGGCCTGCGACTTGCCGGTGCCGGTCTCTCCCTCGAGCAACACCGTCACGTCGCTCTGCGCGGCGCGTTCCATCAAATAGTACGTCGCGCGCATCGCGCTCGAGCTGCCCGAGAGCGTGCCGAAGTGCGTCTCGGCTGACAGCTTGAGCGGGTTGGGCTCGTGCGCGAACTCGAAGCGGAGCAGCGAGCGCCCCAACCGCAAGCTGGTGCCACCCTTCAGGTACGCCTCGACCACCTGCACGCCATCGACGAACACGCCGTTGAGGCTGTCGAGGTCTTTGATGCGCACGCCGCGCTCGCCCGCCGACAGCTCGCAGTGGAAGCGCGAGACCGTGGGGTCGGTCAGCACCATCTCGTTGCTGCGCTCGGAGCCGATGGCGCAGCGCTCGCCCGTCGATTCCCAGGCGGTGCCGGTGTCGGGCCCTTCGAGCACCGTCAGCTTGAAGCGGCGCACCGCAGGCACGACGGCGCGGCTCGAGCCGACCGGTTGGGTCTCGTTCATCGATTCGCCACCCAACCCAGGGGCCTTTGATTCCGCCATGGGGCCAAGTCCTACAGGGTCCCCATGAACTTGCCAGCGCGAGCACGCGGCGATGGCGCTCACTCGGCGACCAACACCACCGAGAGCGGCCGGAAGCGAACGGAGCGCAGCTGCGAGTCGCAGCCGCAGTCGTTGGGGTCGGGGTGGATGTAGACATCGTACGAGCCGGTGTCGCCCACCAGCTCGAAGCGCTCGACCGGGCCGCTGGTCGCGAACCACTCCAGAATCTGACCGCCGTTGCAGAAGAACGCTTCGCCGCCCGCCGCCGGTGCCCACGCCGTCACTTCCGAGTGCCGCGACTCCGGCATGAGCCCGGCGACGCGCTGGCCTGCCGGAGCGTCGAACACCCGCTCGCGCCACTCACCGACGCCGAGCACCGTGCCCAGTGGCCGTTCGGCGGTGAAGCTGACCAGCGCGTCGATGCCACGCCCATCATCTGCGGGAAACAGGTCGGCGGTGAGTCGAATGAAGGGGCTCCCGCCGTAGTCGAGGTACGAGGCGAACGCCGGCTGCGGGCAGTGGAAGCCGAAGGGCCGCGCGGTCTGCGGCGTGGGCTGCAGCACTTCGAAGCGCTGCGCCTCGAAGTTGGTGTCATCCCACGTGGCGACGACGGAGCCCGTCACCCAGGTGTGCACGTTGGCGTCGAGGAACCAGCCGCTGCCCTGGTTCTCGAACGTCACGAAGCCCGGCGTGCGCGCCGAGCCGAGCCGCCACTGCTGCATCGAAGAGCCGGTGAGCGGGCGCAGCGTCACGCCCGAGCCGCGCAGCAACGGGTCCACCACTTCGATGACGCCACCGGTCTTGCTGCGCGAGCTGATGGTCACCACCGACTTGAGGCCCGTCGGGTCGAGCGACCACTGCTGCGAGCTGAGGCCGGTGAAGGCGTTCGACCGCACCTCGACCTCACCCAGCTTGTTGGTCTGCGCGTCGAGGAAGCCGCCGCTGCGGTTGTGGATGAAGACGCTCTGCGCGCTCGCGGAGAGAGAGAGCGTCGAGACCAGCAAGACAATGAGGGAACGCACGGGTCACTCCAGGCCAACGGTGATGGGGTGGAAATCGGCGCGACGGAACTGGGCGTCGCAGCCACAGTTCCAGTCGTTGCTGCCGTCGTCGTTGCCGGTGTCGCCGATCAACTCGAACAAGCGCACCGGGCCCGACGCAGGAACGCGGGTGAGAATCTCTCCGTCGGCACACAGGCCGAACTCGAAGCCCGCGGCCGGAGCGCGAAACCGCACCTCCGATTCCATGTTCACGGGGAACGCGCCGATGGTGCGCGTGCCCGGCATGGTGGCCACCGTGTCGACCCAGCGGCCGGTGACGTGCAGCGCCGCGAGGATGTCGGTGCCCCACGCGTCGAACACCGTCTCGGCTTCCAGCGTGCGGCGATCCGCCGTCGGGCGCAGCTCGAGCTCGAGGTGCACCCACGGTGAGCCGTGGAAGTCGACCGACACCAGGCCGCCGGAGCGGTCCACATCGACCGGGCCCGTCGGGCAGTGCGCCGGCACGCTGCTCGGCGTCAGCGTGAACGGCTCCAGCGTGCGGAAGAGCTGGCTGTCGCTCTCCACCGAAGACCACGTCCACAACGGCAGGCCCGCGCGCGTGCCCGACCACACCGCGTCGAGGTACGTGCCCAGCTTGTTGCGCAGGCGGAAGTAGCCGCTCACGCTCGAGGGCTCGAAGGCCCACTGCTGTCCGTCGACGCCGGTGTAGCTGGCGAGCGCGACCGGGGCCGCGGTGTCGGTGGCGTTGCCTTCGACGGTGAGACAGAGCGCGCCCTGGCACAGCCGCACGTTGCCGCCGGAGACGGGAATCACCGTGAAGCGCTCAGCGGCGATACCCGCGAAGTCGCGCATCGACACGCGCGGCTGGGGAAAGCCCGGGACCGGAGCGTCGGCGCGCACCACGCGGCCACTGCGTGACTGCAGGAAGACGTCGGCGAGCGCGAGCGACGGCAACAACAGCGCAGCGAGGACGAAGTGCTTCACGGGGCCTCCAGAGGAGCGAGCACGAGTGCGAGCGGGTGGAACAGCACGCGCACCAGCTGGGCGTCGCACCCGCAGTCGCCGCTGAACGACTGCACGTTGAAGTCGAGTGAGCCGGTGTCGGCGATGAAGGTGAACGCCGAGACCGGCCCCGAGGTCGGGTGGCGCTCCCAGGCAGTGCCGGCGTTGCAGCTGCCGTACTCGGCGCCCGCCGCGGGTGCCCATTCCGACCACTCGGAGTGCCGCGACTCGGGCAGCACGCCCACCACCTTCTGACCGGGCGGCGCGCGGAACACGACTTCGCTCCAGTCGCCCGCGACGCGGACCGTGCCCATGGGCAGCTCGGCCGAGTAGCGCACGCGCATGCGCACCGCGCTGCCGTCGGGCTCGAGCTCAGCGTCGGCGGAGAAGCGCACGAAGGGGCTGCCGCCGAAGTCACCGGCGCCGGCCGTCGGCGTCGGGCAGTGGAGGCCCACCGCGCTCGCAGCGAGCGTCTGCACCGGCAACGCCTGCCAGTGCTGCGTGAAGAAGTCGTTGGGCGGCCACACGTCGACCGGCAGCCCGTCTTCACGCGTGTGCCACGGCACGTCGAGCGCGGGGCCGAGCAGCGAGACGAGGTTGAAGAAGTTCGGCGCGCGCGAGGCGTGTGACTTCCACAGCTGCGCCGTGGCGCCGGTGAAGGGCATCAGCGCGGGGCGCGCGCCGCGGGCGGGGTCGAACACGTCGATGGCGGGGTTGCCCGGGCTCGCCGAGCGGATGACGAAGGCGCCCTTGGTCGTCTTCGAGGGCTCGAAGGTCCACCGCTGCGTGGCGACGCCGCTGAAGTCGCGCGTGACGAGCGGCGGCGGAGCGCCGACCTTCTTGGGTACGCCGACGTCGAGAAAGCCGCCGAGCTCGTGACGAACGAAGAACGATTGAGCGCTGGCCCTGCAGGCAAACAGGGAAACGAGCGCGATGAGCGAGACGAACGTGTGGAGGCGCATCATCACTCCAGGGCGATGTTGATGGGTTGGAAGTCGGCGCCGCGGAACTGCGCGTCGCAGCCGCAGTCGGCGTCGCTGCTCGAGTCGTAGCTGCCGGTGTCGGCGATCAACCGCAGCTGGCGCACCACGCCGGTGGGCATGAAGAACTGAATGTCGCCGTCAGCGCACACGCCGAACTCAGGGCCGGCTTGAGAAGCGAGCGCGGCGACGTTCGAGACCAGCCCGCTGGGCACTCCGGCGATGCGGCGGCCGAGCGGCGCGGTGAACACCACATCGTCCCAGCGGCCGACCACGTGCAACGCCTCTTCGACGTCAGTGCGCCACGCGTCGTAGGTGCTGGTGGCGACGATGGAACGCCCGTCGGGGCTCGGCCACAACCACACCGACGAGGTGAGCCAGGGGCGACCGTCGAAATCCATGAGAATGGGGTTGAAGGGGAAGTGGCGGTCGTAGGCATGCGGGCAGTGGATGCCGAGGCTCGAGGGCGTGATGGTGGCCGGCTCGGGCATGCGCCACAGCTGGCTGTCGTTGGTGCTGAACGACCACGTCCACAACGGCACGCCGGCGCGGGCTCCACCGCGGTGTGCGTCGAGATACAGCCCCAGCCGCGAGCGGATGCGTACGTAGCCAGCGACGCTCGAGGTCTCGATGGTCCACAGTTGAGAGTCGAGGTTGGTGAACGGCACGACCGCCACCGGCACCCCTTTCTCAGCGTCGCCGCGCTCGACCGCGAGGCAGTGACCGCTCGACTGGCAGATCTTCACCGAGCCGCCGCGCGCGGGAATGAAGCTGAAGCGCTGGCTGTCGACGCCGGCGAAGGCCTCGAGCTGCACGCGCGCGTTCCACGGCGCAGGGTCGGAGAAGCGGCCGGCGAAGAGGCCGGTCTTCGCCTGCAGGTAGACGTCGGCCAGCGCGCCGCTCGAGAGCAACCCCGCACAGAGCACCACCGCAGAAGAGAAGGTTCGAAACATGGTGGGGGCCATGAGCAATGGTGGTGCCACGCAGCCGTCACCGCGTTGATCGAGCGGAGCTCTCGAGCGGCGCGGGTGAGTCGTCGCTTCCGAAGCGACGACGCGGAGCGCGAGTGGCCTGAGGAGCCACTTCACATCGCGGTCCGCAAGCGCATCCAAACAACCATTGCGCTCGGGCAAACGTCGACCTTTTTGGCCAACCTCGAGTGCGCGCGTTGATGACGTCGTCGGTGACGAGCGTGAAGTCGGCACGGAACACGCTCCGCAACGTTGGAGGGGAAGGGTGTGCGGGAGCTCAAAAATGCGTGAGCGCAGGCCAGTGGTCCTCTGGCGAACCCAGAAACGAACTCTGCTCAAGACCGAGGGGCACGTGGGCCGTGTGGCAGTGCACCACCACCGCACCATTCACCCAGGCAGCGGCCGGAAAGTCAGCTCCGCGTTCACATCGCGGCGCAGGTGTCTCCGGCGGTGGTCGGCATGCGAATGCAGCCAATCGGTCCGTTCTCGCCGCACACGCAGAGGTTGGCGTCGCCGAGGCTGAAGGCGCGCGGCTCGGCGTAGTGGCGACCCATGCGCCGAATGTCGACGCACATCGGGTACCGCGTGGGCTCGGTGACGTCGCCAATCTCGACGGCGCGCACCAGCTCGTTGGGCGCGAGCATCGAGCCGGCGCATTCCTTCGCGTGCTCGAAGGTGTCGCTCATCACCGTGATGACGCGCAGACCACACTGGTACTGGTCGACCACGCCGACGTTGATGGGCCGCGTGGCCACTCCGGGCGCCACCATGCACGCCGTCGCCGACGACACGCAGACGTGGGCCAGACACGAGAGGCCCGCGGCGCAGGTCGCCGTGCCGTCGCCTTCGCAACACGGCCCGCCTTCGGCGCCGCAGCGCTGACACAGCTGCGCCCCCATCGCCGGAGCGACACAGGTGAGCCCCGCGTTGCAGCTGGGCGTCACCTCACCCGGCGCCATGCAGCACTGCACGCCTTCCGTGCCGCAGGCGCGACACACGGCCTCGGTGCACACCAACCCGGTGGTGCCCTCGCACAGCCCGGCCATGTCGCAGCAGCCGCCCTCGAAGCCCTCACGTGTCGCGTCGCACGGAGCGCTCGAGCACGAGCAGCCGTTCAACATCACGCACAACGCCCACACCGCGAACACCGACTGCACTCTGAGCAACGCGTTCATGGAGTCACCAGGAAGAAGACCGAAGCGCCCTGCGCATTCACTCCGCGCACCAGCACCGTGTTGAGTTCCGACAGGCCGAGCACCTCGCGCGGCTCGACGCCCTTGACCGTCACCAGCTGATCGACGCGCTTCACGAGCCCCTGTGGGCTGGCGAGCCACGCCATCGTCTTTCCTGAACACTGCGCATCGCCTGCCACCCAACCGCTCTCGTTGACGACGCTCACGCGCGCGCTCGAGCAGCCCTGCGGGAGCGGCAAGTACGAGAGCTGCGTCGCGGCGCGCGCCTTGCGGAACGCCTTGCCGCCGGCGTGACCGAAGACAGTGCCGTCGGCGAGCACGGCCATCGCTTCACCTGGGAGGGTGCTGAGCACCTTGACGCCCTCGAAGGTGAGCAGCGCCGGCACCACCTGCTGGCCCGACACCAGCCCGGCGGCGAGCTCACCGAGCGCGTTGGCGTGCACCGAGGTCACCTCGACACCGGCGAGTGCGGGCAGCGCGCGCAGGCCCACGCCATCGAGCTGCGCGAGCGCGCCCTTGCCGTCACGCACCAGCGCCACGCCTCCGGGGAGCACCGCGAGCGGCTGCACTCCGGGCGCGACCGGACCCACTCCGACCGTCGCGTTCCACACCTGGGCGCCGTCGCTCGAGCCCAGCAACAGCTCGCCGCCCGCGATGGACGCCACGCGCGGGTTCTTCAGCACGCTGCTCTTCGCCGGCTCGAGGAGCGTCTGCCCTTCGAGAATCACGTCGCTGGTCGCGGTCGCCAATACCAGAGCGCCGCTGGGGAGCAACGCGCGTGGCGTGCCGAGCAGCGGAGGGAAGACGACCGAATTGGGCCACGGAAAGGTGAAGCAGGCGACGCGGTCGATGAGCACCGAGCCGCTCGCGCCGCCAGCCGACGCCACGACGCGCGCGCTGCCGGTGAAGCCTGCGGCGAGCGTCACCGAGAAGCGCGCGGTGCGCGAGCCCGCGACGACACGCACGTCACGCGCCCACACCGCGGGGTGCGTGGAGCTCACCGTCACGCTCGCGCCGGTGGAAGGCGCGGGCGTCTGCAACGTGACCGAGCCCTCGAGGCGCACGCGCTCGCTCGACGCGCACCGTGACGCGGGCAACGGGAGCGAAATCGACTCGAACACCGGGCGCGGCAGGCCGGCGAGCGCGCTGAAGGTCACCACCTCGACGTCGGCGCTCCAGCCGGGCGTGAAGAGGCCCCAGTCGCGATAGCCACCGAGGTGCACGGCCGAGCCGGGCACCGGCACGAGGCGCACGTTGCGCGCACACGCCGAGCCGCCGCACGGCACCGAGCCCGACATCATCGCGGCGCGGGCGACGAACTGGCCCCACACCCGCGTCACGCGCACGTCGGCCACTGACACCGGCGACGAGAGGTGGTGGTCGAAGGACCAGGTGACGACGTCGCCGCTCGCAGCGCCGGTGAGCGTGACGAGGTCGGTCTGCGGGAGCCCGAAGTCACTGAGCCGCGCGGTGAGATTGAGCGAGCCGGGCGCCTTGGCGACGCTCCACGCACCCGCCGCGAAGCCGCTGTCGCCGAACCGCGCGTTGGCGGTGAGGAAGTCGACCCCCGAGCCCGCGCGCAAATCGTCGAGCGCCCCCGCGAACGCAGGGAACGCCAACACACAACCCATCAGGAGAGAGACACGCATGACGTTCCTTTCACGAACCCAACTTCTCGAGCAGCGTGCGCGCCTGAACCCGCGCGCTCGGCGCCACGCTGGGCATCACCAGCAGCGCCTGCACCGCCTGCACCAGTTCCGGAGACGGCGTCTGCTGCTCGGACACCAGCGTGAGCAGCTCACGCGCGGCGGCCGGCGCCAGGCGCCGCTCGACGGTGAGCGCGCGCACCGCCTGCATCGCCTCGGGCGTCAGCGGCCGTGAGCGGAGCGCGTCGAGCGCGGCGCGCTGCACCGCGAGTTCCCGCTCGCTCCCGAGCACCTCGGTCAACTTCTGCTGGGCCTCGGCGCCGGGCACGCGGCGCAGCGCCACCACCGCGTCGGCGCGCATCAGCGTGTCCTTCGACTGCAGCGCCTCGCCCACCACTTCGACCACGCGCACGTCGCCGGTGTTGCCGAGCGCGCGATAGGCGAGGCGCAGGTCGTCACGGTCGACCGCGCGCACGGCGTCGTCGAGCAACACGTCGACCATCAGCGCCTTCGCCACGGGGTCGGTGCTCTTCGCCGCGAGGTTGCCCAGCGTGAAGGCGCGCGTGCGGCGGCCGGCCACGTCACCCGCGTGCAGCGCGGCCGCGTGGCCATCGACCACGAACTTGATGGTCTCGGCCGTGGGGGACGCCACGAAGCCGAGCCGCGGGTAGAAGCGCTCGAAGACATCGACGCTCTTCGTCGCCTCGGGCGAGGTGAGCATGGCGCGCATCGCCGCCTGCGCCTCGGGGCCACCCGCTCCCGCCAGCAGGTCGAGCAGCTGCGCGCGCATCTGGTCGCTGCGCACGGTGCCGAAGAGCGGCACCAGCGCGCCGCACTTCTCGGGGTGCAACATGAAGTACGCGGTGGCGCGCGAGACGAACTCGGCGCGGTCGTTCCACACGCGCGGGTCATCGAAGGTGGTCAGCGCCTGCACCACCATCTCGAAGGTGAGCGGCCCGACGCGGTTCTCGAGGTGGGCGCGGCGCTGGTCGACCTCGCTCATGAGCGCGCCCGGCGTGCGCTGCAGCGGGTGGCTGGCGCGCGCGAGCTGCAGGCCCTTCACGTCACGTGCGCCGACGAAGCGCACCGTGAAGCTCGCCTCACGTGAGGCCTGCGGGCGACCTTGCGCGTCACGCCCGTCGACGTGTTCGCGTGCGTCGAGGTCACGCAGCGGGCCGCTCGGCTCGAAGTACAGCTCGGCCGACGCCTCGATGGTGACCAGCGCGGGCTGCTGCGGGCTGAGTCTCCACTGGGTGAAGCGCTCGCGGCGCCGGGAAAGCGTGAGGTGCGCGTCGTCGACCCAGCGCACGGTGGTGGCGAGCTCGCCCATCGCGAGCGGTTCCTTCAGCTCGAGCGAGGGCGCGTCGGGTGTCGGGGCGAAGAGCTCTGCCGCCAGGCCCTGCAGGAGGTAGCGCGCCGCGATGCTCTGCCCTTCGTCGAAGCGCAGCGACTGCAGGCCCCCCTCGGCCGTGAGCATCACCCACGCCTCGCTGCCCGCGACGCCATCGGAAGGCAGCGGCTTGCCGAGCGCGAGGGCCTCGTAGCGCTGCACCTCGTCTAGCCGGAGCACGACCACGCGGGAGCCGTCATCGACGCGCCGACCGGTCAACGTGAAGTGACCGAGCAGTTCCATGGTGCCGCTCGCGACCTCGGACGTGGGGAGCAGTGACGACTGCGCGACCGTCCACCGCGCGGCGTAGCGGCGCTCCACGTCGAGCGGGAAGCGATCGGGCCGCTCGGGTGACACAGCGACCGCTGGAGGCGCACTCGAAGTGAGCAGCCACACCGCGGTGGAAGCGAGTGCGATGGCGAGCGCGGCGAAGAGGATGCGTTTCATGGCGAGACTCCGTGAAGGCAGAAAAGGTGTGAGGACCAACGACCGGCTGCCGCCGCGAACGACGGCAGCCGGGTTCAGCAGGTGCTTCGTGCTTCAGTGCTTCACAGTGACGCGAGGCGGGTGTCGAAGTGGTCGTCGTACAGAACGACCTCCGGGCCGCCGAAGCCGGTCCAGCTCACGAGGGTGAACTCGGCCGTGAGGCAGAACGGGCCGGGGCACCAGCCGAGCTCAGCGAAGAGGCTGATGCGGCCGTCGAGGTAGCGCTGCTGAATGCCGAAGCTCAGGCCCAGCCGCAGGAAGACGTCGACGCCATCGGTGTACACGCCGACCGAGCCGCGCAACGGCAGCGAGACGGTGGCGATGTTGACGCGCCCGCGCAGACCAGCCGCCAGACCCGGGAAGCCGATGGCCACCGACGCCGTGGCGCCGAGGCTGACGTACGGGCGCGCGGTGCCGGTCAGGTCGATGCCCACCGCGTTGATGGAGCAGTCACGCCACACCTGGCCGCCGAGGTTGAACTGAATGCCGAGGCCCACCTCGATGCCGCCGGCGATCGACACCGGCACGAACACGATGATGAACGTCGACTTGGCCTCGATGCGCGTGTCCGGCAAGCGGATGTCGGCGATCTGGAAGTCGAGCTCCGCCTCTTCGTTCCACTCGTGGGTGTAGACCTCGCCGCCGAAGACGCGCACGTCGATGTTGAGCACGACGTTCTCGTCATCAGTGCGGATGCCACCCGAGACGGCGGCGATTTCTCCGCCCTCTCCGAAGATCCACACGCTCGCTGCGCCGTACCCGTCGATGGCCACCTCGGCCTCGCAGAAGCTCGAGCCCCACTCGGCCGACCAGCCGCCACCGTACGAGACCGCGCCGCCGAAGCCATCGCGCGAACCCGACTCACCGCCGTCGTCGTAGCGACCCTCGCGACGCGTCACGCCCGTCGCAGGGTCGACGGGCACGTCGGAGGCATCCATCGCGCCGCCGTACGCGACCAGGTACGCGCCCACCAGCTCTGCGCTGAGCGTGTAGTCCTTGAGCGGGAGGTTCTTGAGCTTCAGCTTGTCGGCGTTGCGGATGAACGAGGTCGGCGAGAAGTCACCACCCGTCAGCCGCACGCACGCGGTGAGGTCGGGCTGGCGGCGCGCGTCGAGCTCGCGGCGCACCATGTCGTAGTAGCGGCGCGGGCTCCAATCGCAGGCGGTGATCTGGTTGAGGTTGAGGCAGCCCTCGGCGTGGGCGGCCACCAGCGCCGCGTCGATGCGCTGATCGATGGCGCGCAGCTCGGCGGCGGTCGTCGCTTCCAGCGTCTTCGGGCGGAACTTCGCGCCGTTGAACGACTGATACGACTTCCACGCGCTCTCACGCGCGGCGAGCAGGTCGCCGAAGGTCTGCTGACGCCGGTTCGAATCGTCGAGCACGTCGTCATTCACGTTGGCGAGCGTCTGGCTCATCTGCGCGTGCCACGCGTCGGTGGGCGTGAAGAACTGTCGGCCCTGCGCGCTGTTGGCCTTGAGCGCCGTCTGGCTGAACGTGTACGGCTGCTGCCCCGCCGGGTACGGCCCGGGAACGAAGCGGAAGTACGCGTTCTTCTCGGCCTTCTTCACGCCGTCGAAGATGCGCGCGAGCTCAGTGCCGCTCTTCGAGTACAGCTTCTTGTAGGCGATGCCGTTCGAGGCGTACGCGTCGTTGAAGATGGCGCGCGCGTCGTACCCGTGTTTGCCGGCCTTCGCCTCGAACGTCGCGTAGTCGAGGTACTTCTCGTGCACGTACTCACGACAGCTGGTGATGGTCGTGCCGTTCTGCGCCCACGCGTTCAGCGCCGCGGCGTGCGCGAGCTCATCGGGCCCGAGGTTGGCGAAGTTCTTTCGGTAGAGCACCTGGTTGGCCGAGACGAGGCCGTCGACGAGGGTGAGGTGACCCGAGGTGTTGGTGCCCGTGGGCAACAACCCGGGCTGCACACCGACGCGACGAATGCCGCTGCCCAGCTCGCTGGGCATGACGCGATACCGCTGCGGCAGCGCCGAGACCTGGGTGTTCCAGTCGCTGTTGATGAGGTTGGTGCAGTGGGTCTGGTGGGTGGGGAAGCACGAGCCCGCGCGGTAGGTCGCGTCGACACATTGAGTCAGCGTGGGCGTGGGACAACTCGCGTGGGCGGTCGTTGCCGTGAAGGCGACGAAAGCCAGCGCGGCTCCGAAGATGGTGAGGCGCATGTGGGTTTCCTTTCGCGAGCGGAGATCGTTCGCCGCACGCGCCAGAGCACTCGACATGCCAGCGATGCTCCGACGGAACGCGCGTGCGCTCGTGGCCGCGGGGCCCACACGCGGGGAGTGGTCGTGGCCTGCGGAGCCACTCGCGACGCGCGCGCTACTTCTGCTCGAGTCGAGGGCGTGGCACCGCGAGACAACTGGTCCCCGCACACGACACCGCGATGCGCACTTGCCACGCGTCGAGCGGCCATTCCTGCGCGGCCCACGTCGCATCCGACGCCGTCGTGCCGTCGAGCACGCGAATCGTTCCAACCTCGAGCGGCTCGGGAAACACCAGTCGCTGACGCGCACTCAGACTCAACGCGATGGTCTGTCGCGCGGTGTCCAGCAACAACGACCGCGGCCGCGCGCGATCGAGCTCGACGCGCATCGTGGGGTTCACGGCGTTGCGCGTGCGCGACTTCTGCACCGTGACCACGCGCCGATTCAGGTCGAAGTCGAGGAACGCCCACTCCAGCGGAGGACTCACCGCGAAGCCCGCCACGAAGAGCAGGTTCTTCCGCCCGTCGAACTTCCATTCCGGAGGCTCGTGCCAGGTGCGCAGCAGCTTCGCGGTGCCTTCCTCCAGCGTGTCGAGCAACTCGCTCAACTCCGCGCGCGTGAGCGACGACGACGGAGTCAGCGTCACGCGTTGCTCGTTCCCGAGCGCGGAGACGTCGACGTTCCACTCGCGATTCTCGCGGCGCGCCTTCAGGGTTCCGGCGAGGCGGTCGTCGTGCGTGACTTCGAAGCCGCTGCGCTCGAGCGTGAGCCAGGTGGCGTCGAAGACCTCGTCGGTCGCTCCGTCCCACGTGCGGGTCGCGAGCGTGCTCGCCTCGGTTGGACTGAGCGGTGTCGTCGAGGCACAGGCGGTGAGCAACAGCGCGGCCGCCGCGCGCGGAAGGGTCAGAAGCACTTCCACCGCTTCACGGGCACCGGCGCAGCGAGCGCCTTGCTCTCGTACGCCACGTCTTCCACCACACGCGTCGAGAGGAAGTCCTTCACCCCGCGGGCGTTCCAGACGGTGTCGCTGAGCGCGACCTCTCCGCCTTCGGCGAGCGATTGCAGCTTGGCCGCCAGGTTCACCGTCTGACCGAAGTAGTCGATGCTGGCGTTCAGCTTCACCGCGATGCACGGCCCGGTGTTGAGCGAGATGCGCAGCCGCGTCGGCGAGTCCGCGCGGTCCTTGTGAAACAACGCGTGGATTTCGGCGCACGTCTTCACCGCGTCGAGCGGGTCGGTGTACGCGGCCATGATGGCGTCGCCGATGGTCTTCACCACCGCTCCGCGATGCTTCGCGACGAGCGGGAACACCTCGGTGAAGTGCCGCTTCACTTCCATGAACGCCGCCGGGTCTCCGCGCTGCGCGTACATCGCGGTCGAGCCGACGATGTCGGTGAAGAGAATGGTCTGCTCGCCAATCGCGAGCTGCACGTCGGCGGCGAGGTAGTCCTCGCTGAAGAGGTCGCGGTATTCCTGCAGGCTGAACAGCTGCGCGGGCCGCAGCGCGTAGTCAGACCACCCCGCGGCCTCGAGCACGAAGCGCTTCGGCTCGGTCGAGTCGTTGATCAACTTGAGCGTCGGAGCGCCATCACCGCTCTGCAGCTTCGGCTGCTGCGAGGCCCTCCACTCGAGCAAACCCGAAGCACCTGCGCCCGTGTCGAGTGAGCCGTACGCCGTACTCCCATGCGTGCGGAGCCGCCACCGGCCCGACCCCAACTTCGGGCTCACCTCGTAGGACTGGCCGGGTTCGAGGTCGCGCTGCAGCCGAATGTGTTCCTTCTTCGCGGGCTCGGCGCTGCAGAACGTGCGCACCGCGATTTCGCGCACCGTGGGGTGCACGTGGAAGGTGATTTCGACCGACTCGGGCGTGTTGGAACCGAAGTCGACCTCGCACACCTCGCAGCGGCCCTTCGAGGCGAGCTCTCCGAGCGAATCGACCTTGTCGGTCGGGCCGCGGCAGTGCGGACAAATCAGGTCCCACGTGATGTCGAGCAGCCCTTCACGCGTGGCGTGCAGCGCGACGCGGAGCAGCTCGAGCTCGTTGACGTTCCACACCCGCGCGCGTTCGCGAATCTGAATGCGGAAGAGGTCGACCTCATCGCCCGTGCGAATCCATTCCAGCAGCTTGTCGATGAGCGCGACGTCGAGGTCGTGACCGGTGACGAGCTTCTCGCGAATCTGCGCCATGCGCGCTTCCTGCGCGGCGGTCATGCCCTCGGGCGGAGGCAGCTCGAAGACGGGCTTGAGCGCGTCGAGCTGCGCGGTGACTTCCTTGAACACGCGCACGAAGTCCTTCTCGAGCGTGGGGAATCCGAGCGTGTTGATCAACTTGCCAAACCAGTTGCGCGGCACCGCTCCGAAGTAGACCGACACGCGCGTCTTCTTCGCCTCGAGCGGAGTGAGCACGAAGACGCCCCACACCGCCTTCGAAAAGCCGCGCTTGTAGACACGCAACGACTCGAGCCACTGGCCGGTCACCCAGTTCCACGGCACTTCGAGCCATTCCTGTTCGAGCCCGAGCGGACTCGAGGTGCCCCAGCGCTCGTTGCCGCGGTCTTCGAACTTCATCTCCTGCACGCCCAGCGCGCGATTCATGCGCGAGCTGTCACTGATGATGGGCCACAGCTGCTCGAGCGAGAGCGCGACCTCGAAGTGCCACAGCCACTCGATGCGCGGCTGCGTCGCGAACTCGGCGGGCCAGGGATGGAGCGCGAGCAATTGCTCCACGGTCAAAGCGCTCATGCGGGCGCCGAGCGTACCCCCGCTCTCAGCTCCGTCGTGATTTCTTCGTGACGGCGCGGGCGGCTCACGAAGTCGCCTACGCACGACACGTCAGCTGTTTCGTTCAGCGCCGACGCGACTTCTTGGCGAGCCACGGCGGGAGCGGCGCCTCATCACGCGCGCGCTTGCGCTTCGTCGCCTTCGCTTGCTTCGCGGGCTTCTCGACCGGCGCGCTCGCCGCGAGCACCAACCGCTCGGGCTCGTACGACGCCTCGTTCAGCGAAGCGCTCGGCACTTCGAACGCGACCTGCACTCCGTCGGTCGTGACGTCGTCGAGCCACACCAGCGGCGGCGGCGGAGGAGGCGGCGGCGGCGCGAGAATCGTCGGCGCAATCATCGCTCCCGCGACACCGAGCGTTCCGATGACGAAGGCGAGCACCGTCGGCCAACGCCGTGTCGGCTGCGCCTTCTTCTTCTTCTTCGATGGACGGGCAGCGACTGACTCGAGGGGCTTCAGCCCGGCAGCGCCTGCGGCAGAAACAGCCAGTACGCGCGTCGGCAACCGCGGCGGCGACGGCGGAGCAGCGATGGGCACCGAGAGCGACTCGAAGACCTGCACGGCGTTCTTCGGCGTGGGCGTTGGATCCAACTTCGGCAGCTGCGCGAGCAGCGACTCTTCCTCACGCTTGCGCGCCTCGAAGTGCTTCGCCGCGAACTGCGCGCGCAGTTCCTTCCGCCACGTGAACGCGCCGGCCGCTTCACTCAGCGCGAGCGCGAAGTCGCGACCGTTCGCGTAGCGCTTGCTGCGGTCAGGGCTCAGCGCGCGAGTGATGACCTCGTCGAGCGCGGCGTTGACCGTCACGTTCAAGCGCGCCGCGGGAATGAAGTTGCTCTCGCGCGCGAGCTTGAAGTGCTGATCGAACGACTTCGCCTTGCGGACCTTCTCTCCGGTGAGGCACTCGTAGAGCACTGCGGCGAGCGAGAAGACGTCGGCCTTCGGGTCGGGCAGCCGGCCCTCGAGCAGTTGTTCCGGAGCGAAGAACGGCGCCATCGCCTCGCGCAACTCGAGCCACGACGCGCCCTGCCCCATGCAGCGGAACAAGCCGGTGTCGTGAAGGCGCGCGCTGCCGTCGAAGCCGACCGCGATGGATTGATCAGACACCAGGCCGTGCGCGGCGCCGTGCGAGTGCAGCTCTCCCAGCGCGCGCGCGACGTCGATGATCGCGCCGAGCGCGAGCCCGAGCGGAACCGACTGGCCGTTCTTCTTCATCGCGACGGTGAGCTCGGTGAGCGTCGCTCCGCTGGCGAGCTCGGTGACCCAGAACACGCCCTCTTCGCTCGACTCGCAGGGAAACACCTCGACGAGGCCGGGGTGCGCGAAGTGGCCAGCCCACTCCGCGTGATTGCGAACGTCGCGCGCGAGCACTTCGGGCAACTCGAGGCGACGCAGCACCACCAGACGCGGCGTCACGCCTTCTTCGCGACGCACGGCGAGCAACGTCTTCGCGCCACCTTCCGACAACCGGCGCAACACGGTGCAGTTGCCGAGCTCGAAACCCTCGAGCGGATCAGCAGGCAAGCCTGCTGGGAAACGCGGATCCGACTTCGCGCCGTCGCCACGGAGCGTGAGTCGCGCGAGCGGCGTCTTCGCTTCGGCGATGCGACCGTGCTTCGGCAGCTCGGCGCGATCCCACGGCAGGCCGATGCAGAACTCCTGGCCGGGGAGGAGGAAGGTTTGCGTCGGAATCCGCAGCTCGGTGGAGGTACTCAAGGCGTGTCGGACAGAGCAACGCTGGTGCCTGCTCCGAACCGCTGCAATCACTGATCAGATGTAAAGAAACACAGCGCGAATCGGAGCCTCGCCGCACCGCATTCCGGGGCAACCCGCCCGGAAATCGGCCACATCCGAGGCAACTCCGTTTGCAGTCACCCGCCGGTGACGTCAATGCGGGCGGGCGTCCAGTTCTTCGCGCGGCGCGCTTTCCGAGCGGCTGCATCTTCCGAGTCGTACGCGGTGAAGCGCGTCGGCTCGGCCGTGAAATCAGCGGCGCGCTCGAGCACGTCGAGGTTGATGACGCCACGCGGAGTGGAGTCGGGTTCCACTGCGGCGACGAAGACTCCACAGGCGGCGCAGATCAGAAAGTCGGCGAGCCGCAGACCGAAGCGGTAGCGGATCACCTTCGACTCGTCGGCGAAGCGCACGGTGACGAGCCCGTCGGGGTCGGACGTGTAGCGAGGTCGGTGCTTGAGACAGAACGTGCAGCCACAGAGGCGCACTGGGAGCTGCGACGGTTCGCGCATCGTTGCCAATTCGATCGACAGCGCACCGCAGTGACACGAACCACGAAGCATCGGCATGGCTACACCAGCTTCAGCGCCTTCTCGACGAGCGGAACTTGCGCGGGGTTGATGGCGACCTTCGCGCGCTCGAGCGAGGCCCACTCGGCGCGATCGATCTCGGGAATCGTGATGCGCTTGCCGCTGCGCGCCGGGTATTCGATCTCGAGCTCGTTCGATTTGAGCTTCGTGACGTCGAAGTCGCCGACGAGTCCGAACGCGATGACCTTCTTGCCGGATTTTTGCGTCACTTCTCCGAGTGGAGTGGCCGGCCCTTCCGGTGCGGCTGAGCCCGTCTCCTCTTGAAACTCGCGGCGTGCCGCGGTGAGCGGATCTTCTCCGGCTTCGATGAGCCCTTTCGGTAGGCCCCACGCGCCGGCGTCCTTCTTCGCCCACAGCGGGCCGCCAAAATGAACGATGAGGACCTCGGCGACTCCAGTGGGACCGCGGCGGACCAACGCAATCGCAGCGCTGCGGTTACTCATCGTCGGCGGCGTCGGGCTCGAAGACGACCTCGACCTTCCACGGGAGCTGGCGGAGTCGCAGCGCGAGTTCACCCAGACCGGCTCCGAGTTCGATGCGCTGCAGCGGGGAAACCTTCGACAGCCCAAACAACGTGTCGCAAATCTCCTGGATTCGGTTCGCGATGCGCGATGGACGAACACCGGCAACGCCGCGCGCGCGCGCGAGCGCGATCGCCGGATCATCGGCTTCCGCTGAGGACAACAAGATGTTCTTCAGACACGGAGCACGCGAAGGAACGGTGAAGCGCTCATCGAGCATCAGCTCGAGAGACTCGGTGGTGAACGCGGCCGCGTGCGCGAAGAGCAGCTCGACCTCCGAGGTCCAGCTCGTGGCGGCGCGAATGAAGCCGGTCTTCCAGTCGAGCGACACACGCGTGCCGACGAGCGGACCGACGACGGCGCAGTCGTATTCGACGA
>JAEUJS010000010.1 GCA_016792935.1 Archangium sp. | reverse complement strand
GCGACGAAGAGCACGCTCTTCCCCGCCGCCATGCACTGCGCGATCAAGTTGGCGATGGTCTGCGACTTGCCGGTGCCCGGAGGCCCTTCGAGCACGAAGCTCTGACCACTCGCCGCGGAGAGCACGGCGGCCAGCTGCGAGCCGTCGGCATCGAGCGGACACAACACGTCTTTGGGCGCCCACTTCGCGTCGAGCGTCGCGGGATCGAGGCGTTCGAACTGCACGCCGGTATCCCCACCCGCGGCGAGCCGTCGCACCAGTGGATGCCGCAAGAGGTCCGACGCCTGGTGATCGAGATCGCGCCACATGCGAAAGCTGGCGAACGCGATGGGAGCGATCTGCGCCTGCTCCTTGATGGTCCAGGTCGTGGTGGCGGCGTTCTTGGCGAGCGCGCGGCGAACCGCGTCGAACACTTCCTTCACGTCGATTCCGCTCGCATCACTGGGCAGCGGCACGAGTCCGGGAACGTCGACGCCGTATTCGCGGCGCAACATCTCGAGGAGCGCGGCGTTGAATTCCACTTCACCGTCGGCCTTCTTCGTCTCGTAGTGACCGAGTCGAGAGCGTCGCAGCAACACCGGCATCAACAGCAACGGCGCGAGGCGCGGCACCGTCGGCGTCGCGGGGTCGAACCACTCCAACATGCCCAGCGAGAGGAAGAGCGTGTGCACGCCTCCCTCGTCGAGCGCTTCACGGTGTGCACGCAGCGCGTTCTTCGACTGAATGGCGACGCGCGCCTCGGGGAGATCGACCAGCACCGAGCCCGACGTCACCGCCGCGCGCATCAATTCCGGAGTGACGGGGCCGCCCGTCGCGGGATTGGGCCGCGCGAGGAGCCCGAACTTCTGCCCGCTGCTGAACGCGTCTTCGATCGCCGGAAGATCCGCGAGCAACAACGGCAACGACGTCACGCGCGAGCGCAGATTGAGGAGCGGGTTGTTGAGCGTGAGATCGAGCAGCCGCCGCTTCCAGTTCGCGAGGCGCGGCGCCGCGGGGTCGTTGGTGCCGAGGTCCGCGTGACGCGCGAGCTTCGTGCTCCACGCACCGGGGAGCAGCAGGCCGCTGCGATTGCCGGCGAGCGCGGCGCGATCGAGCAGGCGCTGACGAAATTCGTCACTCGGATTCGTGCCCGTCTTCGGTTGCCGGCCATCTTCGAGCACCGCAGACGGCAGCGAGAGCACTCCCGCGCGACGCGCTGAGGCGAGATCCAACGCGAGGAAGGTGGCGCTGGTCTCGTCGGACAAGCGCACCACGTGATCTCCCACCGGAACGAGATTGAGCGTTCCCGCTTCAATCAAACGCTGCAGCGCGATCGGATCATCGGTGTCGGTGAGCGCGGGGCGATCAACCGCGGTCCACAACCCGAGCGCCGGCCCACTGCTCGCCCACACCAGGAGCGGCGAGAGCCCTGCGTGTTCGAGACACGCCGCCAGCAACAGCTGCAGCTCGAGCCACGACGCACGCGCAGCGCTGATCATCGCGCGCGGAGAGGAGATCGAATCGGGCGTCGCGCGTTCCAACGAGAGCTCGAGCTCGGCGAGCAACGAACGCAGCGCCTCGAACGCACGCAAGGGAGCCGGCCGAACGTCACCCTCGACGACGCGCGCCGACGCTTCCGCGACCAGCTCGGCGACGACTGGATCATTGGGAACGACGAACGCGGCGAGCGTGGACACCGGCGCGCGCCCCATCACCCAGCTGCGCGGCGGAGCGACCTCGACGTCGACGAACGAGCGGAGCAACACGTCGTCGTTCTGCTTCACCTCGATCCACCAGCGGCCCGTCGCCGACGCGCGCAGCTCGTGGAGTGGCTGGGGCGCGAGCACGGGAATCACGCCGTCGAGCAGCGCGACCTGCTTCGGCTTCAACCGCTCGAGCCGCCCGGTCCAGGTCGTCGAGCGCAGCGTCGAGCTCACCTCGACTCCGCCGAGCCACACCGAGACGCTCAGATCCGAAAGTGGGCGCGTGACGCGGCTCTCGACGCGCACCTGCGAGACCACCTTCACGTCGGAGTTGATCATCGCGAGGTGCAGACAACGCACGCCATCGAGGCTCACCGCGACGACGTTCTTGTCCACCGGACCGCGGAGCGACGCGGCATCGGGCGGAGTCACTTTCAGCGCCTGCGCCCACAGAATGATCGCGCTCTCGGCGAGCTCGGCCGACAACGCCTCTTCGGCGATCAGCCCATCGACGAGTCGGCGAAACGTGAACGGATCGAGCTTCTTTCCCGCGAGCGGTTCGAGGTGACGGTGAAGCTCACGACGCGCGACGGCCACCAACGCCTTGATGGCGCGGCGCTCTGAAGGCGCGTGATCGAGCAGCCAGCCCTCGAGCCGCTTCCACTGCGTCTCTTCGCCCGGGTACTTCACCCGCCACAGTTCGAGCGCAGCCGAAAGACTGGTCTCCATCGAGGGAAAGGCTTCTAGCTCAGGCTTGACTCCGCACGTACCGCGCGAAACCCTCCGCGGCCCATGGCTGACGCAACCGATGATCTGCGTGGTGGTACGGCCCGCCGCACCTTGCGCTTCATCATGCTGGTCGACGTTTCCGGCTCGATGAGCGGCGACAAGATTCAGGCAGTGAACCGCGCGGTGCGCGAGTGCATCCCCGAGATGCGCAAGAACAACCGCGACAACCCGTTCGCCGAGATGACGGTCGAGGTGATCACCTTCTCGTCGGGCGCGGTGTGGCACGTGCCGAAGACGCAGGTCGATCAGTTCAACTGGAAGGATCTCGACGCCTCGGGTGTCACCGATCTCGGCGCGGCGCTCAACCTCGTCACCGAAGCGCTCGACGTGCAGGCGATGGGCAAGCGCAACTTGCCGCCCGTGCTGCTGCTGTTGTCCGACGGCGGGCCGACCGACGATTGGGAACTCGCGCTGCGCCGCTTCGAAGCGACCTCGTGGGGCAAGCCCGGGCGCACGGTGCGCATCGCGGTGGCGATCGGAGAGGGCGCCGACAAAGGCGTGCTCACGCGCTTCACCGGAAATCCCGAGACGGTGCTCAACGCCGACAAGGCCGCGACGCTCGTGGCGCTGATCAAGTGGGCGTCGATCTCCGTCACCAAGAGCCACTCGACGTCGATGGCGGTCGCGAGTGGAGGTGGGCCGGTCGCCGCTCCGCTGCCGCCGCCTCCGGTGGTCGTGGCGAGCAAGGATGCCGATGACGAGCCCTGGTAGGCAGCCGCGCATCGCGGCCGCTTCCGTTCCGGGGTGTCAGCACGTGTTGAACGCCGCTCCGTGTCAGGACGCTTCGGCCGCGCGCGCGACGGGTGACTTCGTCGTGCTCGCGGTGGCCGATGGTCACGGTGACGCCGCGTACACCCGCTCCGACGAAGGAGCGCGCATCGCCGTCACCGTCGCCATCGAAGCGCTGTCCGCACTGGCGACTCGACTGGTCAGCAGCCCACCCACGCCCACCGAGCTCGACGAGTTGATGCAGACGCTCAAGCGCAACCTCGCGTTCGAGTGGAACCGCCGCGTGAAGTTCCACGCGCGCATGGTGGCCGATCGCGACGAGACGTCGATCCTCTGGCCGCTCGGCATCAAGGGCGACTGGGACGAGCGCTTGAAGCCATACGGGTGCACGTTGCTCGGAGCGGCCATCACGCCGGTCGGCACGTTGTGGTTGCAGCTCGGCGATGGAGACCTGTTGTTCGCCGATGGCGCCGAGGCGAAGCGCGTGAACGCCGCCGCCGACAAGTCGGGGAGTCAGGCCACGTTCTCGATGAGCATGCGCGACTGCGTGGAACACATGAAGGTGAGCTTCGACGCGCAGCCGCACGAGCTGTACCTCCTCGCGACCGACGGCGTGTCTGATCAATATGACGTCGAGCCTTCGTTCGAAGACGAGTGGGGCACGGGCCTCGTGAAGCGCCTGGGCGCGCAGGGCTGGGTCGAGACCGCGATGCGGCTGCCGCGCGATCTGGGAACCATGGCGCGCGATGGAGACGACTGCTCGGTGGCGATGGCGTGGTTCGAACCAGGAGGCGCGTGATGGATCGACTTGCGAAGGGCACGCTGCTCACCACCGACAGCGGACAGACGTTGCGCGTGGTGCGCCTGCTCGGCTCGGGCGGCCAGGGCGAAGTGTACGAGGTCGATCAGAGCGGCCAGCCGTACGCGCTCAAGTGGTACTTCGCGGCGACGCGAGATCCGCGCTCGCAGCTGCAGGCGCAGCAACAACGCGACGCGCTCAAGTCGTACATCATTCCGCGCGGCGCTCCTGATCAGCGCTTCGTGTGGCCGCTCGACTTCGTCGACGGAGAGCCCGGCAGCGGAACGTTCGGCTACGTGATGCAGCTGTGGCCCGGCGGCTACGAGACGCTCGAACGTCTGGTGTGTGGCCGCGTGCCCACCACCGATCGCGTGCTCGCCACCGCGGCGCTCGGCATCGTCGACGCGTTCCGCAAGCTGCACCTCTCCGGCTCGGTCTACAAAGACATCAACCTCGGCGGCTTCGCGTTCGAACCGAAGACCGGCGAGGTGCTGGTGGTCGACAACGACAACGTGCGCACCAACGGCACGCCCGGCGCGATTCTCTTCCCCGGTTTCGGCGCACCCGAGGTCGTCATGGGCCGCAGCCCGTGCACGACCGTCACCGACGATCACAGCCTCGCGGTGCTGCTCTTCTATTTGTTCTGCCGTGGCAACCCGATGGAAGGCGCGAAGGAGATGGTCAATTGCTACGACCTGAGCGCCACGCGCGAGCTCTTCGGTGACGGCGCGCTCTTCGTGTTCGATCCGAAGAACGAGTCCAACCGTCCCGTCGCTGGAGTGCACGAGGCGGTCATCAAGAATTGGCCGTCCCTGCCGGGCGAGATGCAGGCCGCGTTCACGCGCGCGTTCAGTGAAGGCCTGCACGATCCGACGAAGCGACTGACCGACGGCGAGTGGGTGCACGTGCTCTCGAAGTTCCGCGACTCGCTCTTCGAGTGCAGCAACTGCCGCCGCGAGACGGTCTACGCGCGCGAAGCGTTGAAGGACGGCCAGGCGCTGACCTGCGTGTGGTGCGACAGACCGCAGCAACTCCCGCCGCGCATGAAGATTGGCAGCGTGGTGGTGATGCTCTCTCCACAGGCGCGCGTGTTCCCGCATCACCTCGGAGAGACCGCCAACTTCTCCGCGCCCATCGCCGCGCTCTCGGAACACCCGACGAAGAAGGGCGTGTGGGGCCTCAAGAACCTCTCGACGCGCCCGTGGAGCTACTCCACCGTCGACGGTCGCACGCAAGACGTGCAGCCCGGCCAGACTGCTCCGATTCGTGACGGGCAGCGCATCAACTTCGGCAAGGTCGAAGGTGAGATTCGGGCGAGCTGAACGCGCGCGTCTGGTAAGTGCGCCCTCGTGCGCGACTTGCCTGCTCGCTCCGAACCGCCCCAGGTCGGTTCTCCGTTCCGCGTCGAGACGATTTGCACTGGCGACGAGCTGCTGACTGGCCTCACCAGCGACACCAATTCCCGTTACTTCCAGGAGCAGCTCCTCGATCGCACGGGGCTGACCGTGCGGCGCAGCGTCGTGGTCGGTGACGTGCGCGAGGACATCATCGAGGCGCTCAACGCGGCGGCTGCGCGCTGCGACGCAGTGCTCGTGTCTGGAGGTCTGGGCCCCACCACCGACGACCTCACCGCGGAATGTGCAGCCACCGCCGCGGGCGTGAAGCTGGTGATGAACGACGCCGCGATGAAGCACATCGAGGCCCGCTTCAAGGCGCGCAACATCGCGCTCAGCGAGAACAACCGGCGTCAGGCGATGGTGCCCGACCAGTGCGAGGTGGTGCTGAACGCCGAAGGGTCCGCGCCGCTGTTCATTCAGAAGCGCGGGAACTGCACACTCTTCTTCGTTCCCGGCGTGCCGCGCGAGTACCGCCACCTCGTCGGAGCCCACGTCGTCGCGCGCATCGCCGCGCTCAGCGGAAAGCAGACCTTCCGCAAGCTCGCGCTGCTCAAGACCGTCGGCTTGCCGGAGTCGCACCTCGACGCGCGCGTGAAGGCGTTGCACGAGAAGTACCCACGCGTGACGCTCGGGTTCCGCACGCACCCTCCGGAAAATCACTTGAAGCTGCTCGCGGAAGGCGACGACGCAGACTCGGCGTCGAAGTTGCTCGAGCAGGTCACGGAAGAGGCGCGCGGTCTCCTCGGAGCAACCTGCTTCGCGCGCGACGACGAGACGATGGCCAGCGTCGTTCTGGAAGCGCTCGTCGCTCGCCGCGAATTTCTCGCCGTCGCCGAGAGTTGCACCGGCGGAATGATCGCCGAGTCACTCACCTCGGTCTCCGGCTCGAGCCGCGCGTTCTACGGCGGTGCGTGCACCTACCTCGAAGACGCGAAGGCCAAACTCGCGCAGGTGCCCGAAGGCTTGATGGCGCAGTTCGGCGTCGTCTCTTCTGAAACCGCCGAAGCGATGGCCACCGGTCTGCGCCAATTCACCGGTGTGCAGTGGGCGCTCTCCACCACCGGCTACGCGGGACCGACGGGCGGCGACGCGGAGAATCCCGTCGGCACCGTGTTCATCGGCATCAGCGGACCGGGCATCACCAAAGTCGAGCGACATCACTTCCACGGAGATCGAGATCGCGTGCGCGCCTTCGCGACCTGGGCGGCGCTCGATCTCCTGCGCCGCAGTCTGCAAACCGTGCAAGGAACCCGTTCATGAGTGAGAAGCCCATCGCGCCTCCCGCGAATGCGCCCTCGGGCGGCGGTGCGTTGAAGGTGTGGTTTCAGGCGTACCGCGTCGAGGTCACGCTCTTCGCCATCTCGTTCTTCGCGCTCGCGGCGTTCAGCTCGCAGCGCTTCTGGCGACAGAGTGCGGCTCCACACTTCGTGTACCAGGCGAAGGCGTGGCTCGACGGCCGGTCCGACATCGACCCCGAGGTGCTGCCCAACCTCGAAGACTGGGCGTGCGTGCGTGACGTCGGCGGCGTGAAGAAGCGGTGTGAGGGCCAGCCGCTCCCGACGGACAAGTGGTACTCGTCGTTCCCGTGGTTCCCCTCGGTGGCGATGCTGCCGTTCGTGGTGATTCACGGCTACCAGTTCAACGACACCAGCTTCGGCGTCATCATCGGCGCGCTCGCCATCGCGCTCTTCTTCGCGCTGTTGCGCGTCTTGAAAGACGTGGAGGGCACGAAGACCTCGGTCATCGACGACGCCATCACCGCGCTGCTGCTCGGCTTCGGCACGCTCTTCTTCTACGCGTCGATTCGCGGAGAGGTGTGGTTCTCGGCCGAGGTGATGGGCGTGGCGCTCACCGCGCTCTACGCACGCAACGCGATCGGCGCGCGACGCCCGGTGCTGGCGGGCGTGTTCTGGTCGATGGCGGTGCTCACGCGCACTCCGCTGTTCTTCACCGGCGTCTTCTTCGCGCTCGAGTGTCTCGCTCCCGCGAATGGAGATCGCCTCAAGCAGTTGAAGACGCTGACGCCGGAGAAGAAGAAGGCGCTCGGCCGCTTCGTCATGGGTGCGGCTCCACTGGGAGCCATCGCCGCGCTGTGGAACCTCTCGCGCTTCGGCTCGCTCACCGAGTTCGGTCACCGCTTCTTCTTCAACAACCGCGTCAACCACGACATCGACACCTTCGGGTTGTTCTCGCTGCACTACCTTTCCCGGAACCTCGACGCGGCGTTCCTGAAGCTGCCGGCGTTCGGCGGAAACCCGTCGCTGTTGCGCTTCGACTTCTGGGGCCTGTCGCTGTTCATCACCCTGCCGTTGCTCGCGCTGTGTTTCGTGCCCGAGAAGGACCAGAAGCGCGTGCTGCAATTGCTCGGGGCGATGGGCGCGCTGCTCGTGGCGTCGTTCATCTTCCCGCCGGTCGCTCCGCCGCCGATGGAGCCGCCGATTGGTTGGCGCCCGGTCGCGTTGTGGCTGGTGCTCGCGCTGGTGCTCGGCTTCATCGCGTTCAGCGCGTGGCAGTGGGCGCGGAGCAAAGAGGCGCCGCGGTTGCTGGTGCCGGTGCTGGTCACCATTCTCGCGTGCATGCTGCCGGGCCTCGCGTACCAGAACACCGGCTACGCCCAGTTCGGGTTCCGCTTCTCGCTCGACTACACGCCGTGGCTGTTGCTGCTGATTCCGCTCAACGGCTGGAGCTGGAAGAAGCCGCTCCCGATGACGCTCGCCATCCTCTCGCTGCTCGCCGGGTTCTGGGGCGCGGTGGGCTTCAAGGGCTACACGGAGCTGGTGCGTGGTTGGTGAGCCGCTCCCCCCTGGCGCTCCCCGGTGGCACACGCGCGAAGACAGCGGGCTGCGCATCGACAGACGCGGCCGCTGGTTTCACGACGACGTTCCCATCGAGCACCCCAACATCATCGAGGCGTTCAACCGTGGACTGCGCGTGCAGCCCGATGGACGCGTGCAGCTGCACTTCGGCAACGACTGGTGCTTCGTCGTCATCGAAGACTGCGCGTTCATGGTGGTGGCGGTCGACGAGACGAGCGAGTCGAAGCTCTCGGTGCGCTTGAGCGATCGCACCGCGGAGCTGCTCGATTCTCCCTCGCTCACGCTCGACGACGACGGCGTGCTCACCGTGAAGGTGAAGAGTGGGCTCGCCCGCGCGCGCTTCTCGCGTGACGCGCAGTTTCAGATCTCGTCGTACCTCGAGCCGAGCGGCGACGCGTTGATGCTGCGTGTTGGAGAGCAACGCTGGCCAACCTCGCTGGCCGCGAGTGCGCTCGGCTGATCAGCTGTCGCGAGCCACCGCGCGCACACGTTTCTTCAGCTCGCTCGCGTGCTCCTTCCATTTCTTCATCGGGAAATCGGCGTCGAGATCCCCCGACTGAAACGAGCAGTCCTTCTCGCCGAGCGCCGCGAGTTCGCAGATCGCCTCGAGCAACCGATCGACGTCGTGAATCGGCACGGCGAGGCGAACGCGATGCCGCGTGAGATCGCAGCGCGCGAGTCCCTGGTCGAGCTTCAAGTACGCGCCCGCGACACGCTTGTTCTTCGCGGCCTGCACCAGCATCGCAACGGGATTGGGCCCGAGCGACCTGGGCGTGCCGCTGTAGCCAACCTGGAGGTCGGTGAAGGTCAGTCCGAACTTCGTGACGAGCAGGTTCCAGACCACCTCGACGTGACCGACGTGCAGCCCATCGAAGCTGGAGAGCTCGAATGAGAGGTGCGGCAGGGCTTTGGCCACTGGCAGCTCGCGCACCTCGAGCTTCGCGTAGCGCGCGAGCGCGCGATCGAGGTGATCCAGCGCGCTCGCCGGAGCGGCGAGCGCCGTCACCTTCTTCGGGTCGTAGGTGAGGTGCGTCACCTCGGGAGGCAGGCAGCGCACCATCCTCTCGATCCGCACGGCGCTGAGGTACTCGACCCGCGTGAAGCCAGCGCCCGCCTTCGCGCGCGTGACCGCGAGCTGAGTCTCGTAGCAGTGCATCTGCACGCGTTCGATCGGCGCGCTGTCGAGCTGCTTCCACCACGCGTCGAAGGGCTGCTCCACCCATGCGCCTTCCATCTGCAGCTCGAGCACCTTCAGCGGCTGTGAGCCGAGGCCCGAGAGCACGGCGTTGAGCGTGAGCGGGCTGGTCTTGATGCGCTCGAGCTGGGGAAACGAATCCCACGTCTTCGCGGGGAGCGAGTCGTCGTCGTCGCCGTAGGAGAACTCGAGAGTGGCGAGCGCTGGCTTCTCCTTCGACTTCGCGAGGAGCGCGATGGAGTGCGGCGCGAGGTTGCCCAGACTGTTCACCGCCTTGAATCGCGGCCGCGTGACGACTTCCGACGGGTCGATGAGTTCCCACGGCATCGCGAGGTGACGAAAGGTGGACCACTCGGGCGACGAGAGGAGCGGCTCGAGCTTCTCGCGCCCATCGCGGTACGACGCCTGCGCGACGATGCCCCACACCGGAAAGCCGGCCTCGAAACGCGGCGTGGCCTGGAACCAGTCGGCGATCGGCCCGAGCCACTTCTTCCAGTTCTTCTCGATGAGCGAGTGGATCTTCCGGGTCGACTTCTCGCTGGGAGCTCCGAGCTGCAACGCGATGAGCTCTCCGCGCGGGTCACCCTGCTCGACCAGCCAATCTCCGTAGACGGTGCGCACGCCGAGATCGGTCGGGTTGGCCCACACCGCTTCGAGGAGCTCCTTCCCCGAGCGCTTCTTCGTCTTCTCGACGCCGACGGTCGCTCCAAACGGAACTTCGAGCTCGGCGAGCAGCTTCTCGTCTCCCGCGCTGAGCGGAGCGACGGTCAGCGTGCGGTACCGCTCGACGATCGCCCGTTCGCGCTGCTCGGAATGTTCGCGGTAGTAGCTGCTCTTGCTGCGCGTCAGCTGCGCTTCGAGCACGGCGAGCTGGCGAACATCTCCGAGCGCGCTCAGGCGGCCGAAGGCGAGGCCCCAGAAGTTGCGCGTGCCACGTGACTGGTTCGCCGCTTCGTCGATGAGCGTTGCGAGGCGAGCGGCGATGCGCGGATCTTCGGGCGCCTGACACACGGCCTCGAGCACGGGAAGCGCGGCCTGCCACTCGCGAGGCCACTGCGTCATCAGCGCGCGACCGACCTCGACGGGATCTTTCGATTTCACCGCTTCGATGATCGCTTCGGCGCGCGCGGGCACCGACTTGCCGGTGATGGGCTTGAGGCCGTCGAGTGACTTCGCGCTGACGCGATCGATCAGCTCGGCGATGCGCGGATGTTTCAGCTCGCGCCACGCGACGAGCAACTCCGTGAGGAGCTTCTTTGAATCCTTCGCCTTCGCAGCACGCTCGAGCGCTGAGCTGGCCATCGCGCCTCAGTGTGCCAGCGCGAAGAGGCGGGCCATGAAATTTCCGACCTACCGCACGCGTGTCAGATTCGCCTGGTGTTCTCTCTCGTCGTCTTCGCAGTCCTGTCGCAGGCCGATGGTGGCGTGGCCGCTGTTTCACCTGAGGCCGTCGATGCAGGAATTCCGCCGCAGGCACTCAAGTCGCGTCCGCTGGCGCGCAAGGTCGATGAAGAGCGCGTCGAGCGCGTGTACCAGTCGCTCTCCCTGCGCGAGAAGATCGGTCAGCTGATCCTCGCGTATCCGCAGATCCGACAAGACACGCCGGTGGAATGCGGAATCCTCTTCGTCGGCAACTCGCTCAAGAACATCACCAGGGCGAAGGAGAAGATCGACTCGTCTCGCGTGCGCGCGAAGATTCCGCCCTTCGTCGCGGTGGACATGGAAGGTGGTCCGAGCAACCGCATGAAGAGCGTGAAGTCGCTCAAGACGCTCCCTTCCGCGCAGGAGATGGCGCTGCTCGAAGACGCCGAGGTGAAGCGCTGGGGGCGTCGCGTCGGTGACGTGATGAAGAGCGTGGGGCTCAACATGAACCTCGCTCCGGTGCTCGACGTCGCGCCGACGGGTCACATGCAGCGCAACGGCCGCAGCTACAGCGGAGATCCGAACGTGGTGGTGCAAAAGGCGATGGCCTACTCGCGCGGCCTGCTCGAGGCCGGCGTCGTTCCCATCGGCAAACACTTCCCCGGCTACGGCGACATCGACGGTGACAGCGATCACGCGCTGGTCGTGAGTGACTGGCCGCAGGAGCGCGTCTTCGCCGAAGCCGGCGTCTTCGTGCGCGCGAAGGAAGTGCTCGGCGGCGTGATGCTCGCCAACGTCGCGTACGCGGCCGTCGAAGACAAGCCGGCGATTCTGAGCCCCAGGCTCGTCGCGCGCGTGCACCAGGAAGAGTGGCTCGCGGTCACCGACGACATCGCCATCGCGCTGCTCGCTGACGCGGTCGGTGGAACGAGTGAAGACGTGCTCGTGCAGTCGTTCATGGCGGGCAACGACTTGCTGCTCACCACCGCGCCTCCCGATTGGAAGGGCGGGCTCGACTACCTCGGCATCCTCTCGCGGCTCGTGGAGTCAGACCCTGCGGCCATGAAGCGCCTCGACGAGAGCTGCCACCGCGTGCTGCGACTCAAGGACCGCATGGGTCTCCTCGACGGGCTGTGAAGGTGTAAGCAGCGCCCGTGTTTCGAATCGCGCCCGCCCTCGTCCTTGCCTTGTCGGCCTGCCAAACGACGACGCGCTCCGCTCCGCCGCCGAAGGCAGCGTGGGAAGCGCCGCTCGCAGCGGGCACGCCCATCTCGATCAAGGCGAGCACCGAGACCACTGAAGCGCTCGTTTTCGATTTTCCGAAACACCGCCTCGTGGGCTTGAGCGGCAAGACGAACACCTGGCTGCGTTGGCTCGATGAGCGCGCACCAAAGGCGTCGATCGAATCGCTCCCCAACGTCGGAGCAGAGGGTGCGGTCGCCGTCGGCCTCAAAGTCGGAGACGGAATCGAAGTCGTCTGCACCCTCGACCCGGCGAAAGAGCGCACCATCCTTCCGCCGTCGATCTTCGATTCGAAATTGCTCGAGGGTGTTCCACCGAGCGGACCGCTGAACGGCGTCTCGCTCGGCTTCGGCCAGTCGCAGCTCGGCAGCTACTCGGTCTCGCTCGAAGCGGGCGTGTGCACCATCGGCGCTGACGTGCTCAGCAAGGTCGTGGTGCTGCTCGCGGTGCACGGTCGCCAGCCCCTGCTCTTTCTGGTCGAGCACGAATGAGCTCTCCCGCGCCTCAGCCGCCGTTGTTCAAGCGGGTGAAGCGCTTCGTTCGCTACGTCTTCATTCGGATCTTGATCATCCCGCTGCAGTTGTTGCCGCTGCGCTTCGCCTCCTGGCTCGGAGAGAAGCTGGGCGCCGTCGCCTTCGTCCTCGCGCGCGGAGAACGTCGCAAGACGCTCGCCTCGCTGCAGACCGGTCTCCCCGAACGCAGTGAACACGAACGCACGCAGCTCGCGCGTGAAGTCTTCCGTCACATCGGCCGCTCGGTGATGGAGATGGTGCTCATCAACAAGTTCGACGCTCGCCGCCATGAGCTCGTCGAGTGGGAACCCACCGCGCGCAAGACGATGGACGAGGCGTTGAAGCGCGGCAAAGGCGTGGTGTTCGTCACCGGCCACTTCGGGAACTGGGAACTGCTCGCTCGCTATGTCGCGCTCGAGGACTACCCCGCGGCGGTGATTGGAAAAGAAGCGAGCGACCCGCGCACCACGAAGCTCATCGAACGCTTCCGCGCGTCGGGAAAGCTGCGCGTCATCTGGCGTGGAGCGCAGGGCGCGGCGAAGGAGATCCTCCGCGCGCTGAAGAACAACTTCATCCTCGGCTTCCTCATCGATCAGGACACCAGGGTGCAGTCGGTCTTCGTGCCCTTCTTCGGAAAGCTGGCCAAAACCCCGCGCGCGGCAGCCGATTTGGCGATCAGAACCGGAGCCGCTCCGATGCTGGGCTTCTGCACGCGCGTCGGTCCCCTGAAGTACCGCATCACGATGCGCGAATTGCCGCTGCCGACCACCGAAGGGGAAGAGGCGGTGCTGTCGCTGACCCAGGCCTTCACGCAGGGCATCGAAGATCAGATCCGCGCGCACCCCGAGCAGTGGGCGTGGATGCATCAGCGGTGGAAGTCGCGCCCCGAGGGAGAGTCGAAGTGAAGTGGTTGCTGCTTGCGACGCTCGTGTTGTCGGCGTGTCGCGAAAAGCCGAACGAAGTACGCGTCGCCGCCGCGTCGGATCTCAGCGAGGCGTTCGAGGAGCTCGGCAAGAAGTTCGAGGCCGAGACGAAGATGAAGGTGAGCTTCACCTTCGGCTCCTCGGGCCTGCTCGCCAAACAGCTGAGCGAAGGCGCTCCGTTCGATCTCTTTGCGTCGGCGAGTGAGCGCTTCATCGACGAGACGGTGAAGGCTGGCGCGTGCGATGGCGCGACGTCTGCTCACTTCGCTCGCGGTCGCCTCGCTCTCTACGGGCTCACCCCGCCGAGTTCGCTCGACGTGCTCACCGCCGACACCACGAAGAAGATCGCCCTCGCGAATCCGGAACACGCTCCGTACGGGAAGGCCGCGCGGGAAGCGCTCGAGCGCGCGCAGCTCCTCGAGAAGGTGCAGAGCAAGCTCGTGCTGTCGGAGAACGTTCGACAGGCGCTGCAGTTCGCGAAGACCGGCAACGCTCAGTTCGCCTTCGTCGCGTGGGCCAACGTTCCTGAGAGCGAGCGCACGACGAACGCGCTGCTCATTGAGGCTCAGCTGCATGCGCCGATCGATCAGTCGATCGCCGTGTGCCTGCGCGGGAAGAACGCGGACGGTGCGAAGCAGTTCGCGGCGTTCTTGAAGCGAGAGGAATCGAGCGTGACGCTCGCGCGCTTCGGCTTCGAGCCGTAGGCGTTACATGCCGCCGTCGAGCTCGAGGCCACCGTCGATGCCGCCGCCATCAGGCAGCACGACCGGCGCTGGAGTGAACGGAGGCGGGTCGTAGTTGCCCGTACGCGTTCCCGTGTAACCAGTCTCGAGCGTGAGAATCCCGCCCGCGAGGAACGGGCCGAACGCGCAGCCGCCTGCCCAGCCGACGAACACCTTGCCGTCCTTGATGCCGTCGACCTTCGCGCCAGGCGGCACGACGATGCGCGTGATGGGAACGACCTGACAATCGACGCCACCATCTGGCAGCAGACCCGTCGTGTCGCGACCACCATCAGGCAACGTGCCGGCGTCAGGAACACCCGCATCGAGTGAACACACGCGACCGGCGAGCGTGCGCGGCTCCATCGTGGTCTCGCTGCGTTCACCGACGCGCGAGAAGCGACCACCCGCGAGCGAAATTCCGAGCGCCGCGCAGTTCGCGGTCGCGCCACCTTCGATGCCGAGCCCCAGCAGGTACTTGTCGTTCTGGTTGTGATCGACGAGTCCCGCGATCGCCGCCGCCTTCTGACCCGCGGGCAACGTGTGCGTGGTGTCGTCGATGACGACCAGCTTCTGCAGATCCCATTGGCTCGAGTTCAGGTCGGGCTGGTTGATCGCCACCTTCGACCAGAACGACTCGCTGGGACACTTCACTTCCGGCTTCGCGCAGAACTGCGTGAGATCGATCGTCGCCGGCTGACCGTTCACGATGCCGAAGTCGACCACGCCGCCATAGCCGCTCTGCGTGACCTCGCGCGTGGCGCCACCAACGGTGAGCTTCAACGTGAGCTGGTCGTCGTACCGAATGGCGTAGTTGCCGGTGACGTCGCGCTCCTCAGGCGGAGTGCCCGGGCCACCACCACCACACGAACCAGCGATCGCTGCGGCCACCACCATCGAACGAAGCATCATGTTGCCTCCAGGAGAAAGGTCTCGGACGACGGGCGGGAGCCCGCACAACGGTGTGACGCGCGTTGGGTGACCAGCTCATTTCCGCGCGTTCACGGCTGCAAACACCCGGATCGTCACCGTTCTGGAGAGAAAATCCAGCGGCGGGTCTTCTCGTCTCGACGCGCGACGAAAAGTTGGATCGCCTGCCCGAGCAGCAGCAACGAAGTGGTGGTTCCTTTTTTCCGCAAGAGCGCGCCTTCGTCCGCGGGCTCGAGCCACGCTCCGTCGAAGTACGGCGCGAGATCGAACAAGTAGAGCTTCACGTCGAGCGGCGGAACGTCGAGCCGCACGTGCACCTTGTTGTGCGTCAGCCCCATCACCGTGCCGATGAAGCGCGTTCGCTCCTTCGGCGCCTTCGTCAGCTCGGGCGCGAAGAGTCGGTTCATCACCACCTCGTTCGCGAGGTCCTGCACACGTCGCTGCGTGGCGCGCGCCTTGTTCGCGACCTGCACCACTTCACCGCGCAGCTTCTCGTCTTCTTCCACCGTCGGGTGGTTTCCCGTGAGCAGCTCGACCGCTTCCTTGTGCAGGAAGACACCGACCATCTCGCGCATCGGGGCCGAGAAGCGCGCGTACGGCTCGGCGCCGACACCCACATGCGGGCCCGGCTCCGTCGAATACTCGGAGCGCAGATTCACCATCACCGCTTGTCTCGTGAGGGCCGCTCCGAGGCGCTCTTCTTTCGAACCCGGAGCGCCACGCGGCAGTCCACCGAGATAGTTCGCGAGCGCAGTCGTCGACTGATTCCACACCCAGGGATTCGTCGGGAGCGACTGGTGCTTCGCGACGAGCACCGTGAGCCTGGCGAGCGAGTCGAGGCGCTCGGGCTCCGGGCCTCCCTGCACGCGGTAGATCGGCTGCACGGCCGGGTTGTCGAACTCGCGGAGCAACCGCCCGCCTTCGGCGTTGCACATCAGCGAGAGCTGCTCGTTCCACGACTCGACCTCGTCGCGCACCGCTTCCATCACCGCGAACGAGACGCCTTCTCCATCGAGCTGCACGCTGACTTCTTCTCGCCGGTAGCGAATCAGCCCACGCTTCGCGGCGAGGTCCATGCGCTTGCGGCCGACTTCGCGCAGCAACATCAACGAGCCTTCGAAGTCGCGCCCCTTGAGCGGACTCGCATCAGGAGCGTCGACCAACTTCTGCACATCGCCGAACGACAACTTCGCGCGGCTGCGCACGCGGGAGCGCTTGAGCTCGGTGCTCTTCAACGCGCCGCTTCCGTCGAGGTGATGCAAGAAGACGAGCGCGCGGCGGTCTCCATCAGGGTTGAGCGAGATGAGCCCTTCCGACAACGGCCGCGGGAGCATCGGCACGGAGAAACCAGGGAAGTAGTACGACGCGCCACGCTTCATCGCCTCGGCGAACAGCGCACTGCCGGGCCGCACGTAGAACGAGGCATCGGCGATGGCGTACGCGACCAGATAGCCGTCACCCTCACGCGCGACGTGGAGCGCCTGGTCGAGATCCTTCGAGTGCTCGCCATCGACGGTCACGAACGGCGTCGCCGTGAAATCGACCAGCGCGGGGTCATCGATGTGCGGGTTCGCGATCCACCTCTGGGTCTCAGCGAGCACTTCGGGCGAGAAGTCCACGCTCAGCTGCAGCGCCTTGACGATGTCTTCGAGTTCCTGACGTGCGTTCTTCACACCGCCCCCGGGCATCAGCGCTCCATCTCGGCGACCAGCCGATTGCCCTCTTCGAGCAGCTTCGCCACAGCGGTGTGCGCGCGTTGCGTGACGTCGTCGCGCGCGTCCATCGTCAGGCCCTTCGTCTGAATCGGCTCTCCGATGATCAACGCCGAAGGCCGCGGGTGCACCGCGAGCGAGCCCTTCTCGAGAATGCGGTGTGTGCCGGCGACGGCTGCGGGCACCAGTGGCACCTGCGCGTCGAGCGCCATGATGGCCGCTCCCTTCTTGAACGGGCGCAGAATGCCGTCTTCCGAGCGCGTGCCTTCGGCGAAGAACACCACGCTCACGCGCTCACGCACGGCCTGCGCCGCTTCGTTGAGCTTGTTCTTGTCTTTCTCGCCGCCAGAGCGGTCCACGAAGATGTTGCCCGCGCGCTGCAGCGCCCAGCCGAACACCGGGATCTTCCGCAATTGCGCCTTGGCGACGTACCGCATGTGCCGGCGGATGTGACGGAACAGCACCAGCGCGTCGAAGTGCGACTGGTGGTTCACGCACAACACGAAGTTGCCCGGCGGCAGGTTCTCGAGCCCACGCACTTCGGTGCGCACGCCCGAGGCCTTGAGAATCGAGTCTGCCCACAGGTGCAGCGCGCGATCAGGAGCGCGCTCGTCGATCATGCTCAGCGCCGACACGACGGGAGAGAGCACGCCCGTGATGCTGACGGCGGCCACACTCCCGAAGGCGCTCCTCAACTTGTCCTTCATAGCCCTTCAGTTTAGACGCCCACGAACTCGCGTGCGGGAAAGAGAAGGACGTCTTCGATGGCGCTCGCCTGCAGCAGCAG
>JAEUJS010000697.1 GCA_016792935.1 Archangium sp. | reverse complement strand
CTTTCGCGAGACGTCCGCCTCGAGCAACACGCGGTGCGCGGCGACCGTCGTGAGTCGCTCGTCCCAGTAGATGACGGGCAGCTTCGTTTCTTCCGCGAGCTTCGTTCCGAACGCCCGCGTCGCTTCAGCGCGCGGACCTTCGGAGCCGTCCATGTTGAGTGGGAGGCCGATCACGAAACGGTCGACGCTGTATTCCGTCACGCGGAGCGAGAGCGCTTCGACGTCTTTCCGCGGACCGCGTCGCTCGATGGTGTCGATGCCTTGCGCGGTGATGCCGAGCTCGTCGGTGACGGCCAGGCCGATCGTCTTCGTGCCGAGATCGAGTCCGAGCGCGCGCATCGCAGTCACCGTAGTCGGACGGTGCTCATGACGTAAGCCGCTGAAATGCGTGCGCGTCGAGTTCGGCACGCGTCCTGCGAAGCGTGATGGGTATCAACGGGCATTCAGCCCACAACCACGAGGCACACCATGGGCGGCATTCAGGGAGCACAAGGCGGAGCGGACAACGTTCAGTACGACAACGCGATCGACAACGCGGAGCAGGCTGGGGCGCTTCACGCGCCGCAGCACCCGGTGAACAAGGTCGTCGCCAAGGGCGAAGATGAGAACACGACCTCGCAGACGGGTGGCACCGGCGAGACGCGCCAAGCGACGAAGACCGTCGATCAGGAAGTGAACGAGCGACTAGCTGGAGACCCAGAGTACGCGTCGGCTCTCGCCGAGTACGAACAGGCGAAACAGCTCCAGGAGTTCTACGACTTGATCGATTCGAGCGTCGGGATGCAGTTCAACGGGAACATCTGCCGCGATGACATCATCGCCCTCGTGAACGACGTCCACGCGCCGAACAAGGCGGCGCGAGACGCTGCGAAGTTCTTGAACGACCACCCTGGGATCTGGAACGCGCTCGCGAAGGGTGATGCGTTCGTCGGCGCACACGATGTTCAGGAGTACATCGCGAACAAGAAGGCAGCGGTCGATGCCAAGAAGAGCCACGTCAAGAGCGACGTTCAGGCCGAGCGCGGAATCCAGACCAACCAGAATGGAGCGACTGGGGGGGCTGCCCCGGCGACGGGTGGCGCCGCTGCGACGCCGAATGAGGTGATCGAAGAGGCGAAGAACGGCGCGCCGCCGAAGCCCGCCCCTTCGACTCGCGGTGGCCTCGAGGGAGCCGAAGAGAACACGTCCAACATGATGGGTTGGATGGAAGGAGAGATCGATCGGCTCACCGCGCTCATGGGCAAGACGGATGACCCGAAAGCGCAGAAGCAGCTCGAGATGCAGCTCAATCAGCTCTCGCGTCGCATGCAGCAGATGACGGCGATGCTGAACCAGATCACCTCGATGATGTCGAACATCTCAAAGATGTACGCCGACATCGCGATGAACTCGATTCGCAACATGCGCTGAGGCCACCATGGAAACGCTCGCTCAAGAATTCGGCTTCACTCCCGATCAACTCGAAGCGCTTCGCAGCAAGGCCTTCGATCTCGTCGACGCCGGCGATCACGATGGGGCAGTCGTCGTCTTCCACGGACTGCTGGCCATCGACCCGAACGAGGCTGCGAACCACGCGGCGCTCGGCTCGGTTCTCCAGGAGCTGGGCAAGATCGACGAGGCTGTCGCTTCGTACGACGAGGCCATCAAGCTCGAGGCCTACTCGCCGCTGGCCCGCGTCAACCGGGGCGAACTCCGCCTGAAGCAGGGTGATTCGAAGGGAATCGAGGACCTGCGGATCGCGGCGGCCCGGAAGTCACCAGTCCAGGCGCGCGCACAGTCACTCCTCCGCCGATTCGGCGGGTGAATGAAATGCAGCGCAAAAGGCACTGATCACTTTTTGAGGCACCGGCATCTGATGCTCTTCGAGGAGGTCAGATGCCGCGTCTCATTCGCCTGGTCGCAGTGCTTTCCGCCGTAGGTATCGCCACCCCCGCGCTCGCGCACTGTCACAAGGGGATCGGCATTCAGATCGGTGGCATTTTCATCGGCGGCTACAAGCACCGACGTCATTGTCACGACGTCGTCTACGTGCCCGCGGCTCCGGTGGTTCAAGGCCAGGTCGTCGTGCAGCCCGCTCCGGTTCAGTACGCGTATCCGCAGCCGCCCGTGTATGCGCCGCCGCCTCCGCCTCCGGTCGTCGTGGCGCCGCAGTACCAGCAGCCGGTCGTCTACCAGCAGCCGGTCTACACGCCGCCTCCGATCGTCTACGCGCAGCCGCAGGCCGTCGTCGTGCAGAAGCCGCAGCCCGCGCGCGATGATCGTCCCGGTTTCCTCGCCCTCAAATACATGCCCGGCATGTCGACCTCCGTGTCGATCCCCGATGGCGATCTCGACTTCGGCACGCCCTCGTTCGCCCACTCTCCGGGCATCGAATTGCGCCTGACGCGCTGGCTCTCGCTGCGCAGCGATCTCGAGTTCCGCAAGGACTCGCGCACCTGGGACATGCTCGGCGTGAAGCTCTCGCTGTTGCCGCGCTCGTTCATCAAGCCGTACGCGTCGGTGTCGTTCTCCGGCAACGAGAACCTCTCGAACCCCGGCAAGTTCTCGTTCGGCTTCGCAGGAGCCGCCGGCGTCGACGTGATGATCGGCAAGTACTTCTTCGTCGAGGCCGAGGCGCGCTACCGCATGTCGCCGGGCAACTGCTGCTCGGAAGTGCCGACGTTGACCGGTGTGATCGGCGGCGGCGTCGCGTTCTTCTGAGTTACTTCCGTATGGCTGCGACGCGCTCCCGAACCGTGGGGTGCGTCACACCTGAGAGCACGTACCAACGCGGAGGATCCGGGTCTTCCTTGTTGATGCGCGTGAGCTTCTCGAAGAGCGACACCAGTGATGCCGGATCGTGCGTGAGCTCGACTGCCAAGCGATCGGCAGCGAGCTCACGTTCGCGCGTGAACGCCGCGCTCACTGGAGTCGCGACCATCATCACGAGATCGAACGTCAGCAACACGAGCGGCAGCACGCGCACGTCTCCGCGCTTGGTGATTCCGAACCAGCCGCTTCGTTCGCTGCGCCGAAAAAGGAACTCGACGAAGGCGAGCAACGCGAAGACGGCGAGTGGAGTCAGAATCCTCCCTGGCCATCGCGACTCGCTGACGTGACCCGCTTCGTGAGCCACCGCAGCGACGATCTCCGACTCGCTCATCGAAGCGAGCAGGGTGTCGGTGAGCAAGATGGTGCGGGTCGGTCCCGTGCCGGCGAACGCGGCCTGCACGCGCACTGACTTCTCGCTGGTGTTCACCACCACGATCTCGCCGAACTCAACCTGGGCACGAGCGAGCGTATCGGTGAGCTTCGTCCGCAACGCGCCGGGCCGAAGCGGAGCCTGATCGACGTAGAGCTTCGATCGATACGGATCGAGCGCGGTCGAAATGACCAGCACGAGGGACGTCGCGATGCCGACGAGCCACCACCACTTCGCGGTGCGCCGGGCCACACCGAACAGACCGAACGCGAGCGCCGTGACTGCGACGACGAGCACGGTGTGCGCCTTGAGCGAATCGAAGAGCCACGATCCGTTTGATTCCGTCGTGAGGCCGAACTCGCGCTCGTGCGAGAAGCTCCACAGCTCGAGCGGGATGGTGAGGACTGCGAACACGCCGAAGTAGAGCAGTGCGAAGGCGATCGTCGCTGCCCAGGAGTCATCGCCCCACACGCGCTCCAGCACTCGCGACTTCAGGCGCACACGCGAGGCGAGCGAGAAGAGCGGCCGGGTGAGAAAGCGTGCTCCAACGATGAGAAGGAGCGGCCAGACGACGAGATCTACCGCGGCGATTGTGTAGTGGGGCGCGTGGTACGCCTTGATCTGCGCGAGCTCGGACGCCGTCGTCTCCACGTCGTCAGCGTAGCGACTGTCACGGCGAGCGCAGTGAGCGAGATCGCGGGCTCGGCGACCGGTGAAGACGAGGTCAGCGGCTCGGGCGCAATGAGCGCAGCGCGATGGTCAGCCGTCGCGTCACGGTGAAGACGAGGTCAGCCGCGGCAATGAGCGCAGCGCATCAGGTCCCCGGCTTGCCACCTTTTTCGGCTTCCTCGGCCTTGGCCTCGGCGAGCAGCAGCTCCTTCATCTTCTGCAGGCTCTCTCGCGTCTGCTGCACGAATGGGCTCGAGGCCCCGATGCGCTCGGCGGCTTCCAGCGTGCGCTCGTAGACGGTGATGGCCTTGCTGATCAGCACACGGATCTTCTTGCGGAGCTCAGCGCGGTACACCTCGGCCTCTTCGGGCTTCAGCTCCGCCGGAGCCGGCGCGTTCGTCATGTGCTCGTACATGTTCTCGTACAGCCCACCGATGCGATTGCCCGATGCGGTCGCCCAGTAGCCGTTGCCGATGCGAATCGCGCGCAGGTAGTGGCCCTGCGCCGAGAGCAGGAGCTCCGACTTGTATTCGAGATCTTCAGCGAGCTTCTCGGTGCTCTTCTTGCCGTCGAGCTCCACTGACTCGTAGTGAAGACGGAAGATCTCCCCGAGGAAGAACTGCGCCTGGCCCGGGAAGTAGTCGTCGACGAGATCCTTGTCGGGCAGACCATTCCAGTAGGTGAGCACGCTGCGGAGCGTCGTCTCAGCCGCTTCGGTGTTGTTCAGCTCGAGCTCGCAGATGCCCTGCTGCACGCGCGCTTCGATGCGCTTGTCGGCGCCGAGATCGGTGCGGTCGGAGATCGTGCGCAGGATCTCGATCGCGTCGGTGTAGCGCGACAGGTGGTAGTCGCACTCCGCGACACGGAACGCGGCGTCGAGCGAGTCGCCAGTCTTCGTCGGATCCGACATCGCCGAGAAGCGAACCCACGCGTCGTCCCACGCCTTCAACTTCTCGAGCGCGAGGCCCGCGTTGTAGAGCGACGGCCGACGGTGCTTCGAGTTCGGGTGGAAGTCGCAGATGCGGCCGAAGTAGCGAGCGGCCTGTGCGTAATCCTCAGCCGCGTAGAACGAGGTCGCCGCTGCAAAGAGTTCTTCGTCGTTGAGTTTCTCGAGCTCGAGGTCGCCAGTGATGACGACTTCTTCGAACTTCACTTCCTGCGCGTTGGCCGGCCGGACGAGCCCGTTCTGGTGAGCACAACCTGAACCAACGAGAGCGACGACCACAACCGCGTGCGCAAGGCGCATTGGATGAGTTCCCTCAGTGCGACGAGATGAACAACCGACACCCGCTCGTCGGGGCGGGTTCCGACCTGAAATGAGTACGGAGCTTAACGACCAGCGGTTGCCACTTCGAGACGTTGCTCGCCCCACAACCAGCGAGACGTCTCGTACAGCCCGCTCAAATCGTGAACGTCCAACTCGAAGCGCGGAATGATGACCATCGGCGTCGCGGCACAGGCTTCACGCAGCTTCGCGATGCCGCGCGCGTCTTGCCGGGCCAGGTGGTCGTTTTCCTTGAGGGTGTCTTCGAACTTCTTCTGCAGTGATGAAGGGAGTCGTGCCACTTCCTCCCACAGCGCGTCGGGAACCGGCGCGTGCACGCGATTCACGGCGATGGCGGCGACCCTCATCTTGTTTTGCTGCAAGAGCGTGTGGAAATAGACGGCCTCGTCGAGCCGCTCCGGCATCGGCCCGGTCACCAACACGAAGCTCGTCGTCTCTGCCTCGAGCAGCGCACGCGTCTGATGCGCGCGTTCCTTGAAGCCTTCGTTCATGCCGCTGATGTTGAGCATGAAGTCGGCGAGCTGCTGCAGGGTCTCGGTGCCGGTGAAGCGCGCGATGGTCTTCGCGACGTACGAGCCGCCGAGGTTGAAGAGCTTGAGCCCGAACTTTCCGGCGGCGAGCGCGGGCGTCAGGAGCCACTTGCTCGCGTCGTTGTCCATGAAGTCGAGGATGCGATTGGGCGCGTCGAGAAAATCCAACGCGTGCGCGGTCGGCGGCGTGTCGAGGACGATGAGCGGATAGTCGCGCTGCGTGCGCAGTTCCCACAGCTTCTCCATCGCCACGTATTCCTGGCTGCCGGCGAGCGCGCTGGAGAGCGATTGGTAGAAGCGGTTGTTGAGGATCTTCTCTCGCTTGTCGGGAGGCGCTCGCTTCTCGATGAGCTCGTCCCAGGTGCGCTTCATGTCGAGCATCATCGCGCGCATCGACGCCTTCGGAGCGAGGCCGGCCTTGGCGAACGTCTGCTGCGAGATTTCCGTCTCGGCGTTGCCGAGCGCTTCGAGACCGAGCGAGTTCGCGAGTCGCCGCGCCGGGTCGATGGTGCACACCAGCGAGCCCTGACCTTCCATCGCCGCGCGCAACGCGATGGCGGCGGCGAGGGTCGTCTTGCCGACGCCTCCGCTGCCGACGGTCACGAGTACGTCGGAGTTCGCCAGCGCATCGCGGATCGGAGACGAGCTCATCGCGCGCTCCCGAGTCGCTGGGCGATCTGATCGACGGCGGCGCGACCAAACTCCGGAGTGAACAGCCGCGGGACGGTGAGCACTTCGACGCCCAACGTCTTCAGCTTGGCGAGGCTCGCTGCTGAGAGCGCGGCACGTGCCTGATGCGCCTGTCCGACTTCATGAAGTGCCGGAGACAAGCCGCTCAACTCGCTCGCCTCGAACCGCTCGGGGATGAAGCCGTTCAGCACCACGAGCTTCGGGTGCATCTTCACTTTGTTCTTCAGCGTGGCGTGGAGCTCGATGGTCTCGTTGACCGGCATGTCTTCAGGCAACGAGACGAGCACCACCGCGGTGGTCTTCGGATCGACGAGCAAATCGCGCATCCATGTCGCGTCGTCGCTCATCGCGCCGGGAGGCACCGTGTCGAGAATCACCTGCGGCACGGAGAAGAACGTCACCGCGTGTCCCGTCGCCGGAGCGTCGATGATGATGCGGTCGAATCGCCACCGCCCGTCGGAGCGCTTCTCCTTCAGGTGGAAGAGGATCTTCCCGAGCAGCACGAGTTCCTGCAGCGAGGGGATGAAGCGCAGGAAGTAGCGCACCACGCGGTTCTCGAAGACCGCGTTGTAGATGCTCTCGAACTTCAGGAGCATGAGCGCGTACTCACGCATCGCTTCCTGCGGGCGCACGTCGACGGCCCACAGGTTCTCGTCGAGCGCGGTGACATCGGGGCCGACCTCGGGCTTGCCGAGGAGCTGGCTGATGCGTTCCTTGGTGTTCACTTCGCAGACCAGCGTGCGCAGCCCTTCACGCGCAGATTGGACGGCGAGCGCAGCGGAGAGCGTCGTCTTTCCAACGCCTCCTTTGCCCGTCACCACGAGGAGACGCTTGTCCGACAGTTCTTCGCGCACGGCGAAAGCCACATTGACACGGCGACATGTGGAACGCAGCATCCGCCGCCATGCTGAAAGACAACCCCGTGATGAAGAAGCTGGTGGCCACCGGTGAAGAGCGCATCGGGAAGTTGGTCCAGCAGCTGATGTCGAACGAGAAGTTCGTGGCCGGCATCCAGACCATCGTGTCGCGGGGCCTCTCGGCGAAGGGCTCGCTCGACAAGAGCATCCGCACGGCGCTGTCGGCGATGAACCTGCCTTCGACGGCCGACCTCGAGACGCTGCGCGAGAAGATCGACGAGCTGGAGAAGATCCTCTCCAGCCTCGAAGGGAAGATCGACCAGATCTCCGAATCAAAGACGAAGTGACGCGGCGCATCGCCTTCATCAACGAGAAGGGCGGGGTGGGAAAGACCACGCTCGCCGTGAACGTCGCTGCGTTCTTCGCGCAGAAGCGCAGGCAGCGCGTGTTGCTCGTCGACCTCGACACGCAGGGGCACGCCGCGAAGACGCTCGGAGTCGACGTGCGCGCGGGCGGACCGACGGTGTTCGACTTGCTCACCGGTGCGAACGTCGACACCACGGCAGTGACGCGCGCGACGGCGATCGAGAACTTGTGGCTGATTCCGTCGTGGAAGCAGATGGCTGAGTTTCCTCAGCGCGCCGCGAACATGCCCGAGCCCGCGAAGCTGCTGGCGAAGAAGCTGGAAGGCATCGAGAACCGCTACGACGTGGTGGTGTTCGATGCGCCGCCTTCCTACGGGCTGGTGACGACCAACGTGCTGCTCGCTGCGGAGGAAGTCGTGATTCCAGTCGCGACCACATACCTCGCCCTCGATGGCTGCGCGGAGATGGTGGCGACGGTCGAGCGCGTCTCGAAAGAGTTCGGTCACAGCAAGCTGCGCGTGACGCAGATCGTTCCGACGCTGTATCGGAAGACGCAGATGTCCGACGAGATCGTCGAGAAGCTGAAGTCGTACTTCCCGAAGCGAGTCACTGAGCCGATGAGCCTCAACGTGCAGATCGACGAGGCGCAGAGCCACGGGAAAACGATTT
>JAEUJS010000691.1 GCA_016792935.1 Archangium sp. | reverse complement strand
CAACGGAGCGCCACCGAACAACAAGAAGTACGGAGACGAGAGGTCGCCGGCTGCATCGGACAGCGACAGTGCGCCGAAGACGAACAGCGCGGCGTTGCAGGCCGTGAGCGCCGCCTTCTGCAGCTGCCGCTTGGCGCGCTGGCGAAGCGACTCCTTCGAGAAGACGACCTCCTAGTTCGCTTCCATCTCCGCGGCCTCGGCGCGCAGCTCGTCGTCTTCCTGCTCGAGCTGTCCGAGCTCGACCGTCAGCGAGGCCACCTTCGACTCAGCCAGGAGCAGGCTCGCCCGGCGCTCCTCGAGCTGGCGCTGCAACGCTTCGCGACGCTCGCGCGTCTGAGCCAACGCCTGTTCGATCTCGTCCACGCCAGCGGGCCAGCCTATTCCTCGCAGCGCAAAACTTCGGAGGTAAGGTGAGCGCGCTGCTCTCGCTACCGCTCTCTCTCCTCCTTCTCGCGCAGGTCGACGGCGGCGTTCGCCCTTCGGACGCAGGTGTGCCGCCGCGTGGGCTGGCGTGTCTGCCGACCTGGTACGCCGGCACCGTGAAGTTCGAGCCCGACGCGGGCGGTTGGGGGTTGCAGCTCGAAAACGGCGTCTTCCTCACGTGGAGCAGCGGCGCGACCGTCGACGTCGACGACGAAGATTCGGAAGACGTGCCCGATCTCGAAGACATCTTCGACCCGCCGTACGTCACCGGGAAGATCGTGCCCATCGACACGACCGATGCGGGGCCCATCGAAGACCCCGGTCGCGCGCGCGTGGAACAACTCTTCCTCGCCACCTACGGGAGCAAGCGCAGCGAGGTGCAGGAACGGCTCGCGAAGGTGAAGTTCTTCGGGCTCCGCTATCCGTTCCACGAGCGCGCTGCCGAAGCGTTGCGCAACGTCGTGACGCGCCTCGAGCCGCAGGTGAAGGACAACCCAAAGCTCTTGCCGTTCTTGAAGGACATCGGCGGCACGTGGATCTGGCGCACCATCAAGCGCAGCAAGCGGCTGTCGGGGCACGCGTTCGGCATCGCGATCGATCTCAACGTCGAGCGGAGCAACTACTGGCGGTGGACGTATCGAGGTCAGCCGATGATCTGGAAGAACAAGATTCCGCAGGAGATCGTCGATGCGTTCGAGGCCGAGGGCTTCATCTGGGGCGGCCGGTGGAAACACTTCGACACCATGCACTTCGAGTATCGCCCCGAGCTGATCAGCCCGGATTGCCGGGGGCCGTGATCGCTTTCGCCCGCTTCCGCCTACAGATCGGCGGAGGCAGTGATGGCGACAGAGACGATCTCGGATGCCGCTCGATGGCCGCGTGCAGTTGTTCCTCGCGACGCTCGCCATCGACGTCGGCGATCTCGAAGGCGCACGCACCGCGCTCGAGAACGTCCTCGTCACCGACCCCGACTCCGAAGAGAGCATCGAAGCGCGCGCGATCCTGAAGCGACTCGCACGCTCAGTACAGGTCGGCCGGCAGCAGCCGCGGAATGAACTCGTCCCCGCGCTGTGACTCGTCGCGCACCGGCGCTTCGTGCCGCACTTCTTTGCCGGCGACCCACTGCACCGCGCCCTTCTCGTCGAGCGTCACCTGCCACGAGTTCTCGGCCTTCAAGTCGCTCTCGATGACCTGTGCGAGGTTCTCTCCCAGCTCTGGGCAGTCGATGAGGATGCCCATCTCGCTGTTGTGCACCCAGCTGCGCGGGTCGAGATTCATCGAGCCGATCAACACGCGCCGCCGATCGATCACCATCGCCTTGGCGTGCAGCCCGACGAACTTCGACACGACGGGCACGGTGTCCACCACGCGCGTCCGCACCTCGGCGTCGTGCTTGAACTCGTAGAGTTCGACGCCGTTGGCGATCATCTTCGGCCGCCATGCTCCGTAGTGAACGTGCACCCCCGCCGCGTCGGTCGAGCCGAGTGAATTGGTGAGCATCACGAACCGCACGCCGGGCTTGAGCTCCTTGCGCGTGCGCTCGAACGTCAGCTCGTCGGGAATGATGTACGCGTTGGTGACGAGCACTTCACGCGTGGCGCTCCCCCACAGCTGCCGCACGAGCTCGGGCAGGCGGTGCGTGACCATCGTTCCATCGGGCGTGTCGGTGAAGATCTGACTCGTGCCCGGGTGCAGCTGCTGCTCGAGCGCGACGAACTCGTTCTGCCAGTCACGCGGCGCGCGCGGAAACCGCTCGAGGATCTTCGCCTCGTCGAGCTGCTTCTGGAGATCGACGCGCTCGAGCTTCAACGTCTCCTCGCTGCCCTTCTGAATCTCGGTCTGCGGCCGCACCCACTCGCTGTTCCAGTAGCGATCGAACACGCCCGACACCTGCCGCGACGCGTGACCGACGGTGATGACGTCGAGGTCGCGGAAGTTGAACGCCTCCGAGAGCCCCATGTACTCGTTGCCGACGTTGCGGCCGCCCATGATGGCCACGTGGTTGTCGGCGATGAGCGCCTTGTTGTGCATGCGCTGGTTGAGGCGGGTGAAGTCTCCGAGGAATTCCACCGCCCGACCCGCGGTGCCGCGGTTGTTGAACGGGTTGAAGATGCGCAGCTCGATGTTGGGGTGAGCGTCGAGCGCCGCGTTGGGCACGTCGCGCAATTGCATGTCGCGGCTCTCATCGAGCGTGGACATGTCGTCGACGATCAAGCGCACCTTCACGCCGCGATCGGCCGCCGCCAGCACGTGCGAGAGCATGAGATCGCCCGTCTCGTCGCCCCACCACAGAAAGGTCATCAGATCGATCGACGTGGTCGCCGAGTCGATCAACGCCAGCCGCCACGTCAGCGCTTCATCGCTGCGCTCGAGCAACTTGAACGCCGAGCGATCCGCCAGGAGCGTCGGCTCGAGTCGCTTCTCGAGCTCGGCGAGCGGCCCCGTGCGCGCAGGGAGCGGCGCGAATTCCGCCGGTCGTGTCGAACGATTCGCGGTGGCACAGCCCAGCAACGCCAATGAGCAGACTCCGAGACAAAGCGCGCGCATGCGTCGCACCATGTCACGGAGTCACGGGACGCGGCCGTACGTTCGGTAGAGAAACACGCCGAAGCTGACCAGCAGGAGACCGAAGCCGAGAGCGAAGAGCGCTCCGACGCCGAGACCGATCTGCGCCCAGCGACGGCCGCGCGTACCGGCCTGCCCCGCGCGAATCAGGCGGAGCTCCTGTACGCCGAAGGCGAGGCCCGCGAAGCCGATCAAGAAGCCCGCGACCCACACCACGAGGCCCGCGCGACCCTTCACCACGAAGCCAGCGAGCAGCCCTGCGAGGCCGATGGTCGACAGAATCGGAGAGAAGCGCGCGCGCATCGAAGCTGGCGTGCCCATCAAGTGCGGCATGCAGTTCACGCACGCCGGAGTCTCTTCGCGGAAGTACTCCACGCAGTCGCCGCACAAGAACGTGCCGCAGCGCGTGCAGATCTCCACCGCCGGAGCGACGGGGTGATTCGCGCACGACGCGCCGGACAACGAGGTCGTCCGTTTGATGGGGAGGTCGGTCACGGGCAAGTGCGGAGAACGCTTCGATTATCTCGGAAACCGATTGAATGACCATCGACCGTTCGTCGACCGCTTTCGACAATTCGGACATGAAACTCAAAGACCTCACCAACCGCGTCGCCACGGCCGTCAGTTCGGGAGTCGACACGGCGCGCGACGCCGCGAAGGAAGCAGCCACCCGCGCAGCCCAGGAAGCGAAGGCGAAGTTCGACCAGACGCGCCCGGCACGCGAGCGCGCGAAAGACGCCTTCGATCAGACGCGCCCTGCGCGCGAAGCGGCGAAGGAGAAGTTCGATCACACGCGCCCGGCCCGCGAATACGCCGCGACGCTCCTGCGCAACGCGCCTGGGAGCGCGCTGACCGACGCTGGCTGGGGAGAATCAGTACCGGTCGAAGACGGCAGCCGCGAACCGCTTCGCTTCGCGTTCGGTGAGCACCTGAAGACGATCGGCGAGGTCAGCACGCCCCGTCTGCCCAACCAGCCGAAGGAGCTCGAGCTGCTCGGCGCGCGCGCGCGGGTGTTCGGTGGTGTGGCGACCGAGTCGGTCTCGGTGGGCCTGGGCTTCGAAGCCGAAGCCGGCGTACTCGCAGCGAAGGATTTTCGTGGGACCAGGAGCGAGGTCTTCCTCGGCGCGCGCACGCGCAGCACGGGAGAGGCCGGCTTGTTCGGTCAGAGCATCGGCTCCGAGCTCTTCGCCGGGCTCGAGGCCAACACCCGCACCGACCTCGGCGACGATTCTCGCCTCAGGGCCGCTGCTCAAGCGAAGGCCGGAGTACACGTCGCCGCACGCGTCTCGAACGACGTGCTCGGAGTGAAGGCGATGCACCACGCCGAGGTGGGCGTGCGTGCGCGCGGTGTCGCGGAGCTCGAGCTGCCCGTCATCAAGTGTGATTGGGGCGAGTTCGGCGTCATGAACCGCGTGCGCGGGTGGGCCTTCGCGGGAGCGATGCAGCACCTCGAAGCGTCGGGCGGGTTGAAGGGCGTCTCGGTCTCGGGCGAAGGCTTCGCGGGCGCGCGCGCGGGAGCGTCGATCGGGCAGGCGCTCACCTGGAATCGCATCGAGCTCGCCGGTCTCGAGATGCGCGGCGAAGCGTGGGCCGGTGCAGGCGTGCGCTTCGACGCCGGGCTCGCCGCCGACACCGAGAACAAGACGGTGAAGGGGAAGCTCAACCTCGGCGCAGCCCTCGGCATCGGCGGCTCCGCGGGCGTCGACGTGACGCTCGGCGGAAGCGATCTCGCCAACGTGCTCTCGAGCGACGAGTGACCTACTGCGAGATGAGCGGGTTGCTGATCGCTTCCGACATCGAGCGGAAACGCGTCGCGAACGGCCGTTCCGGCGGAGCCCCGGTTTCCCGAGCGCGCACCCGCACCTGGTAGATGGCGCCGGTCGCCAGCTGCCCACCGGGGAACGTGAAGGACGTGTTGCGCGTGATGGCCGTCATGACCACCTGACGCGTCTGCAGCCCGTTCACGTCACGCGTGATGCGGATGACCTGCACCAGATAATCGTCGGCGTTCGGCGGACCCACTGGAGCGACCCAGCTCACGGTGAACGGCAGCGCCGACGCGCTGGCGACGATCTGATCTCCCGCCTGATTCTGGATGCGCAGCGTGCTCGGAGAATGAACGCCCGGCACCAGCGGCTGCCCGACGTCGAGCTTGGCGAACACCGAGCCGGTCGAGCTCCACGAGCCTGCATCGGCGACGGTCTTCGTCACGCGATACGTGTTCTGCACCACGCCCACCACCGTCCAGCTCGGCGGAAATGGATTGGCCACCATCACCGAGCGCGTGACGTCGGAGACGGGATTGTCGAAGCGCGGATCATTGAAGCAGTTGATCAGATCTCCACTCGCCGTCTCAGAGAGCGGCTCCGACGAGTAGTACAGCGACTCGCCGGTGGTGATCGCCGTGGGGTGCACTTCCGATTTGCGCGCGTCCCATTGCGTGCGCGGCCAGTTCACCGAGAGCGGCGTGGTGGTCGCGGTGGGGAACACGAGCGTGAGCGAATTGAGGCCCGCGTCGATGGTGACGTCACCGCGCACCACGCTCGACTTGATCACGTTGCAGCTCAAGGGAACGTTCAGCACGCCGCCGTCGTCCGCAGCGCCCGGCACCGGAGTGGTGATCAACGCCTCCCACTTCATGAACGCCATCCACAGGCGATCGCCCTTCGCTGCGTCCACCCGTGGAGACGACGTCGAGAACGCGAGAGAGCCCCAGTCGTAGTCGAACGACGTGGGCACCATGCCTTCGCTCGGGCCCATCAACAGCCCGTTGAAGCCACTGCCGTACAGATTCGCGCCGACCGAGAAGAACTGCACATCGTCGAGATCGAACCACGCCGGCAAGCCGCTCACGTTCAGGCGCAGCGTCGCGTCGCCAGCATCGACCTGCTCCGCGTCGAGGCGGCCGAGATCGTTGTAGCCGGTGTCCAGTTGATCGACCGTGCTCTCGACGAACGTGGTGCCGGTGCGAATCAAGTATGAGCCCACCGGCACGTTCGGCACCGAGTACGAGGTCGCGGTGCGCGTCCCGAACAACTCCATCAACGTGTTGCCGTTGCGCACGAAGAGACCGATTTGACCGATGGGCAGCGCGTCGTCGAGCACCGTGCCGCCGTCTTCCTGCAGGCGCGTGACGCGGCGAATCCAGGTCACGGTGCGCGTGCCACCATCGCCGGTGCTTCCACCTCCACCGCCCATCGCGCCGCCGCCACCACCCGAGCCGCCGCCACCGCCCGTCGCGAACATGCACGCCTTCAACGCGGAGCACGTTCCGCCGATGCACGGTGCGCACACCTCACCGCCAGTGCCGCAGTTGGCGGCGGTGTCTCCGACCTGGCATTGCCCGCTCCTGTCGCAACACCCGGTCGCGCACGACGTCGCGTCACACGCCAACCGACACCCCACGAGCGAAGCCGCGAGCACGCCAAAGACCAGCAAGCGAATCAGCATGACGACCGACTTCAGCGCGCCGTGAAGCCAAAGTCCGCGTCGAAACGCACGCCCGTCTTCGGAAAGTCGAGCGCGGTCAGATCGCGGATCAACTTCGCGCCGCGCGACGCGTCGTCGGGGACAGGCACACCCTTCCCTTCCTGTTTCGTCGAGATCAACTTGCCGCTCACCAGCGTGCCGTCGGCGGCGAGCGTGATCTCGAGCATCACCGTGTACCCAAGCGAGCCCGAGAGATCGAAGCGGCCGTACGTCGCGAAGTTTCCGAGCGAGTACGCGATGAGGTGGCCCTTGTAGATCTCCATCGCGCGCACCACGTGTGGGCCGTGACCGATGACGAGATCCGCGCCGGCGTCGATCACTCCGTGCGTGAAGGCCTTCAGGTCGCCGCGGTTCTCTCCGAGGTAGCGCTCGATGCCGTCCTTCACGCGCGTGGCGTTGGTGCCTTCCGCGCCTCCGTGAAAGCTGACGATGACGAGGTCGGCCTCGGCCTTCGCGCTCGCCACCAACTTCTTCGCGGCGCTCAAGTCGTTCACGTCGTTGCACGCGCTGCTGGTGTGGAACGCGATGAGCGCGAGCTTCTTCCCCTTCACGGTGAGCTTCGCGACGGTGCCCGGAGGACCCGACCACGCGATGTGCGCTCCATCGAGCGCCTTCTCGGTCTCGCGGCGGCACGCCTCTCCGAAATCACCGGAATGGTTGTTGGCCGTCGAGCCCACGTCGATGCCCGCCGCTTCGAGATACTTCGCGTAGGCCGTCGGCGTGCGAAACGCGAAGCAGTTGCCGCCCTTCTTGCACTTCGCGCTGGTGCCCGAGTCACACAGCGGGCCTTCGAAGTTCGCGAACGTGACGTCGGCGTCCTGGAGCAGCGCCTTCACCCCATCGAGCAGCGTCGCGCCGTCGTCGGGCGGCAACTTCCCCTCGGGCACCGAGGTACCGAGCATCACGTCACCGACCGCACGAAGCCGCAACCCGGGCTCGCCACCAACCCCGGCATCGGTGGTGGCGAGTGTCACTGCGAGTACGACCGGGAACATCACGGCGTCGGATCGAAGCAGCCGAACTGCTGCATGCCGCCGTCGCTCGCCACACAGCGGTAGTCGGGCACGAAGCCGCCGTCGGTGGGCAAG
>JAEUJS010000632.1 GCA_016792935.1 Archangium sp. | reverse complement strand
GAGGGCTCGCTGAACGTGCTCGGCATGTACGTGCGCGGTCACGAGTACGGGCTCCAGATGTCGAGCGGCGCGAAGGTGAGCGCGACGGGTCTCGACGTGTCTCAGGTCGAGCAGGCGTGCGTGAGCGCGCTGCAGTCGGAGCTGACGTTGAGTCAGTCGGAGTTCACGGTGTGCGGCGGTGGCGGCGCGATTCTGCTCCTCGACAGCAAGGGCGTGCTCAGCGGACTCAAGGTGCACGACACGCGCGCGCTCGGCGTGCTGGTGCGGCAAGGCGGTTTGGCCATCACGGCGAGCGAGTTTTCGCGCATCACGGCGGAAGGCGAGGCGCTGGGTGACGCGGTGCACGTGCGGCAGAGCAAGGCGATGCTGAAGGCGGTGCGCGTGAGCGACGTCGAGGGGAGCGCGCTGTTCGCGACTGCGTTCGCCGAGGTGAAGGTGCCCTCGCTCGAGGTGGAGCGCGCGCGGCAGTCGGCGATGTTCGTGGAGCGCGGCGCGACGGTCGAGGTCGAGAGCCTGCTGGTGCGTGGCGGAAACGGCGGAGCGGTGCTGGTGCCGAGCAAGGCGCACGTCAGCATCCGCTCGCTGTCGGTGGCGGGCGGGAACGACATGCCGATCTACGCGGAGTGCAGCGAGGGCGCCGAGGTCGAGCTGGGGCGCGTCGAGTCCACCGTGCAGCAGCTGAAGAGCCGCTGCATCACGCGCCTGGAAAAGTGAGTTCGCGGAAGAAGAAAGTGGCTGCAAGACGCGCCTGCTCGCCAACCGACCGCGTCAACTGCGCGACTGTCCCTCACCCCAACCCTCTCCCACAGGGGCGGGAGAGGGAGTCACTCCACGCAGGAACTTCTCGACGAGCGGATAGACCTCGAGGTGCGCCCGCGCACCGATGACGAGATCTCCGTGTCCGTAGTCCTGCAGCAGCGCGAGCTCGCGCACCGGTGACTGCACCAGCTCGAAGAAGCGCGTGGTCGCAGCAGGCGGAGCGAGGTGATCCATCGTTCCGCCGATCACCAGAATCGGCATGCGCAGCGTCGCGACTCCAGCTCGGTAGTCGGTGGTCGCATCGGTCGAGGCGAATCGATCGTGGAGCACCCAGCCCTCCAGCTGCGTCAGCACGCCCTTCCACATCGGAGCGAAGACGTTGGCGACCAGGTAGCGCTGGGCGATCGGCTCGATGTTCTTCAGGTTCGCCGTGGCGTTCGCGATGGCAGGCGCAGGCGTTCGCCCCGCGAAAGGCGCGATGAGCTTCAGCACCGTCGCGTTGAACTGCCCCCACGGAGCCAGCGCGCAGGCGAGCCTCATGAGCCACGTCAGCCGCCGCGGAAACGAGAAGTACACCGGAGAGCCGATGGTGATGAGCGCAGCGATGCGATCCTTCAATGTGGTCGACGCAGCCGCGAGCGCGACGACGCCGCCCAGCGAGTGACCAATCCACACCACCTTCGGTGAGCCAGACCGTCGGCTGATCTCATCGACCAGCGCCGGGAGATCGAACCGCACGTGGTCATCCACCGTCGCGTCCCACGGGCCTTCGTCGGGAGCGCGGGTGTCACCGGCTCCGCGCAAGTCGAGCGAGTAGCAATCGAATCCCACAGACGAGAGGAACTTCGCGAGGTTCTGGTCACCCCGGAATTCCATGAACGAATGGTTGTTGGCCAGACCGTGACAGAGCACGACGGGGACCCGCTTCTCCCGGCTCGCCCCAGGTCGAGCCTCCGCCGCCCGATGCCAGGCCGTCACCGTCCACCCGTCCGCCGTGACGACATCAATCCGCTGCGGGCGATCTTCGAGCTCATACGCCCACGCCACGAACGCAAGATCGATTGCGCACAGCAGGGCGATGCCGAGGGTCAAGATGATCAGGGTCGTGATCAGCGACACAGCAAGCCTGATCCTAACCACGAGGATGTGTATGGTGGGCGCTTCATGAAGCTCCGTGACCTCATGTTCGTTCTCCCGAACCTGTTCACGGTCTCGTCGATCTTCTGCGGCTTCTACGCGATGACGTTGTGCGCGGGAGATGCGACGCCCAACCAGCTGTACCAGGCGGCGCTGGCGATCTTCTTCGGCATGTTCTTCGACGCCTTCGACGGGCGCGTGGCGCGGCTCACCAAGACGCAGAGCCTCTTCGGCCAGGAGCTCGACTCGCTCGCCGACGTCATCTCGTTCGGAGCCGCTCCGGCGCTCTTGATGTGGAAGTGGGCGCTCTCGGGTCTGGGCATCATCGGCGTCTTCATCTCGTTCGCGTTCGCGGCGTGCGGTGCGCTCCGTCTGGCGCGCTTCAACGTCTTGGCGATTCGGTCTCCGAGCGGCGGTGGTGGCAGCTTCTTCGTCGGCATGCCGATTCCTTTCGCGGCGTGCGGCACCATCTCGATGGTCATCGCCTTCCAGAACGCGCGCGGTGGTCCGTTGCCGGAAGAAGCGCGCTGGCCGGTCGCAGGCGTCGTCATCTTCCTCGCGCTCCTGATGGTCTCCACCGTTCGCTACCGCACGTTCAAGGACGCGCGTCCGAACCCCAGGACCGCCGCGGTGCTCGCGGGCGTCATCATCACCGGCGTGGTGGTCGGCGTGCTCTCGCACCCGGCGTGGGTGTTGGTGGCGTACTTCGGTCTGTACCTCCTCAGCGGGCTCGTCGAGTCGGCGCTGATGCTGCGCAAATACCTGGTCGAGAAACGCGCGGCCGAGTCTTCGATTGCCGACGTGATCGATGAAGACGAAGACGAGCCGGGCAGCGGTGAAGAAGAAGTGAAGGACCAGGAAGTGCTCTGAAGACGCGCCTGCTCATCGTCATCGACGCCGGCGGTCCACTCGCCGCGATCGAACGTGAACTCGAAGCGATTCGTCGTTGGTCTTCCGAGCTCGGCCTGCAGCTCGAAATCGAACGCATCGTCTTCGGGCATTCCAGCAGCTGGCTGCCCGACGGAATTCCACTCGCGACGTCGAAGGTGACTGCTGGCGTCGGAAGGCCCGAGCGCCCTGCGCTGGCTGCCGCGCTGGACCTCGCCGCGTCACGCCCGCCCGATGGCCTGCTCGTCGCGCTCGCGTCTGAACCTGCGCCCGGCTGGGAGAAGTCAGTCGGATCGCTCACCGACTTCAAAGCCGTCGTGACGTGGAAGTCGCTCGGCGCGAGTGGTCGCGGGCAGCTCGGCGCTCCCTTCGTCGGTGAACACTTCGGGCTCGCGGTGAGGTGGTTGGCGTGCGAGCTGGCGGATCGTCGTTGGACCTGCGCA
>JAEUJS010000606.1 GCA_016792935.1 Archangium sp. | reverse complement strand
TCGCCCTGCCGCCGCCCATCGGATCGCCGCCACCCGTCGCCGAGCCGCCGCCGGTCGCCGAACCGCCGCCCGTCGCCGAACCCCCGCCCATCGGATCTCCGCCGCCGGTCGCCGAGCCGCCACCCGTCGCCGAGCCGCCGCCGGTCGCAGAGCCGCCGCCCGTCGCCGAGCCGCCGCCGGTCGCCGTGCCGCCGCCGGTCGCGGAGCCGCCGCCCGTCGTGCCGCCTCCACCGCCCATGGTTCCACCGCCCGTGCCGCCGCCGTTGCCGGCGTCAGGGAACGGGCTGCCCACCACGCAGGTGCCCATGTTGCACGTGTAGTTGGCGCCCTTCGAGGCGCAGTCGAACGCATCGACGCACTCCGGAGCACAGCCAGTGAGCAGCACCGGCACGCACGCGAGCGCGCCGAGAATCAGGTGACGGAAATTCGAGTTCATGAAGGCTCCATCGGTGGCTTCGAAACGAGAGTGACGACTCGCGGCTCTAGCCGAATCGAGCGCGATTGCCACGACGCAAGCGCGCAACAGTCTCGTGAATTACGGCATGCCCAGCCGCTCGAGCGCACGGTGCGTCGAGTCGCCATCGAGCAACACCACCAGCCACCCGGCGAACGTGGGAGCGTTGGTCGACATGAAGTTCGCCGCCAGCACGGTCTGTCGCGTCTCAGGGATGTCTTCGCCCACCAGTGCTTTCACGGTGCCGGTGGTGAGCGTGGGCGTGCTCGGCAGCAAGTTGGTGTGCACCAGCGTGCCGATGGAAGACAGACAGGCAGAGGCGACGATGTTCGCCGCTTCCGAGAGCGCAGCAGCGGCCGAAGAAGAGAGCGGACCGGACACACCAGGGCGGGCGAGGAGACGTTGGCCGAGGCGGGTGGCGTCTCCTTCGCGGAGCACCCACCACAGGTGGCCGTTGAACTCGCCCTCGATGCCGAAGGTCGCGGCCTGGATTTTCACGTCACGTCCGCCGAGCAGCCAGCCGAGCTGATGCTGCGTCGCGGACAGCACGACCGGCACATCGACCAGCACGCCGACGTCGCCGACCAGACGCGCGAGCATCGACGCGGCGGAGGCCGAGCCGAGGTTGGCCACTTCACGCAGCGCGTCTTCTTGTCGCTCGGTGAGCAGGGCCGCAGCGCTCATGCAGAGCCTCGCGGTGCGTTCTCCCTCTCCCGCCCCTGCGGGAGAGGGTTGGGGTGAGGGGAAGTCAGTCGCCTGTCAGAGCGGCCCACGTTGATGAGTGCCCCGACATCGCGTGTCGCAGGCCGGGCGCTGATGTTGTTCTGCCCCTCACCCCAGCCCTCCGCAGGGGCGGGAGAGGGAGTCATGACGCGCACGTGCAAGTTCACGCGTCACCTCCGGCCGCGCGTGCGTGCGGAGCGGGCGCGTCGATGCGCGCCACGTCGAGAATGAACACCGGCCGCCCATTGCCGAGCACGGTCACGCCTGAGAGCCCTCGCACCTTGTCGAGTGGCCGTCGCAGCGCCTTGAGCACCACCTCTTCCTGCCCCAGCAGCGCGTCGACGGCCAGCGCCACGCGACCTTCGTCGGTCTCGACCACCACGAACGGACACGCCGCGTTGACGTCATGCAACCGCGCCGGTACCCCGAGGAGCGCCGACAATTCACGCGCCGGCACCACCGCCTGGCCAAACTGCAGCACCGGCAGGTCCTGGCTGTGCGCGAGCGTGGCGCGCGTCGTCTCGACCACGCCGGCGACCTTGCCGATGGGCAGCCCGTAGACGTCGTCACCGACGCTGACGAGCAACAGGTTCACCATCGCGACGGTCAGCGGGAGCGACAAACGGAACGTCGTGCCCACGCCGCGCTTGCTGATGATTTCCAGCGTGCCGCCGACCTGCTCGACCGCGCGCTTCACCGCATCCATGCCGACGCCGCGCCCCGAGATGTCGGTGACCGTCGTGGCGGTGGACAAACCGGGAGCGGCCGACAGCAACAACGCGTCGCGCTCCGGCAGGTCTTTTGCCTGCTCGGCGGTGATGAGCCCGCGCTCGACGGCGATGGTTTTCAATCGCTCGGTGTCCATGCCGCGGCCGTCGTCTTCCACTTCCAGCAGTACGCGGTCACTCGCGCGGCGGACGGAAACTTTCACCGTGCCGCGCGGAGGTTTGCCGCGCATGCGCCGCTCTTCGGGTGGCTCGACGCCGTGGTCGATGGCGTTGCGCAACAGATGCAGCACCGGGTCGTTCAGCTCGTCGACGATGGCGCGATCGAGCTCGACCTCGCTGCCGGCGACGATGAGCTCGATCTCGCGACCACGTCTGCGCGCGATGTCGCGTGCAGCGCGCGGCAGCCGGTCGGTGATGACCGAGACTGGCGTCATGCGCGCTTCCATCACCTTGTCGTGCAGCCCGCGCACGAGCCCGTGGAGTCGGTCCACACTCACGTTGAGCTGCGAGCGCGCGTCTTCGTGCAACGTGCGCCCGGCTTCGCGAACCCCGGCGGTGGCGAGCAACAGCTCTCCGGCGAGATCGAGGAACTCGTCGAGCAGCTCGGTCTTCACGCGCACCGTGCGCTGCGGTTCCTGGCCGACGACGCGATCTCCGGGTGAGCTCTCGGGCCTGGCTTCTTCGGCCGCGGGCACCGGCGGTGGAGCGACCACCTTCTCGATGCTCACCAGCGTCACGTCGGCGACCTGCGAGACCGTCTTCTGGATGTTCGCTTCGGTCTCGGTCGTCTCCAGCTCGACGGCGAACAGACCGCCCTGCAGCTTGCCGGCCTTCACCTCGTCGAGCGAGGGCGCGCAGCGGAAGAGATTGCCGAGCGAGCCGAGCCGCTTGTACGCGAGGAAGCCGCGCACGCCCGGCTGCGCCGACGACGCAGACACCTTCAGGCTGATCAACCACCGCGGCGGCAGATTCGATTCGGGCGCGGGCGTGGTCTCGACGAGTGGCGGAGCGGCGTTCTCCTTGAACGGCAAGGGCGTGGTGCCCGGCCGCATCGACTGGGTGGCAGCGACCAGCTGCGCCATCAGCGGCGCCGCGTCGGGAAACGGTTGACCCGCGGCGACAGCCTTGACGTGTGCGGTGAGCGCGTCGCACGCCTGCAGCACGAGGTCAGCGACGCCCCGATCGAAGCGCGTCGGCGTCGTGCGCACGCGATCGAGCAGGTCTTCGAGCTTGTGGCCGAGCGCGGTGGTGGCCTCGAAGCCCATCGAGCCGGCCATGCCCTTGACGGAATGCGCGTGGCGGAAGAGCGAGTCGATGGCCTCGGCCGTGACTTCCCCCTGCTCGAGACGCACGAGCTCTTTGCTCAACGCTTCGAGGTGCTCGGTCGCCTCACTGATGAAGAGCGAGGTGTACCGGGAGGTGTCCCATTGGGCCACGTGCGCCCCCTGAGTTCAGTTCGCTCAGCCTTCGCCGAGGACCTTCTTCACCACGGCGAGCACGTCTTCCGCGCGCGGTGGCTTGACGATGAAGTCGACTGCGCCGGCCTCGATGGCTTCCATGACCATCGTTTCCTGCCCGAGCGCGCTGCACATCACGACCAGCGCCTTGCCGTCGCCGCGCAGAATCTCGCGCGTGGCGTCGATGCCGTTCCGGTAGGGCATCACCAGGTCCATGGTGACGAGATCCGGCTTCAGCTCTTTGTACTTCTCCACCGCCTCGACACCATTGCCAGCCTCACCAACGACGGAGAACCCGCCGGCCGCGAAGATGTCCTTGATGATGTCGCGCATGAAGACGCTGTCGTCGACGACCAGCACCCGCTTGGACATGGAATTCACCTGTGCCTGAACCTATTCCGTGGCGAACGCTGAGGCTACGGCAGAGTCGAGGCCCTGGAGATCGAGCACCGTCGCCGCCTGTTCCTTCACGCGCGTCAGGCCACGCACCAGACGTGAGGTGGTGTGGGGAGGGCGATCGACCTGCTCGATGGGCTCGATGCCTTCCACTTCGGTGACGAGCAGGCCGAGGTCGCGCCGAGTCAGCTCGAGCAGCACGACCTTCCCCCCGGCCGGTTGGCCTTCGCTCGGAGCGGCGACGAGAAGTCGCGCCAGGTCCACCACCGGCACCACGCGACCGCGCAACGTCATCACGCCCTTCACCGACGTTCCGGCGTGCGGAACACGCGTGTAGCGGTCTGGAGCGACCACCACTTCCCGCACCGCGTCGAGCGGGAGTGCGTAGCGGTCCTTCCCGACGAGGAAGATGACGTGTCGCAACAAAGCCCCCTGGGGCGACGGCGTTGGGTGGGAGTTCAGCTCCAGTTGCGGCGCACGTTGACGGCGTCGGCGATGAGGCCGTCGATTTGCTCGGGCTTGAGCTGGCGGCCGTGGTGGAGGAGCAGCGTGTCTCCCGACACCTCGAGCACCAGGTTCTTGTCGGACATCCTGGTGAGCGTGTCGCGGAGGCCCGGGCTCATGAAGTGACGGAGCTGGTTTTCATCTCCGCTGGTCTGCAGCACGTACGCCTTCGAGAAGACCGGATCGTCGTCGAAGTTGATGTCTTGCCCGCCGAACATCTTCCCGAGCGCGTCGAAGAGCGCGCGCTGGCGGCGGCAGAAGAAGTGCGGCGCGTTGCGACCCGGCGTCTGGAGAATGACGATGGTCTGGGACCACACGGTGCGGTGTTTTCCGCTGCCGGTGACGTATTGGTAGTCGGCGATGCGAATGGCTCCGACGTCTTTGGAGCCGCGCATGAAGTTCTTCACCTGCCGCGAGTGGCCCTGGTTGAAGAGCTTGAAGCCGCCCATGTCGTGCAGGAGCTGCGGGCTGGGACCTTCGAAGACGAAGCCGTGTTGCTGCGCGTAGGCGGTCATCGCTTCGGTGCGCTTCTTCTCGATGAGATGCGCGATGTAGATGATGCCGCCGATGAAGACGATGAACCCGCCGATGGCGAGGATGGGGAGGATGGCGTCCATTGCCGTGATGCTAGTGCGTGTTCAGGGCCGTGGCTGGCAGAAGCTCACGGCGTCAGGTTGACGATGAGCTGATGCGAGCCGGCGCTCGCGGAGCTCACCTGGTCCCACACGAGCGGGCCGGTGCCCTGCGCTGGCGCGGCGAGGTGAAACCCATCGAGCGCGACGCTCGGCGTGAGGACGGTGTGCGACCACACGCCAGTGGCCTTCGTCGCGACGATGACGTCGGCGGTGAACGCATCCTGGTACGCCACGCGCGGTCGGGGATCGAGCCACATCACCAGCCCCGCACCGACGGGATGCGCGCGGTCATTCATGCGAACGCCGTCGTCGATCAACTCGGGCGTGCTGGGAGCCATGCCGGGCCTGAAGGTCAGCGCGTAGACCTCGTGCGTGCGCTCGTCTTGATACGCGACGTGAACGAGGTCCGTCGCGTCGACGACCGCCGAGGCCCACTTGCCGCGACCGGGTGCGCCATCGAGCACCGTCTGGGTGAAGGTGAGTGAGCCGGCGGCGTTCTCGACGTGAGCGAGCAGTGCTCCACGCGCGCTGTCGAAGTGCACCAGCACACGCCGGCCATCGGTCAGCGCGAGGAGCGACACGAACAATCCGGGGCCGCGCGCGAACTCTCCGCTCGTCGGAGCGGGCGCATCGGCGAAGGCCACCACCGTCGTGGTCCAATCGCTGCTCGACGTCGGCGCCGCGGAGCTGGCGTTCGCGAGTCGCAGCTCGGTGCGCGGCGTGCTGCCGACTCCGGTGGCGAGATAGGCGATGGACGGAATCGTTCCCGAGAAGGCGAGTGAAGCGTGCGTGCCGATGTCGACCGTGCCGGTCGTCGAATCGTCGACGTCGTGCGCCAGGAAGCTGCCGTCCGCTTGCTCGATGGCGACGCGCAGCGCGGCGCGATCTCGATCTTGATACGCGATGACCACGCGGTTGCTGCTCGACAACTTCACGCTCGTCCACGCGCCGACGTCGGGTCCAGGAACGTCGATGCCGCCGCGATACGTGGTCGGCTCGTAGATCGGCGTGACCGCCGGCACGCCATCGATGGCGCGCGTCGTCTCGACGTTGTTGATGCGCTCGACGAGCACGAGGTCACCGAGGCGCGCGTCGTAGGTCGAGATGACCGTGCGCGTTCCGCTCGCGACCGAGTTCCATTGGCCCAGTCCGCCACGAGTCACCTGGCCCGGGAGGCACGCCATCGCGCCGCACGCGCTTCCGCCGCCCGTTGCCGACCCGCCGCCCATCGTCGAGCCGCCACCCGTCATCGCGGAGCCGCCGCCGCCCATCGTCGAGCCGCCACCCGTCATCGCGGAGCCGCCGCCGCTCATCGCGGAGCCACCGCCCGTCGCCGCACCACCTCCGCTCATCGCAGAGCCACCACCACTCACAGCGGAGCCGCCGCCCATCTCCGAGCCGCCGCCCGTTCCTCCATCGGGTGCGGTGTTCATCGGCCCACACGCGAGGGCGACGAGAAAGACGGCGCCCGCCCACACCCAGCGGCGACGCAGCAAGAAGACGAGCGCGATGGCGGCGAACGCCACGAAGACCGCGGGGTGTGGTGACGATGAGGGCGCGCTCATCACGCCAGCTGACTTCACGGGGCCGCCTCCGCCGCTCGAGCGCTTCGCCGCGTTGTCGCCGTCGAAGTTCGCGAACAGCGCGAGGAAGGTGAGGCCTTCCACCGACGTCACTTCCTGGACGTCGAGGCTCAACCCGAGCACGTGCGGCGGACGAATCGGCCCGAGCCGCGTGACGAGGTCGGGCAGCGCGGCGTCGATGAGCTGCGCGCCAATCGGAGTCAGCGTCGCGCTCGATTCCTGAAGCGGCTCGCTGTTGCGAATCGACACGTTGGTGATTCCCGCATCGACGAGGACCGGCGCCAGCACGCTGCCTCCGTCGCTCAGCTCGTCGACCCACACCGCGAGCGGCACGTCGACGTCGGCCACCGCGGTCAGCACGCGAATCGGTTGCTGCTCGACGTCGGTGAAGAGATCGAACTCCGCGCCCGTGAAGTCGAGCGTCACCAGCGGGTCGAGCACGCCACCGTCGACGTCGAACTGATTTCGTCCGAGCGTGACGACGGGTGGCGCCTGCGGGCGGAAGCCGATGGTGAGCGGGCGATCTCCGAGCGTCAGGTTCGCGAGCGAGGGCGCCGTGGCGGCGAGTGCGGGCGACCGCAGCACGTCGTTCGAGTTGGCACACAGGGCTCCGCCCTCGTACGCGGCGAACGCGAACTGCTCGAGCTGCGAGACGTGGAACCCGATGCCGAACTGAAACGGCGCACCGGTGTCGGGCCGCGTGTTGTTCTGGAAGAAGGTCGAGACCGGAACCATCGGCGGCGTCGGCGGAGTCGCGGCCGGCCCACAGCGATCTCGCGCCGAGCCACTCGGCACCATGCCCGCGAGCACACCGAGCGCCACGCCGTTGGCGTTGGTCGTCGCGTAGCCGCCAGCCACTTCGTAGAGATCGAGCGCGCCCAACGAGCCGGTGACCGACGAGAACAACGCCTCCGACGTGAGCCGCCCGGAGAGGCCGAGCTCGTGCACACATTCCATCGCCTGCATGCACACACCGTCGGTGCACGCGGTCGCGAACGGCCCGCATTCCATCGCCGAGCCCGACGGACACGTCTTGCAGAACGAAGAAGCGAGGTTGGTGCGGATGGCGTCGCTGACGATGTCGGTGAGGGTGCTGATGTAGAAGCTGAGCCCGAGATTCGCGAGCTGACACCCAAAGGGTCCGGTCAGCGCGACGTCTTCGCTGGTGAGCTGCGAGACGACGACGGTCCCAGGCGTGGCTCGCGTCGTGCCGCTGATCGGGTCCTGCGTGAGCGTGAGCGGAAAGTCGATTCGAATGTCGTCGACCGTTCCGGCAAGCGTATCGATGCGCACGCCGCAGGCGCCGGAGATGGGGATGGTCACTGGCAAATCGGCGGTCGTCGTCACGCGAGCGCGCAGGGTGACGTCGATGCGCGACGCGCTCGCGATGGGGCGCAGCTCGACGCGCGGCTGGTCGCCCGGAAAGAGCGTGGTGTCGAACGTCACCGGTCCACACGCCGGGTCCGGCACTCCGCCCGGGCAACACAGCGGGGTCGAGCTCGTGCACTGCGGCCGCGGGTTGATCGATTGCGTCGGGCCGAGCAGCTGCTTCGCGAGGTTCTGGCCGAACGCAGCCAGCGTTCCGACGCCGGAGTTGGTGATGCGCGCCTGCGTCGAGTTGGAAGTGCGCGCGCTCGACGGAAACCCCGAGGGCAGAGGTTGCAGACAGGTCTGTCCGCTGCAGCTGCCCAGCACCACCACCACCGCCGCTGCCGCGAATCGTGGAACGCGCATGTGCCAACTATGCACTGAAGTGGTGGCGTCTGGAGACGACCTGCGTATGGTCCGCCCCCGGCGAATTCCCGCCCCACGAAGGAGCCTCACATGGCATCGAAGAAGAAGCAGGAGCCGCTCGTCATCGCGTCCAAGGCGAAGGCCGTTCTCAAGGCCGCTGGCTGCAACACCGCTGGCGACGCGTTCGAGTCGCTCAACGGCTACGTGTACTGGCTGCTGGAGCAGGCCGCGAAGCGCGCCAAGGCCAACGGCCGCAAGACCGTGCGTGGCCACGACTTCGCCATCATGTGATTTGGATTTCTCACGCCGGCGCTCGTTGAAGGCCGGCGTGAGCCGTTGGTTGCTTCATTGTTTCACCGTCGTGAGAAGAGCCGCAGGTTGAGTCCGACCGATGCGCTCCACTCCGAAGTTCCGCGAGCGCCGGCGTCACGCCAGGCACCGCTGCCCTTGAGATACATCGACAGCGGCTGATCGTTGATGGCGAAGAGCGTGCGCGCGACTTCGACTTCTCCGCGCGCGCGCAACGTCATGCCTTGCGTGCCCACCTGCAGTGACCAACCGCCGCTCAGAATTCCGCGCGTCACCCACAGGCCGTCTTCACTCTCGAAGTCGAAGAAGAGCGTCGCCGCGCTGAGCGGAGTGACCTCGTGAATGAGGACGTTGTCGTTTTGCGTGAGGCGCCACGCCGCCGTGACGCCGAGCGCGAGATGAAAGCGCGAACTCGCCGAACGGAGCGGATCGAGCAGAAACGAAAGTCGCACGGGCTCGAGCGCCCAATCACTTCCATTTCCGTCGGCGACGCGGCGCTCGTACTTGAGCACCTCGGCCATGAACGTCATGTCGAGCGGGAAGGGCACCGTGACGGGCGGATTGAACGGGAGCAGCAACGTTCCCTCGCGCACGTGGCGGCGAAAGATGCCGGTGTAGCCGAGCAAGCTGAGGCCGAAGCGTCCTCCGATGGGGCGCACTTCGGTGGCCGCGATGCGATGCAACGAGAGCCACGTCGACTCGGCTTTGCTCTTCGATTCGCGTTCGCCGCGAAAGCGGAGGGCGGCGTTGGCTCCGCCGGTGAAGCCGCCGGTCGTCGTCAGCTGCGCAGAGTCGACGAGCATCCCGCCGCCGAGCTCGAGCCCCTGCCAGGGGTCGAAGCACGTCGCGAACGCATGCCCGTGCGAATCCGCGGCGTCATCACACGCCGCAGTCGCAAGCACGACAACTGTGATCAGTGAGATCAAGTGAGCGGAAGGAAGGAAACGATCCCCTCTCCCTCGGGGTCAGGGTGAGGGAGCGCGGCTTTCTTCGAGTTTCTTCCTGGCAGCCCGAATGAGCCGCTCGGTGTCGCTGATCAGCTCCTCATCAGGAGTCGTGCTGGGAGCGGCGCGGCTCTCAGCAGGCAGCGGCGCGTTCGCAGGCGGCGGCGCTTCGCGGGGAGGCGGCGGAGAGAACGTCGGCCGCTCCGAAATCTGCGTCGAGTGATGCCGCGCCGGCGCCCAGAACGAGAAGCGCAACCCGACGTTGCCCGAGAACTCCCAGCCCTTGAGTCGCGGCACGTCGTCACGCCAATTCGCGCGCGCGTCGAGCACCAGCGTGAGCGGGTAGTCGTTGATGGCGACGAGAATCACCTCGTACCCGGCCTTGAGCCTGAGTCGCTGCGGAGAGACTCCACGGCCCGGGTCCGCCGGCTCGAAGATCAACTTCTCTCCGACCGCCGACGCGGTGAAGTGATGAAAGCCATCGCGGTCGAGCGTGAAGTCACCCTCGAGCGCGACGGCGGGCCGCAGGTACGCGCCCTTTCCTTCGACATCCATCTCCAGTGCGGGGCCAGCGCGCACGCGAATGAACGAGTCGAGGTCTTCGGAGTTCCACAAATCGAGCGTCGCATCGAGCTCGGCGAACGTGATGAACGTGCGACCGCCGAGCGCTTCGAAGCGACCGGCTTCCGCGGCCCAGCCGATGTTGAGCGGAATGTCGAAGCGGCGCGGCTCTCCGATGAAGGTGGTGAGCCACAGCGGCGCGCGTTGCCTGCGGCTCGAGGTCTCGTAGCGAATCACGCTGGCCTCGAAGCGGTGGTTGATGGGGTCGGGGCCGAGCCAGCCCGTCGCCTCGAGAAAGTGGAAGCGGTGCATCTGCCGGCCGTTCTCGCTGAGCGTGGTGGCGACGCCTCCGAACTCGACGCGCGCGCGGCCGGGGATGAAGCCCGTACCAGAGCCCCCTGGGGCGACGGCGTTGGGTGGCGAATCAGGTCGGTAGTACGGAGCCCACGCGCCCCCGAAGTACACGCGACGCCCGAGATCGAAGTTCACCTGCATCACCCGCCCGCGCTCGTCGCGGAACCAACCCGGAGGCGCTTCGGCGATGGCCTCTTCGATGGGCCAGTTCTCGCGAATGCCCCTCATCGTCTCGTCGTACGCGCTGCCGCAGTACTCGATGACGCGCTGAAGCTGTTCGGTGCCTTCGACGCCATCGACGAGCACGCGCGTCGGCGCGGCGAAGCACTTCTTCTGCACGCCGTCGCACTGCACGCGGAACTCGCCCGACGGAACGCTCTTCGTCGGCGCGAGGGGAATGCACGCCACCGGTCGGTGGTAATCGAGGTGCGTCTTCGGAGCCCCGTTGGGCGGCGGAACCACTTCGTTCGCGCCGAGAAGCAGCGCCAGGGTGAGGAGCATGGCCGCGTGGCAGGTCCATGACTCGTGCCACGCGCAGGTCCGCTGTTCGTCGTGACGGGTTGCGCGGACTTTTGCCCAACGGGGTCCGAGTTCAGTACATCGAGGCGATGCGCCTCGCTCTTCTGTTGGTGGTGGTGGGTTCTTCGGCTGCCTTTGCGTTGCCCGGAGATCAGGTCTCGAAGATCACGCTCGGAGCGGAGGAAGCGATGAAGCCGCTCACCGCGCCGCCGCCGCCGGTGCAGCCGTTGCCTCCGTCGATGTTTGGTTCTGCAGCGTCGTCAGAGCCGCTGAGCGCCGCGCTCCGCATGCGCCTGCTCGCGATGGAGATTCGCATGCTGCGCTTCTCGAAGAACGACCTCGTGGCTCCCATCTTCCTGTCGGTGCTCGGCGGCACGGGTGTGCTGGTCGGCTTGAGTCTCTTCGCGATGACGGGCTCGCTCGGCTACGGGGCCTTCATCGTGGGGTTGGTGGTGCTGATGATCTCCGGAGCGCCGCTGCTCATCGGCATTCCGTGGCTCATCGTCGCGCTGGGGAGAAACGCGGCCATCGACCGGGAGCTGGTGAAGCTCGAGACCGAGTTCACGATGCTGGGTGGACAGGTCGGGCCCACGTCGCGACGCGAAGACGGTCCGCAAGCCGGCGCGCTCGTCGCGAGCTTCTGAGTCCCCTCAGCGCAAACGCCAGAAGTCCAACCGAGCGCGGGTCACATACCCATTCCGCTCGTACAACCCGACCGCGCGAACGTTCTCGGGATCGACGTGCAGGAACGGCTTCTCGCCGCGAGTGAACACGTCGTTGCTGAGCCACACCAACAATCTCCGGGCGAGCCCGCGCCCGAGAAAATCGGGATGCGTGCAGATGGCGCTCAGCTCGCGCGGCGTCTGCATGCCCATGCGCTCGCCGGCCATCGCCGCAAGTCGGCCCTTCTCGAAGATGCCGAAGTAGCGCCCGAGCACGTGCGTCCGCGGGCGGAAGTAGTGCGGGTAGACGAGTGACGTGAGCTCCCTCATCTGCGCGTGATGTTCGTCGGTGGTGAGCGGAACGATCTCTGGCCCCTCGAGCGGAGGGAGTGGCTTCTCACACACCATCTGCAGCGCCTGCCCGAGGTGCTCCACGGTCCACCCGCTCGCGGGAGTGACGCGGGGCCCGAGGAGAAACACGTGGTCACCCTTCGGGACCAGGGCCTCGAGCGTCGCGGCGCTCAGGTCCATCGCGCGAGGCACGCCGAGGAAGGGCGCGACGTCGGGCGGGTACCGCACCGCCTCTCCGTGTTTCAGCGCCACGCCGGCGTGCCGGGTGGTCAGCGACTCGTACATGGGGTTGTCCACGAGATATATGCTAAACGCACAGATATGCGTAAGTCACGTGAAGCGACGTCGAGCCGCCCAGCCGACTCGTCGGCTGAGTTGATCGAGACCATTCGGCATTCGCTGGTCGAGCTGCGGCGGCTGTTTCAGCGCAAGGAACTCGCGCAGCACTGGGCGGCGGCGTTCGGCAAGCGATCGCGGCTCGACTACGCGGAGCTGCGGCTGCTCGACGCGGTGCGAGCGGGTGGGGCGACGGTGGGTGACGTCGCGCGGCTCCTCGGCGTCGATGCGTCCCGCGCGAGCCGAGCCGTGGCCTCGGCGGTGGAGAAGGGGCTCGTTCGGCGCACGGTGGAGCAGAGTGACGCACGCAAGGTGGTGCTCGAAGTGACGGCCGCCGGAGCGAAGTTGGCGGCGAAGGGCAGCGAGCTGACGCGCAACCGCATCACGCTCGCGCTCGACGACTGGTCGCGGGCCGACACGCAACGCTTCGCGCGAGACCTCGCGCGTTTCGTCTCGAAGATGACGTAGCGCAAGAGCGCGAAGGGTCAGGGTGAGGGAGAGATCCGCAGTCGCGCGACATGCCCTGGGCGCGCTCCTCGAACGTGGAACTCGAACCTCCGCGAACTGCCGCGACTCCCTCACCCCGCCCCTCTCCCGCAGGGGCGGGAGAGGGAGTTACACTTCACGCCACCATGCGCGCACTGATCGTCGCCCTGCTCACCGCTTCGCTCTCCTCCGTCGCAGCTCCGCCCACGCGCGATCCGTTCCAGCCGCCGACGGTCCTCAAGCCGCCCACGCCTTCCGCCGTCTGCACCACCGCGCTCTGCCGTCACGATCTCTCCGACCTCACGCTCGTGGCGATCGTCTCCGGAGACTCCGAGCCCAGGGTGATGTTCGAGAACCGCGACGGCAAGGGCTTCGTCGCGAAGCGCAACACGCAGGTCGGCACCACCGGAGCGCGCATCACGAAGATCTCCCGCGAGTGCGTGACGCTGACGCACTTCATCACCGGCGCCGATGGCCGCTTCCAGCCGGTCGTCGAGAACGTGTGCATCGAAGGCGCCGCGCAGCCCGGCGACTACGACTACCTGCGCGACCGCCCGTTCACGCCGTAAGCCGCGCGGAGCACGTGCTAAGCGCGCGCTCCGTCGATGCGTCGTCTCCTTCAGTTCGTCACCCTGGTGCTCGGCCTGCTCCTCGTTCTCGAGGCGCTGTGTCGCGCGAACGCTGAAGGCCTCGCCGCCGTCGCGCACCGCATCCACTTCAAGCTCGCGCTGCTCAAAGCCAAAGGGCCCGTCGACTTCGTCGCGCTCGGCAGCTCGCGCAGCAACGACGGCCTCGGTCCCCCCGCGCTCGGCATCGGCAACGGCTTCTCGGCCTGCACGCCTTCGACCTCGCTCGCGTCGCTCGAGTACGTCGCCAGTCACCTCGGCCCGCAGAAGCGCGTGCTGGTCGAAGTCTCGAAGCCCACGTCGAGTGACACGCCGATGGACGTGCTCGAGCTGACTCCCTCGTCACCGGGGGCGTTCGAGGGAGACCCCATCGGCGCGTGGCTGCAAGAACACAGCAAGCTGCTGCAGCTGCGCCGCGCGTTCGCGTTCGAGAACCTGCCGCGCATCTACGCGCTGCTCTTCGCGTCACGCTTCGACGGCTCGGAGTGGCTGCGTTCACGCCAACTCATCGAGACCTTCCGCGACGACACGCCGCTTTCCGATGCCAATGACGACGCCGAGTGGAAGCCGGCCACCTTCGCCAACGCCCCGCCTTCCGCGCTCGACGCAGACGGAGAGCGAATCGTCGCGGGCTTCGAGCGAATCGTCGCCACGCTCCGCGCGAACGGAGCTCAGGTCATCCTCATGGCGCCGCCCATCGGCGCCGGCTGGCGCGGTGACGAGTGCATCGAGTCGCAGGTCGCGCTGCGCCGCGAGGTCGCGCGCCGCACCAACGCGCCGTTCCTCGACTTCACGTGCGCCCAGGTGAACGAACGCTGGTTCATCGAGGGCCAGCACCTCACCGCGCCGGGCAGAACGAAGCTCTCACGCACACTCGGGGAGGCGATTCGTGCGCTGCCATGAAATGAACGCGCGCAACCTCCCGCGGGGGAAGTCGGGCGCCAGCGCGCGAACGCGCCTGGGTTGGTGCTCGCCTCCTGCGCACCACGCGACTGTCCCTCACCCCAACCCTCTCCCGCAGGGGCAGGAGAGGGAGTCATCGCGCACACGCTCGGAGGAGGCACGACGTGCTCTTCCATAGCGCCACCTTCCTCGTCTCCGTCGTCGTCCTCATCGCGCTCTTCTGGGCGACGCCTTCACATCGGCTCCGCCTGCTGTGGCTCTTCCTCGGCTCCGTCGTCTTCTACGGCTGGAGCCACTGGCCCTCGGTCTTCCTGCTCCTCGCGAGCATCGCCGTGAACTACGCCATCGGCCGACGACTCGAGCGCGCGCCGAGCAGGCGGCTCCTGGCGTTCGGAGTCATCGCCAACCTCTCGCTGCTCCTCCACTTCAAGTACTCGCGCTTCCTCATCGACCAGCTCATCGCGCTCGGGCACCTCTTCGGTCAGGAGCTCACCGTTCCCAAACCCAGCGCGTGGGCGCCGCTCGGCATCTCGTTCTTCACGTTCCAGATGGTGGCGTACCTGGTCGACGTGCACCGCAAGCAGCTCGCCGCCGAGAAGGACCTGCTGGTCTTCGCCGTCTTCAAGTCGTTCTTCGCGCAGCTGGTCGCCGGCCCCATCGTGCGCGGCAAGGAATTCCTCCCGCAGCTGCACCAGAAGAAGCCGTTCGACCCCACGCGGCTCCACCGCGGCGCATGGCTCGTCTTCTTCGGCCTCTTCATGAAGGTCGGAGTGGCCGACGTCATCGGCGACTTCGTCGACTTCGGTTGGAAGGACCCCGCATCGCTCGGCATCAACAACGCGTGGCTCATCGTCTACGCCTACGCCGCGCAGCTGCTCGCCGACTTCTGGGGCTACTCGACGATGGCCGTCGGTCTCGGACTCTGCTTCGGCCTCGACCTGCCGGTGAACTTCGAGAACCCGTACGGCGCGACGTCGCTGCGCGAGTTCTGGAAGCGCTGGCACATCACGCTCTCGGTGTGGCTGCGCGACTACCTCTACATCTCGCTCGGCGGAGGCCGCGTCGGGAAAGTGAGAGCCGCTCTCAATAGATTGATCACCATGGGCCTCGGCGGGCTGTGGCACGGCCCGGGCTGGAACTTCATTCTCTGGGGCGTGTTCCACGCGCTGTGGATGGACGTCGAGCAGTTCACCGAGAAGACGCGCGCGAAGTGGTCAGGCCGATGGAAGCCCGTCGCCGGCTGGTTCATCACCTTCCACGTCGTCGTCTTCCTGTGGCTGCCGTTCCGCGCGCCCTCGATGGAAAAGCTCTCGCTCTTCACCGACCGCCTCTTGCACGGCGCGTGGGACATCAACACCCCGATGCAGGTCGCGGTGCTGACCTTCGGCTTCCTCCTCGCCCAGAAGCCACTCTTCGCGCTCGCGAGCGGTGAACGACCGCAGTCGCTCCGCCCGTGGCTCGAGTGGGGTCTGGCCGGACTCATGCTCTGGCTGCTGCTGGCCTACGGCAACGCGCGGCAGGACTTCATCTACCGCGTGTTCTGAGCAGCCGCGTAGAGTCCGCCGATGTCAGTTCCTTCCGTTGAGTCAATCGTCTCTGCATTGGCTGATGATTTGCCGGTCG
>JAEUJS010000418.1 GCA_016792935.1 Archangium sp. | reverse complement strand
TGCCTCAGGTGGTGGCCTGCTAGCGGGCTCTCCGGCGACTACCCGCGCGGGACTCTCACCCGCTGGTGAAGTGCGGCGTGACTCTGCGCACGCAGTCGATCGCTCGGCTGCTCGCTTTGAGTCGTCACGACGCACCATGCGGAGAGCCTACTTCTTCTGCTCGGGCTTCTTCTCGTCGGCCTTCTCGTCGGCCTTCTCTTCGACCTTCTTTTCAGCCGCAGCCTTGGCAGCGCCTTCCAGCGCCGGAGCCGCATCACCGAGCACGCTCACGCTGCGCGCGGCGGGAGGCAGGAAGTGGTCGACCTTGCCGAGGTACCAGCTGATGCCGAGCGACGCGATGAGGATGAGCGCGATGTAGAGCTTCCACGGGCGGCGCGCTTCGGCGTACGGGTCTTGCGTGTCGAGCTTGCTGCCTGGCGGGAGCTTCGCGACCTTGGTGAGTGACGCGCCGAACGGCACGTTGAGCATCGCGTTGGCGTTGACCGCCCAGCCGTTCGCGTCGAGCAGCGGACCGATGTTGCGCTGACGCAGCTTGAGCCACGCGATCAACATCGAGGGACCGCTGATCAACCCGAGCAGGCCGACGACGCCGAGCGGCATCCACATGCCGAGGCCGAAGAAGCTCTGCAGCAACGCTCCGATGGCGGCGGTGATGCCACCGACTGCGACGCCGACTGCCGCGACGACGCCGATGTCGAGCTTCTTGGGTTCCTTCTCGAGCTTTCCTTCTTCACCCGCCTTGCCGACGGTGGTGACGCCCGAGGTGAGCATGGCGTTGCTGTCCTTCTCTTCTTCGGCGGCGCGCTTGGCGACCTGTTCCTCGATGAAGCGAATGACCTTCTTGTAGGGGCTCCAGAACGCCTGCGGGATGGAGATGGGGTTGTCGATGATCTTGGTGATGGTCGCGTCCCAGTCGCGGCCTTCGCGGTCCTTGAACAGACCGTTGCGGCCCACCATCAGGTTGTCGGAATCACCGCTGGTGAACGCAGCGACGATGCTCATCTTCTCGTTCGTCGCGGGGCGCACCACGTCGCAGTACGCGAGGAAACCGCGCGAGAGCGGCGCCATCGTGCCGTGCTTCGCCGCGTCTTCGACCTTGATGCACAGCTCGCACTCGCGCTGGTCGAGGAAGAGCGTGCCGACCTGGAACATGGCGGGCTTCTTCCGCTCGTAGAAATCCTTGAACGACACGAAGTTGTTGCAGAGCGCGAAGAGGTCGCGCGTGTAGCGCACGAGCTTCTCGACCGAGGCGATGGAGTTGGCGGTCGGCTCCTGCGCCTTCTCGTCGGCGAACAGCACATCGAGCGACGTCTTGTTCGCGTCGGTGTTGAGGACGCGCAGCCGGTCCACGCCGAGTTTCTCGACGGACGAGCCGGGCTTGCTCGACTGCCACGATTCGAACGCGGCGAGGCGCGTCTTGATCTGCGTCCACTGCGCTTCGGTGAGGACCTTCTGATCAGAGCAGATGGGGCGCACCGTCTTCACCGCGAACACATGGAGCGCTTCAGCCCACGCGGGATTCACCGCGTCTTCGAGCGGCAACGGCTTCTTCGCCTCGATGCGCGCGAGCGGGAAATTCTTGATCTCCTCGCTGGTGATGGAGAGGTCCTTCGCGGCGACCTGCAGGTATTCCTTCTCCTCGCGATTGAGCGCAGCAGCGGCGCGCGCGTCGAACGCAGCGAGACGGCACCGCGCGAAGTAGTCGTCGACCTTGGTGCGTACCGCCTTCATGGATTCGAAGGCGGCGACGGTGTCTCCCTTGAGCGGCATGAGCGCGGTGTCGGCTTCGCCCTTGGTGAGCCAGCCCATGTATTCACCGACCGCGGCGAAGAAGGCCTTCACCTGATCAGCGTTCACGCCCTTCTTGCCCGACTTGTCGTCGGAGCCGCCCACCGTCGCGATGACGTCGGCGATGAGCTGCTTCTGCTCGGGCGTCTTGGCGCTCTCGGCGGGAATCACGCCGTCGCCGTTGAACGCCATCTCGTGGAAGGCCTTCACCGCGCCCATCGAGTCGGGGACGGAGATGCTGGTGGCGCTCTCCTTGCCGAGGCCGCGGAGCACGGTCTTCGCTGCCTCGTGCACGCGCTTGCCTTCTTCGGTCTCGGTGTTGATGGCGGAGAGCGGGAGCTCAGCGGGCGCCTTGAGGAAATCGTCGTGGTTCTTGAGGAGCGCGGACGCCCACTTCACCGCAGCGATGAGCTCCGGAGCGCGGATGCGTCCGTCCTTGTCGGTGTCGATGAGCTCGAGCGTGCGGGTGTCGAACGAGACGCCCTTCGTCGGGCAGGCGAGCGCGACCCACAGCTTCCAATCGAGCTGATCGAGGTTGAAGAGGTCTGCACCGCTCTCGAAGCGAACTTGATCGAAACCGCCTGCGCGAAAGAACTGAAAGGCTCTGGCCATGCGGCTCGCTTAGCTTTCGGGGTTGGCAATGCAAGAAACTCCGACACGCAGGCCCACGGGCTTTGGCTGGCTCTTCACCTTCTTGTTCCTCGCGATCCCCACCGCAATTCTTGCGGGCCTCTCCGCGGGTTTCGCGGCGGATGCCGACGAGTGGCTGCGACGCATGGACACGCTCGACCCGTCCGAGCGCTTCGTCACCGGAGACGTGCAGTTGGCGAATGGAGGCGCGCTGCTGACGGCTCCGGCGAGTCAGAAGCCGTGCCTCGCCTGGGAGACGGTGGTGGGCGTGAGCTGGAGCGTGAAGAACCAGAACGACGAGACGGAGACCAAATCGGCGACGTTGCGCTCATCCGGAGCTGCGACGCCGCTGGTGGTGACCGATTCGCGCGCGGGCGTGTTGGCGACGGTGAATCTGGCGCGGCTCGAGCTGCTCGGCTCGGGGGCCTCGGGAAAGCTCGACGGCATTCCGGCGTGGGCCGCGTCGTTCGACGTGAAGGACTCGGACGTGACGAACTCCGACCGCAGCTATTGGTGGCGTGAGCAGGTGCTCGAGCCGGGAGCGACGGTGACGTTCTTCGCGAAGAGCGGGGAGGTGGTGGCTCCGCTCGCGGGTCGCGACCGGCTGGTGGTGTTCATCGGAACGCCGGAAGCATGGCGTGATCAGCTCGAAGGGCTCGCGACTGCAGCGAAGTGGACCGGGCGTGTCGCGTTCGTGCTCGGGCCCATCGCGCTGTTGTGCCTGGTGATGTTCATCCGCACGCGCCTCAGGAAATGAGCGCTGCAGAACTGCTCTGCGGGTGGTGTTGGGGGCAGTTGTCGGAGCGTGTGCCCATCGCGAAAGTGCCCCTCGACCACGACAAGAGGGCGTTCAGTTCACGAAGTTACCGTTGAGGTCACGTGGACGACCCTGATCGTCACTTCGTGAACTGAACCCAATTCGACACGGAGTTGAGGGGCAAGCCGGCGACGAGCAACGCGCAACACAGCAGCCAGCCCCGCCACCTCAAGGCTGTCGCGGCTCACGTCACGTCACCATCCGTCCAATTCCAGATCGCTGGTTGCCCAGAATTCTCAGGCAACAACGCACCATCGGCCTTCCCCGGCCGAACGAACTTCGCGCGGAACACGACTGACTCATTCCGCTCGACGCGCCACATCGCGCCTTCGACACGATCGACCGCGCCATGAAATCCATTCGCGCCGAGCAGCTGATCAACGCGCTCGACGGAGATCGCCTCTCCACTGTGCACGACGTGTGGACGCACGAACGCGCCGTTCTTCAGCCGTGAGTCCGCGAGTTCGCTCGACAGCGAGACGAAGTCAGTGCCCTCACCCTTGCTGCACACGTCGAACACCACGAACGGCTCGTGCTTCAGCTGGTACCGCGTCGAGTGCGCGAGCGCGAGCCACTCACCGACCAACCACTCTCCAGTGGTGAGCACCGCGCGGAAGCGGTCTTCCTGAGTGGCGACCCAGCGCGCGAACATGCGACGCCCCGGGTTCTGCGCAGTGCTCGCACGAAAGCCCTCGCGGCCGAGCGCGACGATCTCGTCGTTGATCAACGCGACGGACACGCACGAGCCATCGAGCTTCTCCTGCACCACCACGCTGTCGCCCGGGCGGCACTGATGTGTGCACCACCGCGCGAGCTCCCGCGGCGCGTGCGTGTCGTTCTGACCAGTGCGCGAGCCGGGGAGGTGCGGAATCTTCGTGTACGCCTTGTGGCCGAGCGGCTTCTCGTCGCGGACCTTCATGTGCGACCACGCGACTTACCGGTCGTCGTGCCGCCCGCGATGATGTGCGCGAGCCGCAGCGGCTCCGGAATGATTCCGTGCTGCGTGGTGCGCTCGAGCATGCCTTCCGCTTCGGTGAGCGAGAGGCCAGCGCGCTGCACCCACACGTCGCGGCATTTCTCGGGCGGGCCGGCCTTCTCCATCAGTTCGCGTTTTGCTTGCCAACCATCGACACGCTTCACGGCCTCGAAGATGAGGTGCAGCCGCGGATTCTTCCGGGCGACGACGAGCACCGGCATGTCGAGGTTCTTCGAGAGCGTCTGGATGTCGACGACGTTGAAGCCACCGAACGTGATGCCCTGGAGCAACACCGCGCGCACATGCGTGAGGTTCTTGTCCTGCACGAGACGCGTCATCGTCGCGGTGACGTCGGTGCCGTCCTTCTGAATGACGTCGCGCACCACGATGTCGAGGCGCGTGCCCGAGCAGACACAGCCGATGAGACCCACCTGACTCGCGCTGCCGCGAACATGCGGCGCATCATCGAAACCGATGACGTTCGAGAGGCGGCGGGCCCAGCGTTTGTGTCCAGGGTTGAGAGTCATGGCTGTGCGTGCCTGACGACGTGAATGGTTGTAGCAAGCCTGACATGCAGCCAGCCCGACACATCGCCAACGTGAAGTACGCCATCCGCAACATCGCCGCGGAGGCCGCCAAGCTCGAAGCCCAGGGGATGAAGATCCTCTCGTGCAACATCGGTGATCCGCTGAAGTTCGACTTCCAGACGCCTCCGCATCTGATCGAGGTGGTGACGAAGGCGCTGCGCGACAACTGCAATCAGTACGTGCCGTCGGCGGGTCTCAAGGAAGCGCGCGTCGCCGTGGCGGCTGCTTCGAAGACGCCGTTGCGCATGGAAGACGTGTTCATCACCTCAGGAGTGAGTGAGGCGCTCGACCTCGCGCTGACGTCGCTGCTCGAGGAAGGCGACGAGGTGTTGCTGCCCTCGCCCGGTTACCCGCTCTACAACGCCATCGCGGCGCGGCTCCGCGCGAAGGTGTTGTCGTACCCGCTCGATGAAGAGAAGGGCTGGGCCATCGACGCCGAAGCGATCGCGAAGTTGGTGACGCCGCGCACGAAGGCCATCGTGGTGTGCAACCCGAACAACCCGACCGGTGCGATTGCGACGAGGGCCCAGCTCGAGGCGGTGCTCGGCATCGCGCGGAAGCACGACCTGTGTGTGCTGTCGGATGAGATTTACGACCGCCTGCTGTTCGACGACGTGCACGTGCCGACGTCGACGCTGGCGAACGATGTTCCGCTCATCACGCTCAATGGTTTGTCGAAGGCGTATCTCGCTCCGGGTTGGCGTGTCGGCTGGCTCACGTTCAACACGCCGAAGCTGATGCCCGAGGTGATGACCGCGGTGCAGCGTCTGGCCGATGCGCGTCTGTGCGGTCCGGGCCCGTTCCAGTACGCCATCAAGCCGGCGCTCGAGGGTTCGCAGCAGCACGTGCCGGCGATGATGACCAAGCTGCGCTCGCGTCGAGACCTGATGGTGTCGAAGCTCCGCGCGATTCCCGGAATCAGCGTCGTCGAGCCGAAGGGCGCGTTCTACGCGTTGCCGCGGTTGGACAAGCAGTGGGAGGGCGGCGACGAGCAGTTCGTGCTCTCGCTCGTGCGCGAGACGGGCGTGCTCTTCGTTCACGGTGAGGGCTTCGGTCAGAAGGCCGGCACGCAACACTTCCGCGTGGTGTTCCTCCCGCAGGAAAACGTGCTGAGCGAAGCGTTCGATCGCCTCGCGACGTTCATGAAGAAGTCGAAGTGACGCGCTGATCAGGTGAACGTGTAGATCGCGATCTCCACGTCGCCGAGCATTTCGCGGATCCACGCGGTGATCGCGCCAGGGTCGGTCATGCCGGTGACGTCGCTGAAGAAGATGAACTCTTTTCGCGCGAAGACTCCGCCGCCGTCGAGGTCATCGACTTCGAGCACGGAGCTGCGCTTGCGGCACTTCGGGCAGCTCAGCTGGACCTTCGTCCAGTCTTGATCCGCGGAGCTTTCGTAGGCGTCGTTCACCAGCTCGTACCAATCCTCATCGAGGCGAGTCCGACAGGAGCGACACGCCGGTGCGACGGCAGGCTCTTCAGGAATCAGCCCGGCGAACTTCGTAATGCGAACGCCGCGCGACTCGAAGCGCACCGCAGACGTTTCGCGAGCGGACACTGCGTCGAAATTCTCGAGCGGCTCCTCGAAGCTCGCGATGACGCCACGCTTCTCGAGTTCTCGAGCCGCACGGCCGACGAAACCGGGACTGCGGTCGTCGCTCTTCTCGAACACGTAGATGCACGTCTCCGCCACCAGAGAAGTGTAGCCCGCGAAGTCACCTCTTCAGCAGC
>JAEUJS010000598.1 GCA_016792935.1 Archangium sp. | reverse complement strand
CCTGCCTGCCCATCGACCCGCGCTGAAGCGAGCACCGCCGCACTCTTGAAGCCGCACGTGGTGTCTTCGCCCGCGATGGCGGTGAGCACGGCGGCGTTGCGAACCGACAACCGCGCGACTCCGATGCCGACTGCCGGCGGGTCGAGGCGTTCACAGCCAGTCACTGCCACTGCCACTGCGATCAGAACCACGAGCAGCAAGCGCATGGGTTGGCCGTGTCCCAACTGTTGATTCCGGAGTCAATCTCTGACCCTTCGAAAGTTTTTTCTCCGCCTGGTGAGCGCGCCCCGTAATTTCCACAGGTGCTCTCGCTCGACACGTCGTACGTCCGGGCGCTGCGTCAGCGTGACGCTGCTGCCTTCGAGGCACTCGTGCGGGCTTTTCTGCCGCGAGTGAGGCGCATGGCGATGCAGTACTTCCAAAGCCCCTTCGAGCAGGAAGACGCGGTGCAGGAAGCGTTCGCCCACGTGTACGCACATCTCGACGCGGTCGACCCCCTCCGGGCCGAGTCGATTCCGGGCTGGGTGGTCACGACTTCGCGCAACCGCATGTTGGATCTCGCGCGCCAGAAACGACCCGGCAGCACGACCGTCGAGCTCACCGAAGAAGTGGGCGGCGAAGAGGACGCGCGCGGCCCCGAAGCGGTGGTGAGTGAAGAGTTGAAAGGCGTGCTCGCGCGCTTCGAAGAGAAGTTGAAGCCTGCGTACCGTTCGTATTTCCGCGCGGTGTTCATCGAAGGCCGTGATTGGGAAGAGGCGCGCGTCGCGCTGAAGCTCTCGCGGCTGCGCACCAAGTATTTGAAGTCGGTGTTGCTCAAGCTGCTGCAGCGTCACGGTCCGTTGCTCGAGATCCTCGGGCGAGGGAGGCCATCGTGAGCGGGCACGTCATCGGACTCATCGACGAGGTGCTGACCGGGCGCGTGCTCTCAGCGGATTCCGACGCGGAGTTCCGAGCTCACCTGCGCAGCTGTGATGCGTGTCGCGCGCACTACGACCAGTCGCTGAATCTGCTGCGACTCACGGGCGGTGGTCGCGCTCCTGGAGAGCTCGAGCGCCTGACGATTCGCGCGGTGCGGTTGGTGAAGCCGACTGCCCCACCTTCTGTCTGGCCGTGGAAGTCGGTTCTCGCGGGCACATTCGCGCTCGCCGCGGTGCTCATCACCGTCGTCGCCTGGCCGCGCGCGCAGATCGGCGTGGTGCTGCAGGCGGGAAAGGGGCTCGTCGTCGACGGCGTCGCTGCGAACAAGGACACCGTGATCCTCGAAGGCGCGCTCGTCACTACCGACAAGGAAGACAGCGCGGTGTTGTTGCGTGACGAGCAGCACAAGCGCGGCGTGTTGCTCCGCGGAAATACGACGGTGCGCCTGGTGTCGATGGACGAGGTCGAGTTGGTGAGCGGCCGCGTGCGCCTGCAAGTGAAGGATCCGAAGGAGTCACTCGTCGTACGCACCACATCAGCAGGCGCGCCTGCTGGCGGAAACGAATCGTTGCGCGTGGTGCAGGACACCGCGGGCGTCTTCATCGTCGAGCAGAAACCCGCGAGCACACTCGTCGCGGTGCATCAGGGAAGAGTCGTGGTGCGCAGCGCCAGTACCAGTGTCGAGCTGAACGAAGGGCAAGAAGCAGAGTTGACGCCGAACGGTGGGCTGTCGGTCGCCCGACCTGTCGCCGGCAACTCGTTGATCGAAGACCGGGGGGACGGAACCGTGTGGGGCGCGATCTTGCGCTTCTTGCGGCAGTTGTTGGACGTCATCACGAAGGCCCTCGCCGGAGATTGATCATGATTTTGCGCAACGTGAGTACGGCCCCCCAGACCGTGAACGATGGTCCGCAGGTGAAAGCAGTCGGCCCGCAGGAACTGATCAACGTCTCGCAGGAGACCGGCATGTCATTGCTGACGCAGCACCCGAAGATCTGGACCGCGGAAGCAGCGCTCATTCCGCCGCCGCCTCCGCCGATCTGATCAGCGTTGCGGGCCGCGCCCGAAGACCTGCTGCAGGTAGCGGCTCGAATCGACCGCTTCCTTCCCGCGCGGCGGCGGCTTGATCTTCGGAAACTCGGCGCTCAGCGGGAACACGCTGTACTGCTGCACGTTTGGCGCGGTGTACGCCTGCGAGAGGAGATCGAGGTACGCGGGCAAGAGCTCGAGCCCGGCGACCGGCGCGCCCGTGGAGTCGAAGCACGTGGGGCAATACGTCGCCACCTGCGTGACGTTGAGCAGGTTCGCGGGCAACTGGGTGTCGATGACGTCGGTGAGCTCGGAATACTCGAGCGTCGGCTCGTCATCGGTGAGCGGCATCGAGTCGGTGGTGACGAACAACAGCTGCATCGACGACGAGGTGAACATGCCGACCAACTCGGTGAGCGTGCCCGCCGAGACGGTGTCGAGATCGCGCTGCACGTTGGGCCGCTCGGCGAGCGCGCGACGCACCTGTTCGAGATCGAGCTGCGCAGGGCCGTCTTTGACGCCGTAGAGGATGAACTCCGTCGACGCGCCCGAGAGCATCACCGCGCCCGGGAAGACCTCGATGAACGCGCGAATCGCCTGACGCACCGTCTGACCAGACACTTGGTACGCCGGCAGCCACTGCGTCATGGCGCCGCCCGACCTCAAGCGGGAATGCGCGAGCGCGTAGAACTCCTTCGAGTAGAGCGATGAGACGCCGGCGAACGAGATGGGCGGTGGCTCGAGGGTGATCAGATCGTACGAGCCCGGCTCCGACATCTTGAGGTGCTGGCGGCCGTCGTTCACGAAGACCTGGAGCCGCGGATCAGACAACACGCCGTGGTTCGAGACCTCGGCGAACCACGACGCATGCTCGAGCACGTTGGCGGAGAGATCGGCGACCTCCAACGTCGTGAGCGGGTGAAGCGACGTCGCATGGAGCGTGTTGCCGACGCCGAAGCAGATGACGAGCGCCTTCTCGGGCTTCGGGTTCATCAGCAATGGCACGTGCGCGAACGAGCGCATGTAGCGCTGCCCCCAGAGCGTGCTCGCCGACATCGAGTGACCGTTGGTGAAGAGCTTGAGGTCGGTGCCCTTGCGCTGCACGGCGAGCAGCTCGGTCGAGGACTCCTTCACCGCCAGCAACTCCGCCGTTCCGTCCTGCACGCGGAGGTGTGACTTCTTCACCAGGAACAACGCGTCGAGCTGCGACCACGCGAGCAGCGCCACCAAGGAGAGCCCGAGTGCGCTCGCGAAGAGCGGCGTTCGCACTTCGCTGCGGAGCGCGAGGAACATCGGCACCAACGCGAGCGCGGCGAACGCGAGCAAGACACCGATCGACGACTGACTGCCGATGTTGGGAATCAGGACGAAGCCAGCGATCGTCGAGCCGATCACGCCGCCCGCGGTGTTCCAGAGATAGAGCGCACCCGCGCGACGCCCCACGACCGACGAGGCACGCTGCAGGCACGCGTTGGCGAGCGGAATGGTGGCGCCCATGCAGATGGCGGGAATTCCCACCACGAACAACATCGGGCGCACGGCGAGCGTGAGCTGCCACAGCGAGCGAATGGACTCGGGCGTCGAGCGCCACGTCGCGAGATCGACGTCGATGAGCGTCGAGACGGGCGTGCGCTCTGCGAACGCGAACGCAGCGAGCGCGGTGAGCACGAAGAGCGCCTGCGCGGCGATGAACAGCTCCACCGCTTTGAAGCGCTTGAGCAGCCGGCCGCTGACCGCCGAGCCGACGACGATGCCGACCAGCACGACTGCGAGCGTGAGCGAGAAGATGGACCGGTAGCCGCCGAGCAGGGTCGAGAGAAAGCGGAACCAGACGATCTCGAGGCCCATCGCCGCGAAGCCCGCGAGCGCGGTGGCGAAACCGACGAGCCGCAGCGGCGTGGCGCCGAGACTCGTGTCTTCGACCGAAGCGACGGGCTCAGCCGGCGCAGCAACGGCCGGAGCGACCGGCTGACCCGCGAGCCGCGAGGCGCCCAGCCCAGCGATGAGATTGAGGAGCACAGCGAACAGCTGCGTGGCGTGCAGGCCGAGCGCGGGGACGAGGAAGCGATCGGTGGCGAACGCACCAAACGCCGCGCCGAGCGTGTTGATGGCGTAGAGCTGCCCGACGCGCTCTCCGGCATTCCCGACGTCGGTCTTCACCACGTATCGAATCAGCAGCGTCAGCGTCGCGCCCATCAGCGTGGTGACGGGGAGCAGCAGCACGAGCGCGGCGATGCATCTCCACGCCCACGAGCCGAACGAGAGGAAGTGCCAGCCGTGCGCGCCGACCACGTACGACGAGAGCGCGCCCGAGGCGTTGCCGAGCAATGGCAGCGCGACGACGTTGATGGCCGCCAGCGCCGCGACCGCGAACTCCACGCGCGCGTAGAGACGCAGCGGCGCGACGGGATCAGCTGCGAACTTCGCGTCGGCGAAACGTCCCGCGAGCGCCCCACCGAGCCCGAGCCCCGCCATGAAGACCGCGACGACCAGCGCCGCGGTGCCGGTGGTGTTACCGAAGAGATTGCCGAACTGCCGGACCCAGATGACTTCGAAGATGAGCCCCGCAGCTCCAGAGATCAGAAAACAGAACGAGAGGAGCCGCTGCAAGGCGGCGCAACGCTACAGCACTCGTCCGGACTGCGGGGGGAAAGCGGTCACGGGCGCGGGAGCACCGGTGGCTTCTCGAAATCCTGCCGCGTGCGCGTGAGGTCCATCAACTTCACCAGCACCGATGGCGCGACCACCGAGGTGCGCTGGCCGCGGTGCTCGAGATTCAAGAGCGAGGGATCATCACCCATGGCCTCGAGCTCCTTCAGCACGCGGCCGCTCAGCGTCTTGAACGAGAGCCCTCGCACGAGCACTTCGCGACCGTCGGCGTAGACCTTCCAGATCAACACCGGCGCGGAGAGGCGCAGGTCGGACGCGTTGCGCGGCACCGTCTCGCCCATCGACTCGACCATCAGGCCGTAGTCGAGGTCCTCGTCCTTCGCGAGCTCGAGCATTCGCTTCTTCAGCTGCGCGCGCGTAGTCGGAGCGGTGGTGGTGACGAACAAGTTCCCCACGCCGCCCTGCACTCCGCGCGCGTGGCCGTTGGTCTCCTTGAGCCGCGCGGTGGGCGTGCGCGACATGTAGTACTTCTTGAGCACGCCGCTCTCGATCAACCCCACGCGCTGGCTCTGCACGCCGTCGTCGTCGACGGGAAACGCACCCCACAGCGGCACGGCGCGCTTGCCGTCGTTCCACGTCGCCACGGTGGGATCGTCGGTGGCGCTCAAGAACTTCGCCGCCACGCGCTTGCCGAGCCGCTCGATCATTCGGCCCTCGACGCGCGCACCAAGCGGCTCACGCGGGTTGGACAGCGGATCGCCGATGCTGCTCAAGAAGAAGAGGGCGGCCGCTTGATCGACGAACAACACCGGGCCCGAGTAGTCCTCGTCGGCCACCGGCGCCTTCGCGAGCGCGGTCATCTGCGCCGACAACTTCTTCGCCGCGTCGATGAGCTCGGCTTCGCTCGGGAGATCCGCCGCGTCGTGACCGTTGAACTGCTTGCGCAGCCGCAGGTCCATGCCGTCGGCGGCCTGCGCCGAAACCGCGAGCTGCACGAAGACCTCTTCTTCGCCGAGCCGATGCATCGCGCCTTCCGACGACGCGAAGGTCTGCTGTGAGCTGCGCGCGCGGTACCAGGCCGTGCCTTCCTGCAGGAGCGGGTTTTCGAGGAACACCGCCGACGTGCGTCGCGTCAACGCAGCGGTCTGATCGGCGTCGACCTTCACCGGCACGCGCGGGCGATCGAACGTGAACACCGGCGCGGGCCCGAAGTCGTCGGTCGGCTCGGCGACCGAGATGGTCTGCACGAACGCGCGCTTCTTCGCGAGCCGTTCCACCGCCGACTTGTAGGCGTCGTCGAAGCCGAGCCACAACGCGTGGCGCAGGAGATCGACGTCGAGCTCCGCGGGGCTCAGACGCCCACGGCCTCCCATGTCTCCAAAGAGGAACGAGAACGAGCCGCGATCGGCGAAGTTGGAATCGTCGAACTTCTTGTTGCCCACGCGCACGCGAGGGAGGCACTGCAGCGACGTCTCCTGGCCGCGGCCGGTGAGCGCTCCGAAGCTCGCGCGCACGTCGTAGGTCTCGAGCTCGTTCACGAAGGCGCCGACCCAATACGGAGGATCCGCCGGCTTCTCGTTCTCGGTCGCCGGGAGCTTCAGCGTCTTCGCGCGCGCGATCTCGGGCAGCAACACGTCTTTGATGACGTCGATGCCGCCATCGGGGCTCGCGCTCAACGCCATCGTCAGGACGAGCGCGTTCACCTGGCACCGCCCTTCGCGGGAAGGATCGGAGAGGGCAACAGCGGCCCGCGATCGTGGCGCCTGGCCTTCTTCTCGATCTCGATGTCGCCGACCAACAGCGACGGAGAGACGGCCGAGACGGGAACCCAGCCCGACTCCGCTCCGCAGAAGCCATTGAACACCGCGGCGTCGTCACCGGTCGCGAGGATCTTCTCGAACGAGGCGAGCGGCGTGCCGACGATGTCGACGCCGCGCACCAGCTCGTCGGGGCGGCCATCGGCGTAGACGCGCGTGACGATGAGCGGCAACACCTTGAAGGCCTGCGGCGCTCCACCTGCGCGGGTGTTGGTGAAGCCTCCGGAGATCTCCTCGAAGACCAGCCCGTACGGTTTGCCGCGCTTCTTCACCTCTTCGATCAACATCGCGCGCAACGCCGCGGGCGTGAGCTGCTTCGTCGAGTCGATGATCAAGTTTCCCTGTCGCGAGACCGTCGCCATTCCGGGCTGCGCGCGACCATGACCGTTCGACTTCGCGAAGCCCTTCACTGGAGAACGCCCCAGCAAGAAGGTGCGCAAGATGCCCTTGTCGACCAGCGAGGCCTTCTGCGCCGGCTGGCCCTCTTCGTCGAAGGCATAGAAGCCGTTGAGCGGAATCTCTCCGAACGTGCGGCGCGTGGGGTCGTCACTCACCGAGAGGAATTCGGGCAACACGCTCAAGCCGATGCGCTTGGTGAAGGTCTGACCTTCGTCGGCATCTTTCTGACGGTGGCCTTCGATGCGGTGGCCGAAGATCTCGTGAAAGAACACGCCCGCGGCGCGGTTGGTGATGATCGCCGGGCCCGAATACGGCTCGACGGCCGGCGCCTTGCGCAACGCGAGCAGCCGCTCGATCAACCGCTGCACGCGCTGAGTCAGCACCTCGTCGGTGGGGAGTCGATCGAGACTGGTGGCCTCGATGTCTTCGTAGAGATCGAGATCCATGCCGTCGTCGGCCTTGACCGACGCTCCGATGAGAATGCGTGCGAAGAAGCGTGGCTCGCGCAGGCGGGCGCCGTCGCTGTCGACGAAGTACGCGGTGCCGCCGGTGCCGTTCAGCGAGACACTGGACTTCAAGATCTCGGGGTACGGCTTGAAGAGCGCTGACAACTTCTTGATGCGCACGGTCCACGCCTCGCGATCGAACGCTCCGGCGAAGCGCGGCTGCAGCTGCACGACGGGCGCGTCGGCTGAGAAGTCGTCGGCGAGATCTTCCTCGGCGACCTTCACCTGCTGGTTGGTCTTCACCTTCACCAGCTGCTTCACCGCCGACTTGTACGCGCGATCGGTGGTGCGCCAGATCGCGATGCGCAGCGCGCGCGGCTCGTCTTCGATCGGCAGTTGGTCGGTCGTGCGCCGAAGGTCCCAATCGCGCTCACCACGGAGCGCGTGCGTGTTGTCGAGGCGGCGTGAACCAACGCGCGCGCTGACGTCGAGAATGCGCAGCCGCCCCGCGAGCGGATCGAACGTCTGCTGCGAGTCGACGAGCACACCGAGGCTGGTGGCGATGCCGAAGCTCTGCGCGTCGAGCACGCGATACGACAGGTAATAGAACGGTGCGTCGGCGGTCGATGGGAGCGACTTCTTGCTCCGCTCGAGCTCGTCGACGAGCGCGCCCAACAACCGATCGGACTTCAACTCAGCCGGTGGAACTGCCGGAGCCGCCGCCACCATCAACGCAACGAAGAGGGTCATGTGCGGCGCACCGTATTCCATTCGCCTCTCAGGTCTGCGCATCGATTGGCGGGGTACGCGATTCCATTCGATAGTCCTCCCGGTGGAGCGCTTCGAGCCGTACACCTCGTTGGGTCTCGCGTTGCTCTCCGGTCTGTTGATCGGGCTCGAACGCGAACACTCGCGACCCGTCGGAGACCCAAAGCGGCCGTTCTTCGGTGGCATCCGCACCTATCCGCTCATCGCGCTGACGGGCGCCGCGGCGTCGCTCCTCGCGCACACGCTCGGCCCCTGGCCGCTGGTGGTCGGAGGACTCACCCTCATCGTGTTGCTGGCCATCAGCTACTGGCGCGACGCGAACGAAGGCCACACCGGCGTCACCAGCGAGCTGAGCGCGATGCTCACCTATTTCCTCGGTGCGCTGGCGCTCGCCGGAGACTCCATCGGCCCGTTCTCGCGGCGCGTGTTCGTCGTCGCGTCGATCGCCGTGGTCAGCACCATCTTGTTGTCGGCGAAGACCGAGCTGAGACAACTGAGCACGAAGATCTCCCGTGACGACGTCATCGCCGCGCTGAAGTTCCTGCTCGTCGCGGTGGTGGTGCTCCCGGTGCTGCCGAACGAGGCCTTCGGGCCGTGGGGCGTGCTCAACCCGTTCCGCATCGGCGTGCTGGTCACCGTCATCGCCGGCGTCGGCCTCGTCGGCTACGTCGCGATTCGTCTGCTCGGCAGCGGGCGCGGCATGCTGCTCACTGGAGCGGTCGGCGGCATCGTCTCGAGCACCGCGGTCACGCTCGCCGCCGCGGGTCGCGCCAAACAGACGCCCGCGCTCGCGAAGGTCGCCGCGCTCAGCGTGCTCGTCGCTTCGTCGGTGATGTTCATTCGTCTCCTCGCCGTGCTCGCCGCCGTCGAGCCCAACCTCTTCCGCGAAGTGCTGATGCCCATCTCGGTGATGGGCGGCGTGATGTTGATCGGCACGCTGATTCTCTACGTGCGCGGCGGCGCGGCGAAGAACGACGCGGGCGAAGTGAAGATCGACAACCCGTTCGAGCTGACCTCGGCGCTCAAGTTCGGCGCGCTCTTCGTCGGCGTGATGCTCGTCTCGCGCTGGGCGCAGACGACGTTCGGAAATTCGGGCGCGTACGTGACGGGTTTTCTCGCGG
>JAEUJS010000583.1 GCA_016792935.1 Archangium sp. | reverse complement strand
AAGCCGAACGCGTCCGCGCGCTGCGTGAAGAGCACGACCTCGGTGCCGTTGGTCGAGACGACGTCGAGGCGGCCGTCTCCGTTCATGTCGCGCACCGCGAGCCCGCCGAGGAGCAGATGCCCGACGCGCTCGTTCGGAAACACGAGACCGACTTCGCTCGCCACTTCGGTGAAGCGCGCGCGTGGGCGGCGAACGAGCCGACGCGTTCCGTCTTCGAACCTGGTGAATGTCCAGCCCTGTTTGCGAAGTGTCAGCACCGCGTTCGCTTCGCCACCTTCGGTGACGCGCTCTCCTTCGGGCGTGAGGCCGTCGAATTCCCACAAAATGCGCGCGGATTTTTCGGTCGCGCTTCCGCTCAACGAGAGCGCGCGGAAGCTGCACGTCTTCACCCAGCGAATGAACTTCGGCTCCACCAGTGACGGCGGCTCGACGTGCGTCGCGGGAGCGCGGCCTCCGGTCGACTTGAGCGACTTGCAGATGCCGTCGAAGCGCTGCTCGAGTTGGTCGTTCAGCGCTTCCTGCGCGTCGAGCTGCGCGGAGTTCGGTGCAGCGGCGAGCAGCAGCAGAACCGGAAGCATGGCCACGAGGCTAACGCACTGGCTTTCACCTGCAGCAGGAACGTGCGGCATGGCATCGTGCACGCCATGCGACCTCTCCTCGCGTTCCTGGTGCTGACCTTCGCCGGGTGCCAGTGCACCAACTCCGTCGTGGTGAAACCGGGAGCCGACGGCGGGACGCGCGACGGCGGCACGACCGGCGGCGGCTCAGGCGGAGGCGGAGGGGCGATGGGTGGCGGAAGCGCGACGGGCGGCGGCGGCGCCACCTGCAACGACGGCGACCCGTGTGGAGACGGCGGCGTGTGCGCGGGCGGCACGTGCTGCGCGAACGACAAGGGCTGCGGCGCCGTCTGTTGCGCCTCGAGCGAGGTGTGCAGCTTCTTGCGCTGCGTCTCTCCCGGAGCGAGCTGCCGCGACACGCGCGATTGCTCGATGGGTCAGTTCTGCGACCTCTCGCGCGCGACGCCGGCGACCTTCGACGACGCGGGCGTGTGCCTCACCATGCCGTCGCAGGGCGAGTGCCTCGCGGACCCCCCGATTTGTCCGCCTGATGCAGGCAGCGCGTCGGGCCGCAGCTGCGTCGAGCCGTGCCGCTTCATGCGCCCACCCGGCCAGCTCAACCCCGTGGTGCGCTACCAGTGGGGCAACCCGAACGCCGTCGGCACGCCTGACGACATCATGATGGCGCCCATCGTCGCGCAGCTCACCGACGACGACTGCGACGGCCGCATCACCGCGCAGGACCAACCCGAAATCGTCTTCGTCACCTTCGCGGGCGGCGCGTACACGTCACCGGGCACGGTGCACGCGTTGACGGTGCGCAATGGGACGCTCGCCGAGCGCTGGGCCGTGCCCGCGTTGATCAACGCCGCCAGCCAGCTCGCCTCGGGGAACATCGACGGCGTCGCGGGCAACGAGGTCGTCGGCTGCGGACCGAACGGCGTCGTCGCGCTCAACGGGCAAGACGGCACGGTGCGCTGGAACACCACGACCTCGTCGTGCACCTCACTCTCGCTCGCCGACCTCGAAGGAGACGGCACCGTCGAGGTCATCACCGACTCGCAGATTCTGAACGGAGCGACCGGCGCGGTGATTCGCCCGCTCCCGCTCGCCGGCAACAACACCGTCGCCGACGTCGATGGCAACGGCCAGCAGGACATCGTCACCGCGGGCTTCATCGCCCGGCCCGATGGAACGCAGCTGGCGACGCTCGCTGGTCCCGCGGGCTTCGTCGCCGTCGGAGACTTGAACGTCGATGGCCGGCCCGAAATCGTCTCGGTGAACTCGAGCACCCACACGCTCGCGGTGTGGAGCTTCGACCCGACGCAACCCAACAACGCGCGCGCGATTCGCAGCGGGCTCGACATCAACGCCACGCTCTCTCCGACGCTCTGTCCGACGGGGAGCGCGGGCAACATCGGCGGCGGTGGGCCTCCGACCATCGGTGACTTCAACGCCGACGGCTTCCCCGACGTCGCCCTCGCGGGAGGTGTCGGCTACGCGGTGTTCGACGGCCGCAAGCTGATGGACGGCGTGACGTCAGACGTCGCCACCTTGTCGTGGATTCGGCAGACCCAGGACTGCAGCAGCGCCGCCACGGGCAGCACGCTCTTCGACTTCGATGGAGATGGTCGCGTCGAGGCGGTCTACGCCGACGAGCTCAACCTCCACATCTACGACTCGGCGACGGGCACCGACCGCTTCACCACCTGCAACACCTCGGGGACGCTCATCGAGTATCCGCTCGTCGCCGACGTGGACAGCGATGGTCAGGCCGACCTCATCGTGGTGGCCAACGCGTACGCCTTCGCGTGTCCCGGGAGTGGAGAGCGCTTCTCGGGCGTGCGCGTGTTCGGCAGCCAGGGCCGCGATTGGGTGGTGACACGGCGCGTGTGGAACCAGCATGCGTATTCGGTGGTGAACATCGAAGAAGACGGGCGCGTGCCGACGCAGCCGCAGCGCAACTGGCTCGTCCCGGGCCTGAACAACTTCCGCCAGAACAAGCAGCCGGGTCTCGAGTTCGCGGCGGCCGACGCGGTGGTGACCATGGCCGGCTCGTGTGCGCCGACGGGAATTCAGTTCGACGTGGTGGTGCGCAACGTCGGAGAGGCGAGCATTCCTCCGGGGCTGCGCGTGGAGGTGGTGGTCGACCCCACGACCACGCCGATGGTGCTGACGACGTTGACCACCACGCGCACGCTCGGGCCCACGCAAGCGCAGGCGTTCAGCTTCACCACCACCGAGAACGTCGCCGGCAAGCCGGTCATCGCGCGCATCGTCGCGACGGGGCTGCGCCAGTGCCGCACCGACAACGACGAGTCCACACCGCCCATCGTGGGGTGCATCAATTGAGTGGTGCATCGCGAGCAGGCGAATACGACGTGGTGTTGATCGGCGCGGGAATCATGAGCGCCACGGTCGGGGCGCTGCTCAAGGTGCTCGACCCGTCGCTGCGCATCGCCCTCTTCGAGCGGCTCGAGGAAGTGGCGAAGGAGAGCAGCGACGCGAAGAACAACGCCGGCACCGGGCACGCCGCGTGGTGTGAGCTCAACTACACGCCGGCCCGCGAAGACGGCAGCGTCGACGTGAAGAAGGCATTCCACATCATGGAATGCTTCGAGACCTCGCGGCAGCTGTGGAGCTCGTTCGTCGAGCGCGGCGTGCTCGAGAATCCACGCGACTTCATTCGCGCCGTGCCGCACCTCTCGTTCGTGACGGGACCCGACGACGTGCGCTTCTTGAGGGCGCGCTTCGAGGCGCTCACCAGCAATCACCTCTTCGCGGCGATGCAGTACTCCGACGAGCGCGCGGTCTTGAAGGAATGGATGCCGCTCATGATGCACGGGCGCGACGACGCGCAGCTCGCGGCGACGCGTTCGGATCTCGGCACCGACGTCGACTTCGGGAGACTGACGCGCGGCCTCGTGGACTGGCTGGTGAAGCAGCCCGGGGTGCAGCTCTTCCTCGACCACCATGTCCACGAACTGGATCGCGACGAACAGACCGGGTTGTGGCGCGTCGAGGTCGAAGACGAGTCGCGCTCGAAGGACCTCGATGTGAAGGCGAAGTTCGTCTTCATCGGAGCCGGCGGTGGCGCGCTCGACCTGCTCGACGAGTCCGACATCGAGGAAGGCCAGGGCTACGGCGGCTTCCCGGTGAGCGGTGAGTGGCTGGTGTGCCGCAACCCCGCCGTCGTCGCGCAGCACGCGGTGAAGGTCTACGGGAAGGCGAAGGAAGGCACTCCGCCGATGTCGGTGCCGCACCTCGACCGTCGCTACGTCGATGGAGAGACCGCGCTGATGTTCGGGCCCTTCGCCGGATTTTCGACGCGCTTCTTGAAGGAAGGCTCATATCTCGACCTCCCGGCGTCGCTCTCGCTCGACAACCTGATTCCGATGATCAGCGTGGGTCTGCGCAATCTGCCGCTCACCACGTATCTCCTCGGGCAGGTCACGCTCACCATGGAAGAGAAGCTCGAGGCGCTGCGGGAATTCGTGCCCCGCGCGCAGCCGGAAGACTGGAGCCTGGAAATCGCCGGTCAGCGCGTGCAGGTCATCAAGCGCGACGAGAAGGACGGAGGACGCCTGGAGTTCGGCACGGAGATCATCTCGGCGAAGGACAACACGCTCGCCGCGTTGCTCGGTGCGTCTCCCGGAGCCTCGACCTCGGTGTCCATCGCGCTCGACCTGCTCGCCGATTGTTTTCCCGAACGCATGCCGGGCTGGGAACCGAAACTGCGCGAGCTGATTCCGTCGTGGGGCCGCAAGCTGCGTGACGAGCGGGAACTCACCGAAGACGTGCGCGCGCGGTCCGAGCGAATTCTGCGCCTGGGGTGATCAACCGCTGATGCGAAATGCCATGAGCGCGAACAACAGCAGCCCACCCGCGACGGCCGGCACGATGAGCATCACGATGAGCGCCCAGAACGCGAGACGGTAGGCCGTGCGGTCGGTTGGATTGTCTTGGCGGGTCTTTCGCGTGCGCTTGAGCGCCAGCGCCGCGCTGCCGAACCCCACCACCGCGCCGAGCCCGACGACGATGACGCGAATCCACTCTTCACTGAGCGCGCTCACCACCACGCGCGCCGTCGACGGCGGCGGCAACGGCTCACCCTCGGGACAAATCGTTTCGCCCTCGGGCGTGCCGTAGCAGGGCGGTGGCTCACCCACGGGCTCGGGCCACGGCAACGTCTGGTCGAGGTGGCTCAAGATTCCGAAGAACGCCGCGATGACGAGCGGGACGATCCACGCCACCAGCGCCAGTCGAGTGTTCGTCACACGGCACAGCGTAGGCATGCGTCGGCCGAATGCGGGTGGCCCTCTCGCCATCGAGAGGCGAGCCGTGCTGTTCTTCTCCTCAATGCGTGTCTGGGGCGTGGTGGGAGCCGTGCTGATCAGCGCGTTCGCGTGCAGCCCGCCGCCTCCCCCTCCGATGTGCACGCCCGACACCTCGAACGCGTGCGCTCCCAAAGACTGCGTCGACAACCAGCTCGTCGAGCGCCGCCTCGACGCTGGCACCGCGTGCGCCACGGGGCTCTGCGATGGCGCCGGCACCTGCGCGCCCTCGACCTGCACCGACGGTTTCCGCGCCGGCATGGAGACCGACGTCGACTGCGGCGGGCCGGCGTGCGGCAAGTGCGCCGAGGGGAAACAGTGTCTGGGCGGCAGTGACTGCGTCGGTCAGGTGTGCGTCGCCGGTCACTGTCAGAGCCGCTGCGGCGACGGCGTGCGCCACATGGGAGAAGCATGTGACGACGGCAACGGCATCAACGGCGACGGCTGCGACGACGGCCCGCTCGGAACGTGTCGGCCCACCGGCTGCGGCAACGGCGTGAGAGCGGGCGCCGAAGCCTGTGACGACGGCAACGCCATCGACGGAGATGGCTGCGATTCGAACTGCACGCCGACCTCGTGCGGCAACGGCCACGTCACCAGCCTCGAGATGTGTGACGACGACGACACCGACTCGGGCGATGGCTGCTCCGCTACGTGCCGCATCGAGCCCGGCTTCACCTGCACCGGCGAGCCGAGCGCGTGCGTCACGACGTGTGGCGATTCGTACACCGCGGGAGGAGAGACGTGTGACGACGGCGCGCGCGTGAGCGGCGACGGCTGCTCGATGAACTGCACGCGCGAAGCGGGTTGGTCTTGCCTGGGCAACCCCAGCGTCTGCATGACGACGTGCGGCGACGGCGTGCGCGCCGGAATGGAAGCGTGCGACGACGCGCCTCCGGCCGAAGCGGGAGACGGCTGCTCTGCGACGTGCACGCTCGAGACAGGGTGGATGTGCATGGGCGTTCCGTCGACGTGCACGACGACGTGTGGTGATGGCGTCGTCGCCGGCGCCGAGCAGTGCGACGACGCGCCTCCCGCGGAGAATGGTGACGGCTGCTCGAGCACGTGCACGCGAGAGAGTGGATGGAACTGCAGCGGCTCACCGAGCACGTGCATGACGCAGTGTGGGGACGGAATCGTCGCCGGCCTCGAGCAATGCGACGACGCGCCTCCCGCCGAGAATGGAGATGGCTGCTCGTCGACCTGCACGCGCGAGACCGGGTGGACGTGTATGGGCATGCCTTCGACGTGCGCGACCACGTGTGGTGATGGAACGACCGCGGGCACCGAGCAGTGTGATGACAACAACGTGCAGTCGCTCGATGGCTGCAGCGCGACGTGCCGCAACGAGCCGATGGAGTTCGAGCCCAACGACGACGGCGTGCCCAACACCGGCGCGTTCGGCATCGGCGGCAACGACTTCGACGTGGGCGGCGTCGCGGTGGCCAACGCGACCGCGCAAGGTGTCATCGACGCAATTGGTGGAGACGCGGTGCGCGTCGCGGCCATCGGCGTCGCTGGAGATGAGGACGTCTTCGCGGTGACCAACACCACGTCGACCGCCAAGTCGGTGCGGGTGGACGTGTGGAACGGCGCGCTCGGGTTCGGCCCTGGTCGCGCGTGTGGCTCGAGCATCGACCTGGGGCTGACGATTCGCTCCGCCACGGGCGCCGCGCTGGCCGACAACAACGACCGCAACGGCTCGGCTGACCGCTGCCCCGGCATCACCTTCGCGCTGTTGCCCAACCGCAGCGTCTATTTGCACGTCGTGGAAGGCGGCGACGACCAGGCGGTGACGAAGTACGGCCTCGAGGTGCGCTTCTCCGAAATCGTGTGCGGCAACGGCGTGCTGACGCCGGGCGCCGAGGAATGCGACGACGGCAACACGGTCGACAGCGACTCGTGCAGCAACGCGTGCCGCATCATCGCGGTCGATGAGCTCGAGGTGAACGACTCGGTCGCGCTCGCGAACGCATCTCCCGTGCAGCTCACGGGGGACACCAAGGTGCGCGCGGCCATCGCGTTGCCCGGAGACGTGGACGTGTACCGCCTCACGCTCGCCGCCGAAGCCCTGGTGCGCTTCGAGACCTTCATCGGCACGTACGGTGACTGCACGGCGGCCACCACCACGCTGCGGTTGCTCGATTCGGGTGGTGCTCCGGTCCTCGTCGATTCCGCGAGCTCGGGGCAGGGCGGCTGTTCGCTGCTCCTCGTGCCGTTGCCCGCGGGCACGTACTTCATTCAGGTCGAGGAGACGGGGAACAACGCGGCCATCGAGCGCTACTTCCTCGACGTGGCGTTGCCTCCGACCGCGGGCGTGGAGACCGAAGCGGCCGCGACGATGGGCCAGAACGACACGGTGGCGACTGCGACGCCGGTGTTGTTGTCGGCGCTCGATGCGTGGGCGCTCGGCGACCACATGCAGGAGAACGACGTCGACGTGTGGTCCATCACGGTGCCGGCGTTGAGCGGCGTGCGCGCGGAAATCGTCGAGGGAGATCGCGCCGTCGAGACCTGCGAGAGCAACGACCTCGACGCGACGCTGTGGCTGCTCGACGCGATGGGCAACACCATCGCCACCGATGACGACGCGGGTCGCGGTTACTGCCCACGCATCGACGGCCTTCGCAGCCCGAGCTCGGCGGCGGTGTTCTCGCTCGCGCGCAACCACACCACGGCGCCGGTCACGATGTACCTGCGGGTGACGCGCTCTCCGAGTGGGCTGCTGACGCCCGCGCAGTTCATCTACCGGCTGCAGGTCACGGTTCGCTGATCAGCTCAGCGATACGAGAGACCGAAGCGGAGCTGATCATTCTGCGGAGGCGTGTTCACCACCACCGGCTCGATTGGCATGCACGCGCCGGAGATGCGGCTCAATTCCCAACCATTCGACCCGCGCGTCACCGAGTCCCAACCTTCGCAGCGCGTCACGGTGCACGCGTTGGTCTGACGCGACACGATGAAGCCATCGGTGCTGCGCACCACACGGTCCGCTCCTTCACAGCGCGCCACGGTGCAGGCGTTCACTTCACGCGAGATGATCCACCCACTCGAAGCGCGACGAACACGGTCTGCACCTTCGCAGCGCAACGACGTGCACGCGTTCACGACGCGGCTCACCTCGAGGCGATCGTGATTGCGACGAACCAGGTCAGCGCCTTCGCAGGCCGCGGTCAGTGGAACGATCGGCGGCGACATCGGGGTGTACGGCTTGCAGGCGAGAACGGCGGCGGTCAGAGCAATCGTGGTGAACATGCCCCTTCAAACGGGCCGCATCCGTGGTCGATCTGACGCACACAAACCGCGAAGTAAATCGAGCAGTTATCTGGCTTCGAGCACTTGCAAATCTTCCCGGGGGGGGGGGGATGCTGCGCGCCCTCAGAACAAGGGGGCGCGCGTGAGCCGATGGTGCACGAGTGTTGTGGTGGTCGCGGTGATTTCGGCCTGCGACGACCGGCCGGCAGAGAAGCAGTTGGTCGCCATCGGCGCTGCGCGCGATGAGCTCGCCGCAGTCGGCATGGGCATGGCCTGCGGGTCTGCCGCGCGATGTCCCACGGGGCCATGTGTTCAGACCAACCCGGACCCCGGACCAACCGGTCGAACGTGCTCGGCCTATTGCGAGACAGACAGAAATTGTCCGAGTTCATGGAAATGTATGCATTTCCTGCCGGGCCAGAAAGACACCGGGCTGTGCACGCCGCCGCGGGGCTGGCAGGCACACCGTGTCGCTCCGGGGCTTGCTCACGTTCCTGTGTTTCAACGAGCCGACGCTGGCGTCACCGCAGACGGGGGCCAGCCATGAAGCGCAAGGTTCAGATTCTCGCAGCCGTCTCGGTGATTCTGGCGTCGCCCACGAGCGCCGATCCTCTCCCCACGAGCGACTGGCCTCATTGGGAGCGAAATCCATCGGTGTGTCAGGCGCGCAACGCGTCTTCGAGCTGGGCCACGCACGGCGACCCAGTCGTTACTGGCTCAGCGAGCCCGTTCTCGACGAAATATGACGACGACGTCACCGTTGCGACTCCGCGTGGGACGTTCGTGCTCACCCGCTCCTTCGTCGGCAGCCGCGATGCGCTCGGGCAGACCGATTCGAAGTCGACGGACTCCGCGTGTCGGGGCGGAGTCGTCGGTGATCGATACCCCGGACTGCTGAAGGCACCGTTTGGGCCGAACTTCGTTCCAACGCGCTCGACCACGCAGGGCGACCTCATCAAGCCGCTCACCATCCACAACTTGACGAGCATCGTGGATACGCGGTGTTCACAGTACACGCGCGTTCTGACGCCGCAGGGTGACACGCGGTTCTTTGGTGCGGCCCCGACCGTGGCGAACGGCCAGCAGGCGTGGGTACCGCGTGCTTCCCGTGCGGCGGGTGAGCCATCGCGACTCCGCGTGCGTCGAAGCGCAGGCGGTGCCCTGTCCTTCGATTGGTTTCCCGAGGGAGGAATGCGCTACGTCTTCGACTCGGTCTTCGCCGCTTCGGGGCCGAACGGGCAATATCGGCTCACGCAGGCGTACCTCGATGACGGCGCGCTCTTTTTCGACGTGACCTATGCGTACCCGCTGCTTGATCCAGGCGATCCGGGCTCGTCGACCGTCAAGGCAGACGGCGGCGTCAAACCCTACATGTGGAACGAGCCGCTGCCAGGTTGCGCGACCTGCGG
>JAEUJS010000558.1 GCA_016792935.1 Archangium sp. | reverse complement strand
GATGCTCCTGGCGCTTCACGAGCAGCACGCGCAGCTGCGCATCGATGATGGTGAAGATCACCAGGTCCACCGCGACGGACGGTCGCGGGTAATCCTTCGGCCGGTAGCGCTCGAGGAACTGCTTCTCTTCGGCACTCTCTCGGCGCGAGCTCACCGGCTCTTCCTCGCCGCCTTCTTGTCCTTCTTCTTCGCAGCGGGAGCAGCCTTCTTCTCTTTCTTCGCGGCCGGAGCGGCCTTCTTCTCGGCCTTCTTCGCCGCGGGCTTCTCAGCCTTTGCAGGAGCCTTCGCACTCTTCGCGGGCTTCTCTCCCTTCGCTCCAGCCTCGGCCGCCTTCTTCGCGTCCTTCGCCAGCCGCGCCTTCGCCGCTTTGGCCGCCTTCTTCGCGCCCTTCGCAGCAGCCTTCGCCATGCCTTCCGGCGACGCCATGTACTCGCGGCGCAACACCATCAACTCCAGCGCGCGTTCGATGGTGAGCGAGCCGGGATCATCTCCCTTGCGGAGCGACGCGTTGGTCTCGCCGTCGGTGACGTAGTGACCGAACTTGCCTTCCTTGAGCTGGATGTCTTTGCCCGTGTCGGGATCCTTGCCGATGATCGTCACGGGCTTGGGCTGACCGCGGCCGCGGAACTGCTTCGGCTGCTTGAAGATCTCCATCGCCTCCGGGAGCGTGATGGTCAGCAGCTTCGCTTCGTTCTCCACGCCGAGGTTGCGCGAGTCGGTGCTCTTCCCGTCCTTCATCTTCATCAGGTACGGGCCGTAGCGACCGTTCTGCGCGACGACGCTCTCACCTTCATCGGTGACGCCGAGCGTGCGCGGCAACGTGAGCAACTCGAGCGCGACCTCGAGCGTCACCGTCTCCGGCTTCATGGTCTTGAAGATCGAAACGGTCTTCGGACGCTCAGGAACCGGCTCTCCCTCTTTGGGCTTCTTCTTCTTGCTGCCCTTCGGAGGATCCGGCGGCATTTCGCCCAACTGCACGTACGGACCAAAGCGGCCGGTGCGCACGTAGACGTTCTTCCCCGTCGCAGGGTCGACGCCGATCGGCGTGTCGCTCTTCGGAGCCGCGAGCAATTCCTGCGCGCGCGCCAACGTGAGCTCATCGGGCAGCACCGAGTCGGGCACCGACACCGTGTCTTCACCGCGGCGAATGTACGGGCCGTACTTGCCGGGCTTCACGACGACGCCCGAGTCCGAACCACCGATGGGGATCGAGTTGATCTCCGCGGCGTCGATGGTGTCGAGGTTCTTCTCGCTCACCAGGGACTTGAGGCCGCGGTGCTTGCCCTTCCCGTTGTAGAACTCCTTCAGGTACGGGACTTTTTCGAGCTCGCCGCTCGCGATCTTGTCGAGCGCCTCGTCCATCTCGGCCGTGAACTCCAGGTCGACGAGATCTTCGAAGTGCTTCTCCATCAACTTCACGACCGCGAACGCATCCCAGTTGGGGACGAGCGCCTGGCCCTTCTTCCACACGTACTTGGCCTGCAGCGTTCCGATGATCGACGCGTAGGTCGACGGGCGGCCGATGCCGAGCTCTTCCAATTTCTTCACCAGCGATGCTTCGGTGAAGCGCGCGGGCGGTGACGTGTTGTGGCCATCGGCAGTGAGCGCCTCGACCGGCACCACATCTCCCTCTTTCAACTGCGGGAGCGGCGATTCCTGATCATCACGCCCACCCGCATCGTCGGAGCCCTCGACGTACACCTCGAGGTAGCCGCGGAAGGTGATGGTGCGACCCGATGAGCTGAACTCGACGTCGTCACCCTGCTTGGTGCTCGCCGCGAGCTTCAGCGAAACGCTCTCACCTTCGGCGTCAGTCATCTGCGACGCGAGCGTGCGCTGCCAGATCAACGTGTAGAGCTTGAGCGGAGCCGACTGCAGCTCGCTCTTCAGCTCATCCGGCGTGCGGAACGATTCACCCGCGGGACGAATCGCTTCGTGCGCTTCCTGCGCGTTCTTCACCTTGCGCGTGTAGATGCGCGGCTCGGCGGGCACGAACTTCTCGCCGTACAACTCCTTCACCTGCGCGCGCGCGGCGGTGAGCGCCGTCTCGGACAGACTCGTGGAGTCCGTGCGCATGTAGGTGATGTAGCCCTGCTCGTAGAGCCCCTGCGCGACGCGCATCACCTGCTGCGCGCTCATGCCGAGCTTGCGTCCACCTTCTTGCTGCAGCGTGGACGTCATGAACGGCGGCTTGGGCGAGCTGGTGTACGGCCGCGTCTCGAGCGACTTCACCTTGAACTCGGTGCCCGCGAGCCCGTCGGCGATCGCCTTCGCGCGCGCCTCGTCGATCCACACCGCGCCTTCGGTCGTCAGCTCTCCGCGATCGCTGAAGTCCTTGCCGCTCGCGACGCGCTGCCCCTTCACCGTCCACAACTTCGACTCGAACGCCGGAGTGGTCGGGTGCTTCGCGGTGACGTCCCAGTACGAGACGGCGCGGAAGTTCATGCGCTCCAGCTCGCGCTGCACGATCAACCGAATCGCCGGCGACTGCACGCGCCCCGCGGAAAGACCGCCGCGGATCTTGTACCAGAGCACCTTCGACACCTGGTACCCGTACAAGCGGTCGAGCGTGCGCCGTGCTTCCTGCGCCTCGACGAGCCCCATGTCGATCTGGCGGGACTTCTCGACGGCCTCGGCGATCGCCTTCTTGGTGATCTCGTGGAACACCATGCGCTTGACCGGGACTTTGGGCTTGAGCTGCTCCCGCAAATGCCACGCGATGGCCTCGCCTTCGCGGTCTTCATCGGTGGCCAGGTAGAGCTCCGAGGCACCCTTCAGCGCGCCTTTGAGATCACGAATGACTTCGGGCTTCGTCACCTCGTAGGTGAGCTTGAAGTCGTTATCGACGTCGACCGCCAGGTTCGAACCCGACGGGAGATCGACGACGTGTCCCACGGACGCCATCACCGTGAAGTCGGAGCCGAGGAACTGGCCGATCGTCTTGGCTTTCGCCGGAGACTCGACGATCACGAGAGGCTTGGATGCCATGGGGCGCGACTCGCTAGTTCCTTTCACAATGCATCGTCAACATGTTCCGCTGACGCAATCTCGATCGTCCCCCAACGTCGTCGCCCCAGGGGGCTTTGATCACCGCGAGATCTTGAAGCGATCCGTCGCCTCGATCAGCTCGTGCAGATTGCCGGGTTCATGCGCCGCGTGGCCCGCATCTTCGACGATGCGGAGGTCCGCTTCAGGCCACGCGCGATGCAGCGCCCACGCTGATTCCATCGGGCAGACGACGTCGTAACGACCCTGCACGATCACCCCGGGGATCTTCCGGATGCGATCGATGTTGTGCGTCGCGAGCAGCGCTTTGTCGTCGTTCAACCAGCCACCGTTCACGAAGTAGTGGCACTCGATGCGCGCGAACGCGTCGGCGAACGCGTCTTCTCCGGTGTGCTTCAGATACGACTCGTTGGGGAGCAGATACGACGTGCGCCCTTCCCACATGCTCCACGCCTTCGCGGCTTCGCTGCGGACCTTCGCGTCGGGGCTGGTGAGTCGCTTGTAATAGGCGCGCACCAGATCGCCGCGCTCTTCGACAGGAATCGGCGCGAGGTACTTCTCCCACGCGTCGGGGAAGAGGTGCGAGGTGCCCTCCTGGTAGAACCAGTCGATCTCCCACTTGCGCAGCAGGAAGATCCCGCGGAGCACGATCTCCGTACATCGCTCTGGATGCGTCTGCGCGTACGCCAGCGCGAGCGTGCTGCCCCACGAGCCGCCGAAGACCTGCCACTTCTCGATCTTGAGGTGCGTGCGGAGCGCTTCCATGTCCGCCACGAGATCCCACGTGGTGTTGTGCTCCAGCGACGCGAACGGAGTGCTCTTTCCGCACCCACGCTGATCGAAGAGAACGATCCGGTAGAAGTTCGGATCGAAGAAGCGACGCTGACGCGGCTCGGTGCCACCACCCGGACCACCGTGAACGAAGATGACGGGCTTGCCCTCGGGGTTGCCTGACTCCTCGAAGTACAAGTCGTGCCCGTGCGTCACCGGGAGCCGCCCCGTGCGGTACGGCTCGATCGGCGGGTAATACGTGCGTCGCGTCGTCATGGGTTCGGCCTCGTAACACGCGCAGCCATTGCGCGAGCGGTTCAAGCAAACGCATCGATTGCCGCGCGCGAACCTGCGCGTGCACGTGCGCAGTGGCGTCACTCTTGCTCTCGTGACGGTCATGAAAAACGCACTCCGCTGGCTCGCTCTGGTCGTGGTGCACGTGGTGCTCTTCGCGGTCGGGTCGGCGGTGTTCGCGCCGAAGCTCGAGACGCCGCTCTCCGACGCGGACGCAGCGCTCATGTTCCCGACGATGTTCGCCGTCGCTGCGATCGACGCCGCGCTCATCTTGATCTTCGTGCGCGCATCGAGACTGCGCGGCTGGCGCCTCTACGCGCTCGTCGCCAGCACCTTCTATTTCGTGAAGACCGCCACCTCACTCATCGAGGCCATCGTCTTCATGCCCAACGTCAGCCGCGGAATGTTGCCGCAGCTGTTCGCGATGACGGTGCCTCTCGCGCTCGGTCTGCCCGCGCTCGCCGTCTGGCTCGGAGGACGCTCGAAGCCATCGGCGCTCGATCAAACACCCGGCTTCGTGAAGATCCCGCTCTCGCGATTGCAGATGAACCTGCGCGTCGCCCTGCTCTCTTCGCTCGGCTACCCGTTCCTCTTCTTCGTCGCCGGC
>JAEUJS010000511.1 GCA_016792935.1 Archangium sp. | reverse complement strand
GCGCCCTCAGGTGATGCGCCCGTGCTGAGCACCGTGGTGGTCGGTCACTGCGCGTACGACGGTCCGTTCAGCAAGCTGCCCGAGTGCAAGGACTACGTCGGCGCGTGGAAGGTGGCCGACGCCGAGAAGGACTGCAGCGACGTGCGCGGAACGTTCGAGAGCGGCGTGCTGTGCGCGCCTGCGACCTCGCTCGGCATGTGCCTCGACGCGCGCAAGCCCGAGCAGACGCGCACCTACATCGCGACGGACAACACTTCGAAATGCGGTAGCGCTCGCACCGGCTGCGAGGTCTTCGGCGGTGGGTACTGGCAGCCAGCGGCCATTTGCGGAGGCGCGAGCAGCGAGCTGGTCGTCTCTTCCGAAGAGGCGTTCCGCGAGCCGCAGCAGAAGTGTCTGATGAACGTGACTGGCATCGACGGCGGCGCGCTCTGCATCTGGGAGAGCATTCACGGCGCGACGGCTGAAGGTCGTTCGTTCCGCGACGACGCGAACTGCGACGCGTCGCGCAGCGGCCGGCCGTACTACTTCAAAGATCCGAACCCGCGCTTCTCGCAGGCCGACTCACGCCGCAGCGACCCGACGTACCTCGCCGAGGAGAGCTGGGTGCGCTCGCAAGTCAACGCGGCTTCGTGCGTGTGTTGCCACTCCACGGCGGCGCCGGGCGGGCTCGCTTCCATCTTCGACATCGACCGCGAGGGCTCGCTCGCCAACCAGCTCACCGACCGCGGCATCGCGCAGGCGTCGGGCCTGATGAACTCGATTCCGCTCGGCGCCTTCCCCGCGGAAGTGAACAACGGCTTCTCGCGCGCCGACCTCGCGCACCCCGAAGACTCGGTGTTCATGACCACCGACCGCGCGCGCATGAAGGCGTTCTGGCAACGCGAGCTCGAGTGGCGAAACTTGAGCGCGGCCGATTTCGTCGGCGTGCCCGATGGCTTCGGCCCACTCTCGGAGCAGTACTACTTCCAACCGCAGGCGTGCTCGGGCGGAGAAGGCATCGCGGCGGACGGCACCATCACCTGGGGCAACGGCCGCGCGCGGTACGTGTACGTGATGCGCGAGACCTCGCGCGCGCCGACGGTCTTCCCCAACCTCGACTTGCCCGCGGACACGTTGTGGCGGCTCGACGTTCCGCCCGAAGGCGCGCCGCTCGTCTCGGGCAGCGTGAAGTACGGCGTGGTGCCCGACGGCTTGCGGCAGCGCTTCCCGGTGGCGGGTGCTCCGGCGGCGCTCGAGTCAGGCGCGCGCTACTTCTTGTACGTATCGGCCAATCAGATGTTGCCCATCACGCGCTGTCTCATCACCGCGCCGTAGGAGTCGTCGCAGGCGGCGGATTCAGGAGCGCCGAAATCACCCGCGCCGCGCTCGGCGCCGCGAGCGTTCCACCCGAGTACCCGGTCGCCGTCGTCTCGACGCCGACGTACACGACGAACGGCACCTTGTTCCCGGTGGCTGCTTCTCCGAGCGGAAAGCCCGCGAAGTTGGCCCAGCTCACGCCTTCTTCGACCTGCCACGTGCCGGTCTTCCCGGCGACCGCGTGCAGCGGCAACCGCGCCGGAGCGCCCGTTCCATCATCACGCGCGATGGTCTGCGCGAGCAGCCGCTGCATGCGCGTGGCGGTCATCGCAGTGAACGCCTGCCGCGGCGTCTTCTGGCCCGCCTTCGTCACCGCGACCGGGTGGTACCGGCCCTCATCGGCGAACGCGGTGTACGCCGCGGCGAGCTGCAGCGGAGAAATCTCGACGTCGGCTCCGAAGGCGACGCGCAGCATCGCGGGCTCGGTGAGGAGGTCCACCTTCGGCACGTTGCCCGCCCGCATCTTCTGGGTCACCGACTCGCGCAGCTGCAGCGTCGCGTAGAGCTCGGCGAGCGGCTCACCGCCGAGCTGCTGCGCAATCTTCGCGGTGCCGATGTTCGACGAGAAGACCATCACGTCTTCCACGCTCATCTCTCCACGCGGCACGCGGTCGGTGATGACTTCCTTCTCGTCGAGGCGCCACTTGCCGCCCTCTCCGCTCACCTTCGTCGTCTCGTCCACCACGCCGTGGTCGAGGGCCGAGGCGATGGTGAAGCTCTTCATCACCGAGCCCGGGTCGACCGCTCGCAGCGCCGCGAGCCACGGCTCGTTGATGGTCGTCTCCGCTCGGGCTTCCCGCCCGCCCATCGCGATCAGCGCGCCAGTCAGCGGCTCGATGACCACGATGACCGCGCGGCGATTCTTCGGCTCGGCGCTCAGGCGGTCGAGCTCGGCTTCGACCACGCGTTGCGCCGCGAGGTCCACGGTGCAGTCCGTGGCGGTTCCGCACAACGCCTCGCGCGCGCCTTCAGGGGTGGTCACCCGAGCCTGCGAGGTCTGCGAGGCACAGCCGACACACAGCGACAGCAGCACTGAGGCGAACGAGACACGGAGAGTGGGCATGCGCGCTGTGTGAGCAACGCGCGTACCAGCTGATCAGCGGTGGATGATCAAAGAGACAACACGCGCAGGAAATTGTCGGTTCCAGTCGCGAGGATGAGTTCGTCGAAGCCGTCACCGTCGAGATCGCCCACGGTCATGAGCTGCGGCTGGAAGCCGAGCGAAATGGTGTGCAGCAACGACAGCGTCACGCTCGACGGCCCACTCCGCGCGACGTGGTACACGCGCAGGTTGGTCCCCACGAGCACCAGCTCGACGCTCAACGGCGTCTTGCGCGCGGCGACGAGCGTTCCCGGGCTCGACGTGAACGGGCCGCCATCGGGGAACTCCACCGACCACGACGTTCCCGTTCGCAGGGAGTACGCGGTCGCATCGGTCCCGAAGACGAGCGGGTCGCCCGATTGGTCGAAGTCGGTGACCGCCAGTCGCGCGAACTGTGACGTCGTGAGGCGCGTGGCCATGAGTCCTCCATCGGGATGCGTCGCGCCAGCGTCCGTCGAGAAGCGCCCGTTCACCATCACCGGATGCACTCGATAGAGCCCAGACGTCGTGGAGACGGCGAACATCGGCGTGCCATCGACGCTCGAGAGCGCAGCGACCGCGTTCAGTCCGTCGACCTCGATGAGCCCGGGCGGCCCGTTGAAGTCGATGCTCGAGTCGAGCTGGTACAGCCACAGCTGCGTCTGCGTGTTCTGGCTCAACACCATCAAGTCGTTCACGGTGTCGCTCGGCTCGAGTGGCCCGGTGAGCGCACCGCGTTCGCCTTGCACGCTGAGGCCCGCGTTGGCCGCTTGGTACCAGGTGCCGTCGACCTGCCAGGTGTGGAGCCGAGAGACGCCATCGGCCCGGAGCGCGCCAGCGGTGATGGGGTTGAGCCCTCGCACGAGGAAGGGGATGCCGGGGTCGATCAGATCGCTCGAGAGCTCCGCCGAGCCTCCGTCGCGCAGAAAGAGACCGCGCGCGTTGCCGGCCTGACTGACGACGAGATCATTCCAGTCGTCGAGATCGAGATCTCCCACCGCGTTCGAGACTCCGTCGAGCGGCCCGCCCGCACCGAGCGCGTAGCGGCACGCGCACGACGCCTCACGCAACGCGCCGAGGGCGACCGTCATCACACCCTGCACGCCCGCGTCCTGACACGCGAACAAGCGAGGAGGACAACCGCCGTCGGTGATGCCGCCACCCCCCACTGGAATCGGAGCTCCGCCTCCCGTCGCGGCACCGCCGCCCACCGCGTTGCCGCCGCCCACTGCGTTGCCGCCGCCCACCGCGTTGCCGCCGCCCATCGCGTTGCCGCCGCCCATCGCAGCGCCGCCTCCCGTCGCAGTGCCACCGCCCGTCGCGGCGCCACCACCCATCGCCTCGCCGCCTCCGGTTGCACCGGCACGTCTGCACACGCCGGCCTGGCACGTGAACTCGGTGCCGCACGGGTGCGTGTCGTCGCACCGCGTGCCCTCGAGATCGACCGTGAAGGTGCAGGCGCCGAAGAACATCGCGCTCGTCAGCGAGACGAGCCGCATGAGCCGCGCGCTCACCAGACGCCTCCGACGACGACTCCAGCGCCCTCGGGTCCGAGCGCGACGCCGACCGAGGTCTTCGCGCGCGGCGTGAGAAGAGCGCCGACGAGGCCCGCCGCCGCGACGACGCCACCCGCGACGGTCAGCACCACGCCCGCGGTCGCCTGCCCTTCCGCCGCGCGAACACGTCCGAGCGCCTGGTCGTAATAGAGCGTCTGCTTCGCATCGTTGAGCTTCGTGATGTCGCCGCTCGCTCCAGCCATCAAGCCGATGCCGACGCCGACCATCGCCGCGCCCGCTCCCGCGCCGACGAGCGACGCGACCTGCACACCAGACATCGGCGGCTCACGCCCCGGCAACTTCGCCACCACCTCGTTCGCGAGGCGGCCCATGGCGTTCACCACCGACTCTTCGCGCTCGAAGTTCACCGCGGCACGCACCAGCACGTTCGCCGCGACCGTATCGAGCAGCTTCAGGTCGACTCTCCAACTCGAGCCAGAGCGCGACACCGCGCCGAGCACCACGTGCCTCGCTCCGAGCGCGTTGGTGATTTCCGTCATGCACGCGCCTTCGCTGCAGCCGAGCAACTGGCGCTGGCGCTCCGCGCCGAGAATTCCCTGAATGTCGCTCTCACCGAGCACCGCCACCTCGCGCTGCGTGAGCTCGACGAGCAGCTGCTCGGTCGCCTGCTTCGCCACGCGGGCAGTGTCTTCATCGGAGCTGGAGAGCGTCTGCACCACGACGCGCTCCTTCGCCGCGGCGGAACTCGAGACCACCACTGCGAGGCACACCCACAGCGCTCTCGTCGTCATCACACTGAGCCCAGCACAGCTTCACGGCACCCGCACCGTGTTGCTGCACTTGCCGAACTCGACGACGCCCCGGGGCATCACGACGCCCATGCGCGCGCTCCACACCGAGCCCGGGTCCACCGCGGTGCGGCGCATCGCATCCCACGGGCTCAGGTTACGCTCGGCCGGGCCCGTGCAATCGGCCGCGTCGTAGAACTGCACGAAGGTGAAACGCGTCCACACCTGCACGCGCGCGCTCAACGTCCACGGCGAGAACTCGCTCGCGCGGAACAGCTCGAGCTCGGGCGCCTGCTCGCGCGTTGGTCCGCTGTCGCGAAGCAGCACCTCCGTGCCCTCGACGCATCGCCCGTTGCCGAAGCCGTCTTCGACGCGCACGCTCCACTCCACGACGTCGGTGTTGAGGCCCAACACGAGAACGCACTCCGAGAAGGTGGCGTCACACCACGACGACCCGCCCTCGCAATGCGGGTGTTCGTAGACCCCGGAGCGTTGCACCTCGAAGCCGCCCACGGCGATCGCCGCGAAGCCGCCGTTCACCGGGTTCGGGCTCGCGACGCGAATCGTGGCGGATGGCGGTGGCATCGAGTCGCTCATCACCGTCACGCTCGCACACGCCGAACGCGCGGCCGTCGCATCGACCGACTGCGCGAAGAACAGGGTGTAGGCGTCGGGAGGCACCACCACCAACGTGCCTTCCTCGAACTCTTCAGGTGTCATCGCGCGCACCAGCGTGCCTCCGCACTGGTCTCGGAAGAGGCGCACCTGCACCGTCGGCTGCAGGGCGACCAACCCGAAGAGACGAAAAGGCCCGCCTGGCCGCGACCCGACCTTCACGGCCTGCAGCGTGGGCACCGGTGGTGGGTCGAGCGGAGTCGATTGCACGTGCACCACGTCCGAACAGTCCGAGCGCACGCCAGCGGGCGAATACGCGCGCGCCGTGAACGGGTTGAGGGCGCGCGGAACCAGCTCGAGCTCCACGCCCGCGCGCAACGTCTCGGCGCTGACCTCTCGCAACACCGGCCCCGCACACGCCTCGTCGACGTAGAGGCGAATGATGGTCGCGTCGTCTGCCACGCCGGTGAGCGTGAACGTGGGAAACGGCGTCGCGAGCATC
>JAEUJS010000432.1 GCA_016792935.1 Archangium sp. | reverse complement strand
TCCCATCCTCCCGGTCATCGGGCTGAAGGCGAGTCTCTGATGTCGACGCGCGCGAAACTGGTGCTGGGTTGTTTGATCGTCGCGTTCGGCCTCGTGGGCTGTGTGCAGGCCGAAGATCAGCCGACCAACGTTCATGATCTGCGCGTGCTCGGCATGCGTTTCGAGCCACCGGAAGTGATGATCCCCGGGTGCAACGCGCAGGTGTTGCTCGGCGGCCTGCAGAACTTCGATGGCGGCTCGCAGGTCGGCATTCCGCCCGCCGTGGCGTTCGCGTTCTTCGCGGCGGCGTCGACTCCGTTGGAATTCACCGCGCTCGTCGCAGATCCCGCGGGCAACGGCCGCATGCTCGACTACCGCTTGCTCGGCTGCGCGAATCGCGGCGATCGCGAGTGCGACAACGAAGGTGACTACGTCGAGATCAGCAGCGGTCAGACGACGGCGGGAGAGCTGAAGGTCTCTGGTGTCGCTTTGGGAACGAAGGTGCTCGACGACGGCACCACTGACGGCGGCTTCCCGATGGCCGACGGAGGGCAGGGCTCGCTCTTGATGTTCGAGGTGATTCAGCAGGACACGTTCAAGGGCCTCGGCGGCATTCGCATTCCCGTGGTGCTCGAGATCAGCGCCAGCGACACCGGTGAGAAGATCTACGCGCAGAAGTTGATGGTCTACACCTGCCAGTTCTTCCCCGAGATGAAGCGCAACGTGACGCCGGTGCTGCCCGGCATCGTGTTCAACAAGGTGACGTGGCGCGAAGACGAGGTGATCGAGATTCACGGCAAGACCGACTGGGAACTCACGGTTGAAGACTTCGACGCGCTGCAGGAACCGTACGTGGTGCCCAGTCTGTCGCTGCAGCCGGTCAATCTCACCGAGGCGTGGAAGGTGACGTGGATGACGACCAGCGGAACGATGAGCGCCTACAACACCGGTGGCGTCGACTTCGCCGGAGAGACCGGGCGACAGAAGTCCTCGTGGCGGCCCAATCAGCGCGGCACCGAGCCCGAAGACGTCACGATGTACTTCGTTGTGCGCGACGGCCGCGGAGGCAACTCGTGGATGACGCGACATCTCAAGTGGTGGCCTGAGTAGCGCGACAACTGAAGTAGCCTTGCGGGCATGCTCCGACCGCTCGGCTCGACGCTGGTGGCGTTGTCGCTGTGTCTCGTTGGTCTGACTGCTCCGCTCGCTCGCGCCGCCACGTACAACGTGAGCTGGACGGGCATGGCGAACAGCTGCCCGGTGTGCGGCACCAACACGTATTCCTGTTCGACGAACTTCCCGGCGCCGCTCAATGGTCGCCCGTTCACCGACCTCACGCCGCCCGCCACCCTCGTTACCAGCGTCACCGTCACCCTCAACGGCACCAGCTGCACCAACCCGACCGTCGGCGTCTCGATCAACGGCACGCCGATCGGCACCGCGTCTCAGCAGCTCTCTCCGAGCTGCGTGTGCACTGGCGTGTGCGCGCCGTCGCCGTCCTTCACGTTGACCAACCCGGCCGGCATTCCCGGTTGGAACTACCAGGGCACCAATACGCTCACCGTGCAGGTCAGCGGCTCCGGTCACTGGTGCGGCACGACGGCGAGCATCGTCACCACCGAGACGCCGCTTTCCCCGGGACTCCACGCGGTCCCCTCGACGTATGCGTTCGGGAACCAGCGCGTGGGCATGACCAGCACGCCGCGCGTGCAGACGCTCTACAACACCAGCGGCTCGCCCATCACGATCACCGGCGCGACACAGGTCGGCCCGTTCGCCGCCACCGGTCTGCCGATGACCATCGCCGCGGGCACCAGCGCGACGTTCAACGCGACGTTCACGCCCGTCACGCCCGGAGCCGCGACCGGTTCGATCACCTTCGCCAGCAACGCGCCCAATTCGCCGACGGTCCTCAACTTCACCGGCACCGGCGTCGAGCCGAACATTCAAGTCACGCCGGCCATGGTTGCGTTCGCTCCGCAGAACGTCGGCACGACGAGCGCGACGCAGACCATCACCATTCGCAACACCGGTACCGACACGCTCTCGTTCAGCGTGGCGGGCAACAACAACTCTGAGTTTCCGCTCGGCACGCTGCCCGCTCCGACGCTCGCCGCGGGAGGCTCGACGAGCTTCACGGTGCGCTTCCAACCCGCCACCAGTGGCGTGCGCAGCGGCACCCTCACCATCACCAACGACTCGACCGCCAACCCGAACGTCACCATCCCGCTCAGCGGCACGGGCACGCAGCCGACCTTCTCGCCAGCACCTTCGCCGCTGGCATTCGGTTCACAGCTCGTGAACACCACCAGCGCGCAGCAGTTGCTCACCATCACCAACACGGGCACCGGGCCGCTCACCATGACTTCGCGCACGCTCGCGGGGAGCGCCGCGTTCTCGGCCGCGCCGCTCACCTTCCCGCGCACCATCGCCGCGGGCGGCACGCTGCAGATGGGCTTCTTCTTCACGCCCCAAACCGAAGGCTCCGCCTCTGGCACCGTCACCTTCGCCCACGACGCTCCGGGCTCGCCGAGCGTCGTCAACCTGACGGGCACCGGCGTCAGCCCTCGCCTCACCACCTCTCCCGCGGGGACGCTCGCCCTCGGAGGACGGCCGGTTGGTCAGACCAGCTCACCCGTGACGCTGGTGGTGTCGAACACCGGCTCGGCGCCGCTCACCATCAGCGGCATGGTCATCGCCGGGCCCAACGCGTCGGAGTTCGCGCTCTCGATGCCGCCCATGTTCCCCACGACGCTCGCAGTCGCAGCGAGCCTCAACGTCGGCGTCACGGTGACTCCCAGTGCGCGCGGAATGAGGACCGCGACGCTCGCCATCACCAGCGACGCACCGGGCTCTCCGACCAACGTGACGTTGACCGCCACGGGGCAGGGGCCGCAGCTGCAGGTGACGCCGACGAGCCTGGCCTTCGGCTCAGTGAACGTGAACACCACCGCGTCGCGCACCATCACCATCGAGAACGTCGGCGAGCTGCAGCTCGATCTCTCGCAGTACCAGGTGACCGGCGCCAACGCGGCGGAGTTCACGATGGTCGGCGGGCCGGCCTCGCTGCCTCCGGGCTTCAACGGCACGTTGCAGGTCGACTTCACACCCACGGCGTCGGGTTCGCGCGTCGCGCAGCTGTCGATCACCAGCAACACGCTGGGCACCAACCCGGTCGTGATTCCGTTCGCAGGCAGCGGCGTCGCGCCGCAGGCGTCGATCAACCCGCCGACCTTCGACTTCGGCTCCCTCTCCGTGGGTGCGAGCGTGATGCAGACCTTCGTGTTGCAGAACACGGGCACCGCGCCGCTCGTCGTCGCGCAGATCGGCGCCATGGGCGTCGGCTACAGCGGAGGTGGGGGCACGCCGCTCAACCTGATGCCCGGAGCGACGCACAACATCGTCGTGACGTTCGCTCCGACGATGGGCGGCACGTTGCCGGGGCAGTTGGTGGTGCTCAGCAATGACCCTGCCGGAGCGCGCACCGTTCCGCTCACTGGCATCGGCATCGCTCCGGTGATCTCGGTGATGCCGGCGGTGATCGACTTCGGAGGCCAGCTCGCGGGACGCACTTCGAGTCCACGCACGGTGACGATCTCCAACACCGGAACGGCGGCGCTCACGGTGAGCGCGATCGGCCTGATGGGAGGTGGCGCTCCGGCGTTCGACGTACAGCCCGGGATGTTGCCGCGCACGGTCGCTGCGGGAATGCAGTTCAGCTTCCCGGTGACGATGCGGCCGATCGTGCTGGGGCCTGCGATGGCGACGCTGCAGATCACTTCGAATGATCCGGCGAACGCGACCTCGACCCTCGCGCTCTCGGGCGTGGGGCAGAACGCGGTCCTCACTGTTGCGCCGACGAGCGTGGCGTTCGGCGCGCGTCGCGTCGGCAGCGTGGTGACACCGATCGATCTGACGATCACCAATACGGGCGGCGACGTGATCACGCTCGTCGATGGCGTGCTGATGGGGGCGGGATCGAGCGCGTTCACCGTCGCGTCCTCCGCCGGAATGCTCGTGTCAGGCGCGTCGGTGACGGTGCCGGTGGGCTTCACGCCGACGCCCGCGGGCACGTACGACGCGCAGCTCACCGTTGGCTCGACTGATGCGACGATCCCGATGCTGCAGGTGATGATCAGCGGAGTCGCGTTCGCCACGCGGCTCTCGGCGACACCGGCGGCGATCGACTTCGGCATGGTGAACGTCGGCATGCCTGCGACGCAGACGATCACCATCACCAACATGAGCACCAGCATGCCGGTGACGCTGACGGCGCCGCAGAGCACCGATCCCGCGTTCACGCTCGGCGCGTTCGACACCGCGACGCCGCTCGCGCCCGGAGCCACCCGAACGCTCGACGTGACGTTCCAGGGCAGCAACCCGCAGACCTACGCGGGCAACGTCTCGTTCGGCACCACCGATGACGCAGTGACCGAGGCGATGGTCACGCTCACTGCGACGGCGGTCAACGCCGGCATGGGTGGCGGCGGAGGTGCGGCGGGCGGCGGAACGGGTGGTGGCGCGACGGGCGGCGGAACCGGAGGCGGTGCGTCCGGCGGTGGCATGGGAGGCGGCAGCGTCGCGATGGGTGGCGGAACCGCTGGCGGCGGAACCGGTGGCGGAGCGAGCGCGACCGGCGGCGGCGAAGCAATGGGTGGCGGCGGAGGCGTGCAGGGTGGCGGCTGCGGCTGCTCGGCCATCGAGCCGTCGATCGCCTTCGCGCTCCTCGGCCTCGCACTCCTGCGCCGACGTCGCGCGTAACTCCCTCTCCCTCAGGGAGAGGGTCGGGGTGAGGGAGCCCATCCCCAGTCAGCCCACTCGATCGCGGCGCGTCACGTCGCGATGGCGCACGCGTACTCGTTCATCGGCCCCGATCGTCTGCGCCCGGCGCTGCCGACCTCCGGAACCATCATCACGGCAGCCCTCGACGTCGAAGCCTGGCTCCGCCGAGCCGACGAGCCAGTCGCGACGTTCACGGTCGGTCTCGACGGAAGACTTCGCCTGAGTCCCCGCCGTAGTGAACACGTCGCGTGCGCCGGTGGCCTCGAAGTTCTCGCCGCCGGCGAGCTGGGCTTCGGCGGCGGCCGTCTCACCTGGAGCTCGAATCAATCAACGGGCTACTGCCCCGACGTCGATTGTTGGAACGCGCTTCGCGACGCCGCCCCATTTCTCACGAGCGCGGAAGGCTTCTCGCGACCGTTTGTGTTTCGTCGGTGCGACGCGTGCGCGCAGCTCAACGTGGTGAAGGACGCGTGGTTCGTCTGTCTCTGGTGCAGCGCCGGCCTTCCGCAGCAGTGGAACGTCGGAAACCGCCGCACGCTCAGCGCATGATCTTCGCGAGTCGCTCGTACGACGTCAGGGCGAGCAGAAGCCCTGGCCCGAGCAGGTCCCTTGCGGGCAGCTCGAGCTGAGGCACTCGTCGGTCGAGGTCCCGATCGGGGTCATCGTGCACGTCTCACCAGCGTTCTTTCGTCGCGCGCAGGTGCCACCAGCGGTGCAGTAGTGGTTCGACTGGCAATCGTTGAGCTGGCCGCACAGGGCGCCCACACCGCCGCGGAGCTTGCACGTGCCGTCCATCGCGCAGAACTGCCGGTAGTCGGCGCAACGCTGCGCAGGACACGGCTGGCCGGTGGTCGGCAGCACACCGCACGTCGAGTTGAGGCAGGCGAGGTTGGGCCCGCACGCTTCGTCAGTCGTGCACGCAGCGCCCGCCGTGCCGAGCGCCACGCAGCTCTGGCTGGCGTTGCAGAACAGACCGAACTGACACGGAACGGTCGCGCAGCTCGTGCCGATGGTCGCGCTGGCGCGGCACGTGTTGCTCACGCACTGCAGACCGAACGCGCACAAGGTCCCGATCTGCTCGTCGCACGGTTGCCCCGCGGTCGCGAGCCGCGTCTGCGGGTTGGTGCAGACCTGTGCCCCCAGACACTGCGCGAAGCCGACGCACCGATGCTGCTGCGTCGACGTGCCGGTCGGTGCGCAGGATTGCCCGAGCGCGACGAGCGCCGTGCATACGCCGTCGTACGGCTCTGCGCCCTCGACGCATTCCTGGCCAGGCATCGGCATCTGCCCCAACGCGACGCGAGCGCGACAGGTCCCGGGGCAGGTGGTGGTCTGATCGCAGTAGGCGCCCGGCACGCACTCGCTGACGAAGCAGCTGCCGTTGATGGCGACCGAGCCCTCGACTGCGCTGTAACAAATCGCCGGAGCGCCACCCACGTAGACGTTCGACGTGGCGCACGTCTCGCTCGCGAACGTCGACAGACACGTCATCGCGGCGGTCGCGTTGACCCGAACCGAGGGCCCCGTGAAGGCCGAAACGGCGCACTGGGCATCGATCGCGGCCCGCTGCGCAGCCTCCGCTGATGGCGCCAGGCCATTGCACCGCGCGACGAGATCGATCTGCGCGCTGTAGAAGTCGCGACAGAACTGGGTCTCGGCGCTCGTTCCTCCGCCGCCCGTCGCGCCGCCACCTCCCGCGCCGCCGCCTGTCGCGCCGCCACCACCCGTGGAGCCGCCACCCGTCGCGCCGCCACCACCGGTCGCGCCTCCACCGGTGCCTCCGTCGCTTCCAGAGGGAGAGGGGCAGGCAAAGAACAACGCCGATGCTGCGAGGATCGCACAGCGCATGGACCTCTCCTCTGTGTTGGATGCGGCTTCAGCTCTGCGTGACGCGCACCGTGGTCTTCATGTCCTTCCCGGTGTCGGGATCGCGCGCGGTCATGGTGAGGATGCCTTCTACGTTCACGTCGAAGGTGATCTCGACCTTCACGTTGCCCGCGGGCCCCTGTCTGATGCCCGAGAAGGTGAACTCACCGAGCTGTTCGTTCTCGTTCGCCTTCTCGTGATCGCCCTGCCAGATGCGCATGATCAGCTCGCTCTGGTTGTTCACCGAAGTCGTGCCGGTGATCTGCTTGGCGTTGGGGATCGGCGAGTTACGCGGGAAGACCTGGTGCATCTGCCCGTCGGCCTTCTCGAGACCGATCGCCATGGGGATCACGTCGAGCAGCTGCAGCTTGAGGTTGGTGTCGTCGGACAGCGAGAACGCATACAGCGCCGCGCCGATCGCGACCGCCTCATCGGGGTGCACGCCCTTGGAAGGAGGCTTGCTGAAGAACTTGGTGAGCCGCTCCTGCACGACGGGCATGCGGGTCTGACCACCGACCAGCATCACCTCGTCGAGATCGCGCGTCGAGAGCCCCGATTCCACCAGCACCTTGGCGACGATCTTCAAGGTCCGATCAACCAGCTCGACGGTGAGCTTCTCGAGCAGCTTGCGCGTGAACTTCATCTCGATGTTCAGGGGCTGCCCCTGCGGCGTCATCGTGATGAACGGAATGTTGAAGGGCGCCTCTTCGCGAGAGCTCAAGTCGATCTTGGTGCGCTCGGCGAGATCCTTGATGCGCTGCATCGCCACCGGGTCGGTGGAGAGGTCGATGCCCGTCTTCGACTGAAATTCCGTCAAGACGTAGTGGATCATCGCGTTGTCGAAGTCGATGCCGCCCAGGAAGATGTCGCCGCCGGTCGCCTTCACCTCGAAGACCTGGTTGCGGATCTCGATGATCGAGACGTCGAAGGTGCCGCCGCCGAGGTCGTAGATGCAGACCTTCTGGTTGAGCGTCTTGCCGACGCCGTACGCGAGCGCCGCGCTGGTGGGCTCGTTGATGATGCGCACCACCTCGAGGCCGATCAGCTTGCCGGCGTCTTTCACCGACTGGCGCTGACGATCCGAGAAGTAGGCGGGCACGGTGACCACCGCCTTGTTCACCGGCACCTTCAAGTAGTTCGAAGCGACGTCGCGGATCTTGTTGAGGATGCGCGCCGCGACTTCCTGCAGCGTCATCTCCTTCTTCGCGACCTCGATGGTGACTTCCTTGTTGTCGTACGACGGCTTCACGCCGTACTGCACGACCTTCTTCATCGTCTCGACGATGTCACTGGTGGCCGAGCGACCGACGAGACGCTTGCTGCCGTAGATCGTGTTCTTCGGGTTGAGCTGCCACTGGCGCTTGGCCTCGTAGCCGATGAGCTCGTTGCCCTTGTCGTCGACCGCGAAGATCGAGGGGATGGTGTACTCGCCGCCCTTGTACGGAATGAGCTTCACGTTGGGCACGCCGTCTTTGTACCCGTCGACGAAAGCGGCGCAGCTGTTGGTGGTACCCAGGTCGATGCCGATGATCGTTTCCTGCTGGCTCACGGTCGCGGCAGCTTAGGCGAAGCGCGCCACCTGTCGAGGCGGTTGTGCGGTCAGCGGCCACGCGTGCGCGCGCGCTTCCAGTCTCGCTTGACGCGCTCCAGGACCGCCTCACGCTGCTCGCGCATGGCCTTCACTTCGTCCGGTGGGGCGGCCGTGCGTTCCCAGCGCGCCGACCACACCACCAGCTCCATCAGCACCGGCGCCAACGACAGCCCTTTTTCGGTCAGGAGGTATCGCACCTTGCGCGCGTCATCGGGGTGCGGCTCGCGGGTCACCACCCCCGCCAGCTCGAGTCGCGCCAGGCGGTCGGTGAGCACGTTGCTGGCGATGCCTTCTCCGCCTGCCAGGAACTCTCCGAAGGTGTGCTTGCCCTTGAACATCAGATCACGCACCACCAACAGGCTCCACTGATCGCCGAGCAGCTCCAACGCGATGCTGATCGGACATGCAGACCGACGGTGTCGTGTGGCCATGGCGACGTCTCGTATATCACTTGCAGTTTGCAAGTGAATTGAACGACTATCGGCGCCATGAATCGACGCTTCTGGCTCGGCTTCCTGGCGTATCTGCTCCCGACGTTTCCGCTCGGCTACGTGTGGCACCTCGTGGTCTTCAAGACGACCTACGAACAGCTCGAGCTGTTTCGTGATGACGTGATCATTCCCTTCGGGCTCCTGTCGATGACGATTCAGGGGCTGTTGTTCTCGTGGCTTTTTCCGCGAGTCACGGCGTCGGCCGCGTCACCGGTGCAGGGCGCCGTGCGCTTCTTCGCGCTCGCTTCGGTGCTCGCCTGGTCTTTCACCACGCTCCCCGTGGCGGCGAAGTACCGCATGGCTTCGGTGAGCGGCTTCATGGCCATCGAGACCGGCTTCACGCTCGCGCAGTACGCGATCGTCGTGCCGCTCCTCGCGCTCGCCTGGCGGGGCGCGGTGCTCCAACCCGAGCCGGTGAGGGCCTGAGCCCATGGCTGCTTCAGCGAAACTCCTCGCGCAGGTGCGCACTGGCCTGGCGAAGTCCGCCGGGGTCACCGAGGTGAAGATGTTCGGCGGCGTGTGCTTCATGCTGCGCGGCCACATGTTGTGTGGCGTCGAGACCGAGCGCTTCATGTTTCGCGTGGGCCCCGCCAACGAGGCGAAGGCGCTCTCGCTCGCTGGCGCCTCACCGATGGACTTCACCGGCCGACCGCTCAGAGGCTTCGTGTACGTCGAAGCCGGGCGTCGCCTCGCGCCGTTCCTCACGCTCGCGCTGAACTACGTCTCGGCGCTCCCGGCGAAGAAGAAGAACCCGAAGAAGCGGAAGCCCAGGCCCCGCGCGCGCAAAGCGGGGCGGGCGTGACTGGCACCTACTTCGTCCTCGGCGCGAGCGACCCTGCGATGGCGCTCTTCTTCCCGGTCCCGAACCCCAGCCTGCGAGACCGATGGTTGGCCGGGAAGCGGTTCTCGGCGCCCCCAGCCACGCCGCTGAAGGTCGTGCGACGTGGCACCGAGGGGCGGATCCTCGCCTACCACCCGACCGTCCCGCTGATGAGCAACGCGCTGGCCGAGGTCGTGCTCGCTGCGGGCGTCACCAGCCTCGAGCTGTACGACGCGCTCATCGTTGCAGAGGACGGCACCTCGTTGCGCGACGACTGCAAGGTCTTCAACGTCACGGCGACCGTGGCGGCAGCTCAGCTTCGTGCGTCGCCGAGCGCCGACGTTGGGCTGCTGTTCAGGGTGGCCGAGTTCCCCACCATGCTCGTCGTGCACGCGAACGTGGTGAAGGCGATCGAGGCGCGGAACTTCGAACGCCTCACCTTCGACCCGCTCGAGACGGCGCTGAAGCCCTGAGGTGCGGTCAGCGATCGAGCCGCGAGTAGCCGTCGATGACCTGCGACCACGTGCCGAGGGTGACGCCTCCGGTGCCGAACACCGAGTCGAGCGAGACGCCCGACACCAGATCCACCGCGACGACCTCGAGCTTGCTCATCGCCTGCGCCGCGGGGTCCTGCCCCGGAGCCGTCGGCACGCTCGGCCAGCCCACGCTCGCCTGCTGCGTGGTCATCGGGAAATAGATGACGTGTCGCGTGTCGGTGCCCGTCAGCGCAGCGCGCCCGAGCTCACCACCGCTCGAGTAGATCGAGTTCCACGCGGGCTGACCCGGGTTCAACGCGCGCGTGCCCGGCAGGTACGAAGAATCAGCAGGCGAGGGGAGGAACGGCGTGATCAACACGCGCGGGCCCAACACCGGCGATCGCAACATGCGCGCACTGAACGCGGTGCCGCCCGCATCGACCGCCAACACCCACAACCCCGGAGTTGCGATCTCGAGCCCGTTGTACGCCGCGCCACCGCGCACGAGGATCGGGTCGACTGGCCGCAGCCCATCGGCTCCCGGCTGGCCCGGAGTCTTCGACGCGAAGCCCACCGGCAACATGCCCGCGTGCTCATCGAAGAGCGCCGACGCCGCGAGCACGGTGTTGAAGTTCGACGGCACCCCCGCCACCACGACCTCGGTGCGCAGCTTCTGCTGCCGCGACGGCTGGAACGACAGCGCCGAGAAGCGCGCGTAGTCGGGCACGTCTTCGGTGCCCATTGGGCAGCGCGACATCATGCTGCACAGCCCGTCACCATCGACGTCGGTGCTGTCGGCCACGTACGGCTTGCTGCTGAACGCCACCGAGCGCTGCTGCTCGTAATCGAACGCGCCGAGGTAGGTGAGCACGTCGATCGAGCGCAGGTTCAAGACCGAGTCGAGGTACGCGCGGCCCGCCCACGACTGCACGAAGCGCCCGTTGCTGCTCTGCGCGAACGCCAGCGAACGCGACTTCACTTCCTGCGGGAAGCCGAGACCGGGAGACGTGTAGAGGACGAACGCGCCGGGCACCGGCACCTGCTGGTTGATGCCCGGCACCTCGGTCATGAAGTTCTCGCCGAGCAGGCCCTGCGCGGTGAGCGAAGGCACGTCACTCGCCGACGCGGTCACGAAGCCCGCCCAGTACGTGCCGGTGGTGCTGACGTAGCTGAAGCTGATCGACGCGCTGAAACCGCCCGCTGCCTTCACGGGGTTGTCGCGCAGAGGAATCGCGACGTCGGTCGCCGTGGTGCTCAGGATCGACGCGCGCTCGTACGCCGGCAGACCATCGGTGCGCAGCTGCGTCGGAGCCGCCGTGAAGGTCATCGCGCTCGCATCGAGCAGCGGGAACTCCGCGATGCCGTCGGCCGTGGTCGTCACGTCGGTGGGCGTCGAACAATCGGAAGCAGGGCAACCGCGCACGACCGCGCCGCCGAGCGGCTGACCCGTGGCGGCGTCCGTCCCCACCACGCGCCGGCCCATCATCACCGCGGGGATGAGCTTCCCCGTGATCTCGTTGGAGTTCACGAACGCGCCCGTCACCGTCGCGCGCACGCGGACCTCTCCAGCCATCGCGGCGGTCAACACGCCCTGGGCGCTGACGCTCGCGTTGGTCGCGGGCATGCCCATCGCGTCCTTCACTTCGTAGTTCGCGCTCGAGAGCGGGAACGTGCTGCCGTCGATGCGGAAGGCGATCAGCTGCAGCTGCGTCGACTCACCCTCGATCAAGAACAGCTGCGGAGGCGTCAGGCGCAACATCTCCATCTGCTCCGGAGCGGGACCGGTGACGCACTTCCCGTCCACGCACGCCTGCATCGAGGGGCACTCGAGGTGGCCGCGGCAGACGTTCGGCACGCAGACGCCGGCGATGCAGGTCCTGCCCATGGCGCACTGCTGCGACACCACACACGCAGGGCTCGGCTGGCAGTGACCCTCTTCGCAGAAGCCGGTGACTTCCGAGCCCATCGTGCCGGGGATGCCGCTCACGCAGTCTCCATCGGCGAGGCAGCGCTGCAGCTCCTGGCAGATCTTCTGGCTGCAATCGAAGCCCGGCGGGCAGCGCTGCTCGTCGAAGGCGCGGCACTCAGAGTTGCGCGGGCACTCGCTGGTCTGCTGGCACACCTGGTACGCCTCGCAGCGGCCGAACACCGACGAGGTGCAGTACTGACCCGACGGGCACTCGCTGGCCATCGCGCAGTCGGCCTTGCTGCACAGACCGTTCACGCAGATCAGCCCCTC
>JAEUJS010000413.1 GCA_016792935.1 Archangium sp. | reverse complement strand
GCCGAGAGCCAGGCGGCCTACCTGTGGTCGACCAACCTCAGCATCGGCGGCTCGACGTTCGATCTCGGCCTGCCGAAGTGGGGCATCTTCCTGCAGCCGCTGGGCTTCCTGCTCTTCTTCGCCGCGTCGTTCGCCGAGACCAAGCGCGCGCCGTTCGATACGCCGGAAGGTGAGTCGGAGATCGTCGGTTACTTCCTCGAGTACTCAGGAATGCAGTTCGGTCTCTTCATGATCTCGGAGTTCGTCGAAGTCGTCGTGTTGTCCGGCGTGCTGGTGGCGATCTTCTTCGGAGCGTGGTGGCTGCCCTTCGGCAACGACGCGCTGATGGGCTTCTGGAAGGCGCACGAGCTCCCCAACGTCGTCCTCGGAGCGATCTTCGGCACCATCTTCTGGCTCAAGGTGCTCCTGCTGGTGTTCCTCCAGCTGCTCATTCGCTGGACGTTCCCGCGCTTCCGCTACGACCAGGTGCAGAACCTCGGCTGGAAGATCCTCCTGCCGCTGGGCCTGGCGAACTTGTTCGTCAGCGGCGCGCTGATCCTCTGGGATCCGTCGCTGCGCGCCCTCGCCATCTTCGGCTTCGTCGTGATGGGCGTCTTCGCGTTCCTCACGCTCACGCCGGCGCGTCAGGTGCGCAAGGAACAGGCCGAGGCTGACGATCACGGCCACGGGCATGGCGGTGGTCACGACGATCACGCCGCGCTGCCGGCCAACTCGGGACACTGAGAAAGAACATGGCTTCCATCACGCACGGCCACGGCCACGAACCCGAAGAGAAGAAGCAGCTCGTCGAGGAAGACGTTCGCGAGCGCGCCTATGTCCCCGAGCTGGTGAAGGGGCTCTTCATCACCGCGAAGTACTTCTTCAAGAACCTCGTCGGCGAGCGCGACACCAACACCAGGGTGCTCGATCGCACCGGCATGTCGAGCGTCGTCACCGTGCAGTACCCCGAGGAGAAGGTCGACTACCCCGAGGGCTATCGCGGCCTGCACCGCCTCGTTCCACGCGAAGACAACCCCGACAAGCCGCGCTGCGTGGCCTGTTACATGTGCGCGACGATCTGCCCGGCGCAGTGCATCTACATCGAGGCCGCCGAGTACGAAGCGGAAGACGGCTCGCCTGAGTCGCGTGTGATCGAGAAGTACCCGCGGCAGTTCGTGATCGACGAGCTGCGCTGCATCGTGTGCGGTCTGTGCGTCGACGCGTGCCCGAAGGACGCCATCCGCATGGACACGTACACGCACACGCCCAGCGAGTACTCGCGTCAGGGCTTCGTGTACGACATCCCGCGGCTGCTCAAGGGCCCGCCTGCGTCGCACCCGTCGGATCCCTGGTTCAAGCGCGGGAGCTCGGAAGAGCCCGATCACCAGCACAAGGAAGCGCACACGCGAATCCTCGGTGGTGGCTCGGCGCTCGCGCGTACCGGCCCGGCGCTGGTCGAGATCATGAAGTTCCCGAAGCCGCCGGCTTCGTGATCCTGGTCGGCGTGAGGCGCCGAACCGAGCACCGATGACCGAGCCGAAAGCCACACTCCGTCAGGCCTTCTTCAGCCGACGGCTCGCGCCGATCACGCTGCTGTCTCTGAGCTCAGGCCTCCCGCTCGGCCTGGTGATCACCGCCCTCCCGGCGTGGCTCCAGCTTGCGCACGTCGACATCAAGACCAACGCGCTGCTGACGCTCGTGCAGCTGCCGTTCGGCTTCAAGTTCGTGTGGTCGCCGGTGCTCGATCGCCTGACGCCGCCGATCTTCAGCAAGTGGTTGGATCCTCGTCGCGGGTGGGTGGTGCTCTTTCAGATCGCCCTCGCCTTCGCGGTCGTCGGCCTCGGGTTGTTCGCGCTGAGCGTCCCCGTCTGTCAGCCCGGCAGCGAGGCGTGCGCCAGAATGGTCGATCCTCCGGGAGCCACCATCGCCACCGTCGCGATCCTGGGCTTCCTCATCTCGTTCGCCTCGGCCTCGCAGGACATCGTCTACGACGCCTTCGCGGTGGACGTGCTCAAGCCGCACGAACACGGCGCGATGGTCGGCGCCCGCAGCGCGCTCTACCGCGTCGGTCTGTGGGTCTCGGGCAACATCGCCATTTCGATGGGGCCGTCGTTCGGTTGGGGCAGCACGATCATGCTCCAGGGGCTCATCTTCCTCGCGCTGATCGGCGTGACCTTCTGGGCTCCGAAGCCACCTCCGCTCGAGGGCAAGCCGATGTCGTTGCGCGAAGCGGTGTGGATGCCCTTCGTGGGCATGCTCGGCCGCCCGCGCGCAGTGGAGATCCTGGCGTTCGTGCTCCTGTACCGTCTCGCCGATTCGATCGCCGGAGCACTCATCAGCCCGTTCTTGTTGAAACAGGGCTTCGCGGCGTTCGACGTCGGCGTGCTGCGCGGGGCGGTCGGTGTGATCGGCACGCTGCTCGGCACCGTGCTCGGCGGAGTGCTCGCCGCCCGCTGGGGCACCGGCCGCGCGTTGTGGATCTGCGGCGTGCTGCAGATCGTCAGCAACGCGGGCTACGCGGTGATCGCCGAGATCCCGGTGAAGTGGGGCATGGTGCACGTCACCTCTCCGTTCAACGTGCTCGGCGCGTGGATCGCGCTGCTGGTGATCGGAGCCTTCTTCGCCGGCTGGTCGCTGCTCTCGTGGGCGCGCGCACGCCAGACGGTCGAGCCGCGCACCGAGATGGCGACCAAATCAGCAGACGCGTCTGCTGGGCCAATCGTCGCCGTTGTCGTCATCGCGCTCGCCCTGCTCGCCCGCCTCGGCCTCGACGAAGGAGGCGTGCTCGATTGGATGACCAAGAGCGCGTCGTTCAGCGCGCCGCTGCAGAGCGCGATCTTCATCGAGACGCTGACCGGCGGCATGGGCTGGGGCGCGTTCGGCGTGCTCCTGTTGCGCCTGACCGACAAGCGGTTTTCGGCGACGCAGTACGCGCTCTTCACCTCGCTCGTGGGCCTGGTGCGCACCTTCGTGGGCCCGCCCGCCGGAGTCATGGCCGACGCGCTCGGCTGGCGTGACTTCTTCCTGCTGACGATGGCGTTCGGAATTCCGGGCATGGTGATGCTCGCGCGCTTCGTGCCGTGGGGTCAGGAGCCGAAGGAGATCGCCGGCGACTCGTTCGAGACGCTCGCTCCCGGCGCGCCGTGGGCACGAAAGCCGCTGCTCGCCCGCGCAGCCCTCGGAGCGACGCTGGTGTCGCTCACCATGCTCGCGCTGTCGATCCTCATGGCGACCATCAAGGTGTGGCGCGACCCCAACGCCAAGGAGAAGGTCTTCGATCTCTGGCAGGGCGCGGTGACGGTGTTTTCCCCGCCGCAGTGGACCGGCTACGTCGACCTCGTCAACGCGCTGATTTTTGGGCTGATGGGTGGCCTCGCCGTCGGCGCGTACCTCGCGGCCAGAGGTCGTAAGCTTCACACTGCTTAACCAAGCCCCCTGGGGCGACGGCGTTAGGTAGTGAAGCAGCTTCTGGAAGCCACGGCCGGTGGCAGTTGTTAGTTCGTCAATCGAGATGACTGCCCGAATCGTCTTCGTCACCCTCACCCTCCTCGCCTTCGCGTTGGCGTCGGTCTTCATCTACCGACGCACGGTGCGAGACACGGTGCAGAGCCTGAAGGTGCGCTGGGTGATGCGCTTTTTGCTCGCGGCGCTGTTCCTCTCGGTGCCCATCGTGCGCTTCGCGTTCAAGGAATCGCTGCCGCCGCCGATGTTGAGCGCCATCGTGCTCACCGGCTGGGGCGTGTTCATCTATCTGTTGATCTCGCTGCTGGTGCTCGAGGTCATCAAGTGGCTCGCGACCGTGAAGAAGGTCGCCGCGAAGGAACCGGTGAAGGAAGTCGCGCCCGAGCGGCGCCTGTTCCTCTCGCGCGTCGCGGCCTCTGGAGCGCTGGCGGCCAGCAGCGGCATCGCCGCGTTCGGCACGTGGCGGGCGTTCACCCCGCCCGCGGTGAGTGAAGTGCCGGTGAAGTTGCCGGGGCTCCCGAAGGCGTTGGATGGCTTCACCATCGTGCAGCTGTCCGACATCCACGTCGGGGCGATCATCCAGGAGAAGTTCCTCGATCAGATGGTGCAGACCGCCAACGGCGCCAAGCCTGATCTGATCGCCATCACCGGCGATCTCGTCGACGGCACGCCCGCGGTGCTCGGCCGCTACGTCGCGCGCCTGCGCAACCTGCAGTCTCGCTTCGGCACCTTCTTCGTGTCGGGCAACCACGACTACTACTCGGGCTGGGAAGAGTGGGCGCGGGAACTGGAAGGCATCGACTTCGAAGTGCTGCGCAACCGCAGTGTGGTCATCGGAGATCCCGGCGCGTCCTTCGATCTGATCGGCGTCGACGACTACGGCGCACGGTGGGCACCCAATGGCTACGACCTCGACGCGGCGACCAGGGGGCGTGACCCCGAGCGGGCGAGCGTGCTGATGGCGCACCAGCCGAGCGGCTTCGAGAAGGCGGCTGAGAAGAACATCGGGCTGCAGCTCTCGGGTCACACGCACGGTGGTCAGCTGTTCCCCGGCACGATCATCGGAGATGTGATCTGGGGCAGCCGCAACGCGGGCCTCTCGACGTACGAGAAGTCGTATCTCTACACGTCGCGTGGCTGCGGCTTCGTCGGCCCGCCGATGCGCGTCGGTGCTCCGCCCGAGGTCGTGAAGATCGTCCTCGTCGCCAGCTGACCTCACGGAGCGACCCAGCGTTCGCCCGGGGCGAGGCGAATCACGTCCAGCCCTGCGTTCCCTGGTTGCAGGTCGGCGATCGAGCTCGGCGTGGTCAGCAGCGGCCAGACGGGCCGCAGCGCATAGTGAAATGGAATCAGGACCTTCGCGCCGAGCACACGCGCGCCTTCGACGGCCTCCGCGGCGTTCATCACCAGCGGCTGACCGAGGAGCGAACTTCCGTCGATGGGC
>JAEUJS010000409.1 GCA_016792935.1 Archangium sp. | reverse complement strand
ACCGACGCGCAGCTCGAGACCATCACCTTCGTGGTGCGGCCGCTCTCGCGCGTCGCGGAGACCCTGGCGCTGATGCGCACCGCGGTGAATCTGCTCAATGCGTACGTCGGCAACGACGCCGGTGAGCGCATCTTGAAGGGCCGCATTCAGCGCGGTGACACCGACCTCATCAACTGCGTCATCTGGTTCAGCGATCTGCGCGGCTTCACGTCGCTCAGCGGAGAGCGGCAGCCCAAAGAAATCATCGGCGTGCTCAACGAGTTCTTCGAGTGCCAGGTGCCGGCCATCGAGAAGCACGGCGGGCAGGTGCTCAAGTTCATCGGTGACGGGCTGCTCGCGATTTTCCCCGTGGGTCGTGAACCCGACGCACCCGGAGTCGCCGCCAACGCCGTGAAGGCCACGCGTCAGGCGTTCGAGTCGTTGAGCACGCTCAACTTGAAGCGCGCGTCACGCAGCGAAGGTCCGCTCGCGTTCGGCGTCGCGCTGCATCTGGGAGAGGTCGCGTACGGCAACATCGGCGGCAGCTCGCGGTTGGACTTCACGGCCATCGGGCCCGCGGTGAATCTCGCGTCACGCATCGAGAGCATGACCGGCAAGCTGGGGAAACAGGTGCTGGTGAGCAGCGCGGTGGCGCAGGTGCTGCCCATCGCGAAGTCGGTCGGCTCGTACGAACTCAAGGGAATCACGGGCACTTCCGAGCTCTTCGAGCCGGTGTTCGAAAGTTCGTAAGAAAGTCCGCGGGCGCGTGACTAACGGGTTGTGAACGCCACGCTCGCCTTGAGCCACCACGTGGATCGCGACCGCGACAAGCTGTACCAGCAGGCCGTGTCCGAGCTGGGCGCGGCCATCGCCCGTGTCGCCGCGGGCTACGAAGCCGACCGCGAATTGCGGCGAGACCTGCTGCAGGAAATGCACACCGCGCTGTGGCGGAGCCTCGCGTCGTTCGATGGGCGCTGTTCGTTGAAGACGTGGACGTGGCGGGTCGCGCACAACGTCGGCGCGTCACATCTCGGTCGCCGGAAGAACGCGAAGTTCGTCGAGCTCGAGGAAGTGGTGGTGTTGGACGACGTCGAGGCGAAGGTCGACCGCACGCGCACGCTGGAGCGGCTGACGAAGTTGATTCACGCGTTGAAGCCAGTCGATCGACAGCTGGTACTGCTCTACCTCGAAGGCCTCGACGCGCTCGCCATTGCGGAAGTGACGGGGCTGAGCGCAGCCAACGTCGCGACGCGCGTGCATCGCTTGAAGGCCACGCTGGCGAAGAGATTTCACGAAGGGAGCGCGTCATGAGCGACGAGCTGCAGAAGCTCTGGCAGTCGCAAGAGACCGACGCTCCGGCGCTGCGTCAGTCGGACGCGGGTTGGAGCACAGAAGACCTCGCCGTGCCCACCTCGCAGTTCCGAGCGCGGCCTTCGAATCGAAGGACGGTGTTCCTCGCGGTCGCCGCGGTGTTGGTCTTCGCGGTCGGCGTCGGGAAGTACCAGCTCGGTCTGATGCGGGGGAACGAGTTCGCGCGTCCGCCGCCGCCGCGCGACGACGTCGAGTTGGACCCTGCGGAAGAGATCGAGCGACTGCTGAGCGAGTGCCGCAGCTTCTCGTCTCCGGCGTCGGGTGAGCCCGACTTCGAGCGCGCCGAGTTCGCTTGCCGCGGCGCGCTGGCGCTCGAGCCGCTGCATCACGAAGCGACGCAACTCCTGGGCGACCTGGCTCGGCTGCGAACGTGTCAGACCGATTTCAACCGAGGAATGGAAGCGTCGTCGTCTCGCCCTGACGAGGCGCTCGAGGCGTTCGCGCGCGTCACCAAAGACTGCGAGACGTACTTCGTGCGCGCCAATGGAATCGCGCGCGAGATGGTGCCGGCCGCGCTCGAACGCGCGAAGCGCTCGTGCGCCAATCCTCTCGACGAAGGCTGCCAGCGCTGGGTGAATCTGGAGTGCCAGCGCAGCGGGCTCGCCGACAAGCGCGTCGCCGCCTGGGGCTCGGTGCATCGCGACTGGTCGTGCCCGAGCTGGGAGGCGCTGCGCGTTCCCGTGCCCGTCGACGATGGTCTCGCCGCGGTGCGCACCGAGCTTCGCGCGCGCTACACGGACCTGGCGCTCGGAGAGGTGCTGGTCGCCTGGTTCGACGGAGACCTGAATGAGGCGCGCGCGCGCACGGCGACGCTGACGTCGAACGAGGCGCGGGCGCTGAGCGTCGACATCCGACGGGCGGGTGAGCTGCAGCTCAAGACCCGCATCGAGCTCGCCTCCATCTCGGGCCCAGGCATCGATCGCGCCGCGCCGTTCGCGCGGGAGTTCCTCGACGTCGATGAGCGGCTGATGCTCGGCGAAGGCGCGACGCGACTCAGTCTGGAAGAGCGCAAGCGCGCGCTCGCTCGCCTCGAATCAAGGCCGCGACGAGAACTGATCGCGGCGTTGGCGCGCGGCGCGTACGAGCGGGGCAAGGCACTCGCAGACAGGAAGGACTTCCGCGGAGCCTGCCGTGCGTGGAAGTTGGGCTCCGAGTTCTCGCGCGGCGATCTCGACTTGCTCAAGGCGCTCACCAATGTCTGCACGAAGAAGGCAGCCGCGGCGTTCGACGCAGCGACGACCTGCGAACAGCTCCAGGTGGTGAAGGACTTTGCGGTTCCCGGCGACGGCTACGCCGAGAAAGTCGACGAGAGGGTGTACACAGAATGCAATGAGTGAAGAGCGCCCCCGCGTCGGCATCGGAGTGCTGGTGATGAAGGACGGCAAGCTGCTCCTCGGGAAGCGGCGGGGCTCGCACGGCGCTGGGGAATACGCGTCGCCGGGCGGTCACCTCGAGCACCTCGAGTCCTTCGCCGACTGCGCTGCGCGTGAGGTGCGCGAGGAGACGGGGCTCGAGGTCACCAACCTCCGTTTCCTGCGCGTGCTCAACACCATCTCGTACGCGCCGAAGCACTACATCGACCTCGCGTTCGCCTGCGATTGGGTGAGCGGAGAGCCGACCGCGCGCGAGCCGGACAAGATCGAGTCGTGGAACTGGTACGCCCTCGACGCGCTGCCTGCTCCGCTCTTCGCCACGCTGCCCACCGCGCTCGAGGCGCTCACGTTCGGCGAGCGCCACGCGTGGGACATCCAAAGCTGATCAGCTGGTCAAAACGCGAAGCCGAGCTGCGCCGAGCCACCCAGACGCAGCGGGCCGAGCGCCGTCGCTTCGGCGCTCACGGCGAGGAACGCGTGCTCGAACTGAAAGCGCATGCCGACGCGGCCACCGAGTGAGAACGCGGTGCCCTGGTATTTGACGGGCGCGCCATCGACGACGAGCTGCGTGGTCATGGTCTGCAAGTCACCGAGCACGTCGAAGTACGGCGTCACGCGACGAAACGAGTACTCGAGCCCGATGCCGGTGCGCACGTCCCACAGCGAGACGGAACGCACGAGCACTTCGCGTGGAACTCCGCCGACGTTGATGATCTGCGCGGTGTCTCCCGGCCGGTAGTTCAGAAACGGAAAGCGAAGACCCGCCGTGATGCGAATGCCGTCGTAGACGACGCGGCTCTCGATGGTGGCGCCCGAGAGCACGCTCCCGCTGAAGGGCGCGCCGAGGAAGGGCTCGGTGATGGCTCCGGCGAAGGGAGGATTCGCATCGGACGGCTTGAGCTCGAGCGCGCGGTTCGTCTCGTTGCTCCATTGGCCCAGGTAGCCGAACGAGAATTCGCCGTGCGTGCGTCCGTACACTTTGAGCGCGCGGTTCTCAGCGCAGACATCATCACTCTCACGAGACCAGTCCTCGGGAGAACAGGCAGAGCCCCCTGGGGCGACGCCGTTGGGTTGGGAAACGGGCGGTTCCGACGAGGCAGCACCGACGACGAGCTGTGCAGCGAGCAGCAGGAGCGTTGGGTTCATGCCACGGCGTGAAGAGCAACGGCCGCGCCGCGCTATGTCCGCGATGCACCTGGGCGCTGACAGAGGCGTGACGTGCGCAACTTGCGCAACCGTGACATTCGAACTCACGAACCCCTGACGCCGAACACCGAAGCCAACGCGGCGCTCAACGCCACCACGCGCGGGCTGCGCTTCAAGCCGGTGTGCGTCAGACACCACACGGGCCGGGTGAGGTGCGCGGCGCTGGCGCGGAACTCGGGCACCTCGACGAGTGCGTGGCGTTGCGCGAGCAGGCTCGGCAGGAGCGCCAGCCCCGCTCCCGCGGCACACAGCGAAACCAGCGCATGAAACGGAGCGCGCACCGCGAGCGCCCCCTTCGCGTGTTCGCGTTCCCACGCAGACTCGGGAGAGTCAGCCTCATTGAGACTGCGCAGCACCCAGCGGCGCGGACGCTGGAGAGCCGCGCGCGTGGCGAACACGCCCGACTCGAGCGCGACCAGCCGTCTTCCAAGACAGCCCTCGGGGGCGCGCTTCATGACCGCCAGGGCCACGTCGACCTCGCGACGCCGCACCGACGGACCACGGTCTCCCAGGTGCAACACGACGTGCAGCCCGGGCTGCTGTTGCGTCAGCTTCACGAGCGCCGGCTCGACGAACGGCAGCAGCGCTTCCACCGTGGTGAGGCTCACTTCGCCCTCGAGCGTGGTCTCGCGCTCGCGCAGCGCGCCAAAGACCTCGACCAGGCCCGAACGCATGCGGCTGCCGACCTGCGCGAGTGACTGACCGAACTCGGTCAACGCGCCCTCGTGCGCACTCCGGACGAGACACGGCTGGCCGGTGTGCTTCTCGAGCTCGGCGATGCGCCGGTAGAACGTCGAGACCGAGACGCGTTCGGCGCGCGCGGCGGCGTTCACGCGCCCGGCGCGCTGCAGCGCCTCGAGAAAACGTACGTCGTCCCAGGTCAACGTCGCGACGTCGAAGGCCATCGCGAGAGCACACGCGAGGCACGAATTCGACGCAAGAGCGATTCTTGAATTCGGGACTTTGATTCCTGAATTCGGGACATCACTCCAGGGCGGGCCGAGGCGTATTGCCAACACACCTCGATGAAGGAGTTCGCCATGCGTCACCTGTTGCTCTCGTCGCTGCTGTTGCTGTCCGGATGTTCGCTGATTCGCGTTCAGGGGCTGCCCTTCGGCAGCACCACCAATGACAACCGCACCTCGGAGCCCGCGAAGCCGCTCTCGTCCGCGCGCCCCTTCGCCGCTCCGCTCACCGTGCAGGTCCCCGCTCAGGGCGTGGTGCTGCGCGTGACCTCGACCGCCGTCGAGCCGTGCAACCGCGCCGAGCTCGGCGCTCCGGTTGCCATCGTCGACGTGCCGCCGGGCGAGTGGACGATCGAGAGCCCCAACGAGAAGTCGGTGTGGTTCTTGACCGAGAAGCAGCGCGCGGCTGGCGACTGCGGCGGCGGGAGCAGCCGGACCAGCCTCGCGCCTGGGCGCTACATCATCGGCTTCAACACGGCCCCGAAGGCTGGTCAGGCGCTGCTGCTCGCGATTCGCCCAGACGGAAAGTTCGACCCGCTGTTGCACGCCGAGGTTCCGGCCGAGGTGCCGCTGGAAGACCGCGTCGTCAGCGCGTGGTTCCCGTACTTCGATCGCACCACGCCTGCGGCCCTGCTCGCGGTCGTGCCGCGACAGCTCTTCGTCTACGCGCCTGCGGGCTCGAAGGCGCAGCTGGCTCCAGCATCCAACGAGCAGTTCTCGTTCCGCAACGGCAGCAGCTCGAGCTCCGAGCGTCCGACGATGGTGCCGGTGCAGGAAAACGAACCGCTGCTCCTGCTGCGCCCCAGGGGCCAGTATTTGTCGAGCGACTTGAGTCTGGTGAACGCCAGCCGTGAGAGCGACGAGCCGGCGATGCTGGCGGCCCCGACGGGCCCAGTGCCGCTGCCGAAGGTGCGCAACGCGTGGGCGCCGGCCTCGGTGCTGTTGCCCGGGCCCTCGACCGTCGTGTCAGGCACGCCGCTGTCGGACCAGAAGATCGCCGCGCTGCCGGCGGCGCTCCAGCCGCAGGTGCGTGCGTACTACCAGGACCTCAACCGCTCGAATGGCTGCCAGATCGGCGCGCGCGACGCGTACTACGCGGCGACCACCGGGGTGGTCATCACCGAGAGCGTTCGTCGCGCCGCGCAGGCCCGCCGCGAGCGAGACGAAGCGCTCTGCAAGCCGATGCTCGAGTCACTCAAACGCAACAGGGAACGCGTGCTGCCCCCGCTCGCCGCGCAGCGCACGGCAGACGTGCAGGCCGAAGCCGACGTGGCGCGCCCGCACCTGGTCGAACTCTTCGGCACGCCGTGAGCAGGAAGAGCCGCGGCCGGCCCGCGATTGGCTCGACGAGGCCGGAGTCGTCAACTTCGGTTGGCGATCGGCGGGGTCTTTCGCTGAACTGCGGGCGTGCTCACGCGGACAGCGTTGTGGGTGGTGCCCCTCGCATTCTTCAGCTGTGACAAAGGCGCTCTGGCGCCCGGCCGCGGCGCGCTCATCAGCGCGATGACGAAGGGCTGCGAAAAAGAGGCAAAGGGCATGGACTGCCAGTGCCTCGTGAAAGAAGTCACCGCTGATTTCTCCGACGCAGAGCTGCGGCTCGTGGCGGGCGACGAGAACTTCTTCACGCAGGAAGAGTGGATGGTGCTGATTCGCCGGCGCGCGTCGGCGTGCTTCCGTCCGGCGTGGTTGTCGGCGTGCAAAGACAACGCGTGCAGGTGCGTGGTGAACGGCCTGCTCGACACCTACGAGGGTGACGCGTTGTGGGACGTGTTCGAGCGCTTCAGTCAGGGGCGGCCCGTGCCCGGTGAGGTGTCGGGCCTCATTCAGACCTGCAGGTCGGCGCCATGAAGCTCCGGCGCAGGTCGTGGTGGTTTCTGCTCGTTGTGGTGCTGGGGAGCACCGTCGCGCTCGCGGCCGACCGCACGCAGAACACCGGCGGGAGCTGCTGCACGCTCATCTGGGTCGGCATCCTCATGTACGTCTACCGGAACGGCGGCGTGGACTGGGCGCTCGCGCTCGGCGCGGCGTTCTTCCCGATTCTCTTCGGCTGGTTCGTGTGGAGAAACGAAGACCACGGCACTGGCGCGCGGTGGGTGGGCCTCATCACCGCCTCGCTGCAGCTGTTGAGTCTGCTCGCCATCGCCGCCATCGCGACGTTCGGTCAGCGCCTGCTCGTGCCGAACACCGCCGCCGCGATCCCGCCTGAGGAACGCCGTGCGCTGTACGAAGACGGCTTCATTCGCCGCTGCTCGGTGAAGGAGAGCGCCGAGACCTGCAAGTGCATCGCTGAATCGGCGCGCACCAGGGACGAAGAAGACCGCCGCCAGCTCGCGTTCGACCTGCAACAACGCTCGCTCGCGAAGTGGCTCGACACCATGCGCATCACATGTCGGAGCGGCAGCGCGGCGCCGTCGGGTCCGAGTGGAGCGGCGGCTCCGAAAGAGAAGGCGTGGGCGCCGGTGAAAGACGACCCGCTCGGGTTGCATCCCGTCTCGTCCATCACCACCGACCCCGCAGGCGCGAACGTCATCGTCAACGGCGTGAAGCGCGGCGTCACTCCGCTCGACACGCAGCTGACCGCGACCGAGAAGAACGAGGTGCGCGTCGAGCTCGACGGCTACTTCCCTCAATCGACCACCCGCACCCCGAACGCGAACGAACACTTCGCGCTCAACTTCACGCTCGAGCGCGGCGCGACGGTGAAGGTCATCACCGAGCCCGAAGGCGCGCGCGTGTTGGTGGCGGGGAAAGAGGTGCTCGCGAAGACGCCCGGTGTGACGACGCTCGTCGAGAAGGGCGCGCAAGACGTGGTGGTGCTGCTCGAGGGACACCAGGCGCTGCGCGAGTCGATGAGCTTGAAGCCCGGAGAGAACGAGCTCGATGTGAAGCTCGTGAAGGGAACGAAGGTGAGCGTGAAGTCGAACGTCGAAGGCGCGGAGGTGAACCTCGATGGCGCGGTGGTGGGGAAGACGCCGCTCGACGTGTGGGTCGCTCCGAAGAGCAAACACGTGTTCATCATCTCGGCGGAGAACCGCACGCCGCAGACGAAGACGCTCAAGGCAGTGCCGAAGCCGACGACCCTCGACGTGAAGCTGGTGGATGGAGAGCGCGCCGCCGCACAGGCGCGAGTGAAGAAGGCTCGAGCGAAGTACGACGCGGTCAACGCGAAGCTCGAGAAGCTGCAGGCGAAGATTGAGAAGACGCGCGGAGACACCACTGCGCTCGAACGTCAGCGTGGTCCGCTCGAGCGTGAGATGGAGAAGGCGACCGACGAGCTCGACAAGGCTGACGCCGCGCTCAAGGCCATCGAGGAATCACGCGGCGCGCCGAAACAGTGAAGGCCGTCACTTCACGTCGAAGTACGAGCGCACCGATTCCGCCGACACCGGGCCGAAGTGACCGACGAACACCTGCGACGTGCGCGGCGCAATCTCGGTCATCACCTTGTTGATGTTGCGTTTGTTCTCTTCGACGTCGCACATGAAGAAGTGCATCGCCGCGCCGTAACCGCCGATGGAGCCGCGAAAGAGGTCACCGACGAGCAGCAGGTCGCCCACCGTCACCACCACCGAGCCGCGCGTGTGGCCGGGAACGAGAATCGCTTTCGCGTCGATGCCGGTGAGTTCCTTCAATTCGAGTGTGCCCGTCACGAACACGTCCGCCGTCGAGCCGACGTACTTGCCGGCCTGGTCTTCCGCGTGACGGATGGACCCGATGAGTCCCGTCGGACAGAGCGGCTCGTTCTCGCCCTTGCCGAACATCGACTCGTCACCCGAGCCCAGCACCACCGGCACGTTGAACGTGGTCTTGAAGTAGCGCGCACCGCCCGCATGGTCGGCGTGCGCGTGGCTCACCACCACGGCCTTCAACTTCGCCGGGTCGATGCCCGCGCTGCGCAAGTCGGCCTCGAGCTTCGCGGTGTTCTTCTCGTAGCCGCTGTCGAAGAGGAACGCGTTCTGGCCCTGCTTCACGACGTGCACGTTGGTGTTGTCGTGCGTGATGGTGATGACCTCGATTCCACCGCGCTCGACGCGCGAGACCGAGGCGCAGCCCAGAAGGCCCGACAGCAGAACGAGTCCAACGAGCAGCGCGCGCACATTGCCTGCTCGCTTCGAACCGCCCCTGGTCGGTTCTCCGCTGCGCACATTGCCTGCTCGCTTCGAACCGCCCCTGGTCGGTTTTCCGCTGCGCACTACACTGGCTCCGCGAGCGCCGAGTGGAGAACGCGCGCCAACGGCGCGACGAGCCTGCCGACCTTCGCGTCGCTGATGGGCGACTCTCCGAAGGGAACGAACGGGTCGGCGATGAGCCCGCGGTTCAATTCCACACACAACACCTGGTGCGGGAAGGCGCGCGCATATTCCATGCCCATCGTCACGGGGTGCAGGTGGTAGGTGCCGTTCTCGGTCGCCGTCACGCCAGCCTCGGCCCACGCCTTCACGGCGGCGGCGACGAGTCTCGGCGCAGGGCGGAAATTTCCATCTTTGGTCGCGCAGATGAGGTCCACCGCGGGGCGGTCGGGCCACGTCACATAGGTCTTCGGCTCGTACGCCGCGTGCAGCGCCTTCACGATGTTCGAATCGACCTTCTCGATGCCGACCGACTTCGGAGCGTAGGAGTGCAGCTGCAGCGCGAGCCCATCGGCGTTGCGGCACACCTCGTTGTAGAGCGTGTCGACGACGCGGTGGTACTGCGCGTGGAGCCCCTGCAGGTACGTCTGATCATTGCTGTCGGTGATGTACGTCGGCATCGACCCGGTGAGCCCTTCGCCAGACTGCGTGCCGATGACGCGGTTGGTGTCGATGAAGGTGCGGGGAATCAAGCAGCGCGCGATGACCACGTTCACGCGGTGCGAGCCGAGCAACTTGCCAATCCACTTCGCTCCCTCGGGCGCGCCGATGTCGGTGTTCACGTAGAAGAAGTGCTCGAGCTGCGCGGGCAGCTGACTCTTCATCTTCTGCGCGACGGCATCGAAGTCGGACCGGCGCGTCGCTCCATGCGGCACCTCGATGAGCAGCCAATAGCGGCTCTCGGCGCTGCGAAACACCTCGACCTCGACGACGCCCTCGATGCTCGGCGGAATTCTCGGTTCAGGCATGGGTCACGCGTACTCGATGCGAATGGTCTCGATGATGGTCTTCACCGCGGCCTTCACGGTGTCGGTGTCGGGGTGGCGCACGATGACGTAGCCCTCGCCCTCGTAGTGGTCGCTCCTGGGCTGACCAATCTTCGGCAGCTTCGACTTCACGGCCATCTTGCCGACGCGCGCGTTCGCCTCGGCGACTCCCGTCACGCGCTGCACGCGACCGCGACCGATGCCGCGCAGGTACGCGCAGCCGACGGCGTACTTGCGCTCGAAGGGGCCATCGAACGCATTGTCGGTCAGCGCGCGCGCCCACGCCCGGTACATGTCGGCGTCGTGCCCGAAGCCCATCATCTCGACGAAGTTCGCGCCCGGAGGACGCGCGGCGATTTCACCGATGGCCAGTGAGCCGTCGTCGCGGCGGAACCATTCCATGTGCGTGAAGCCGGTCGAGAGCCCGAGCGCCTTGATGGCGCGGCGGCCGAGCTCACGCGCGTCGTCCAAATCCGGAGTGAGCTGGCGCGGCTGCACCACGGCCCACTGAATCCACGGGTTCTCGATGACCTCGAGCGGGCCCGGGTAGTAGCGACTGACGTTCTCGAAGAGGACTTTCCCCTTCACGGTGATGGTGTCGAAGCAGTACTCGCGGCCCTTCAAGAACTCTTCGCCGAGCGTGGGGTTGTCGGGGCGCGGGTGAATCGCGGCCATCACGCCCTGCAACTCTTCGAGCGACTTCACGCGCCACGTCGCCTTGGTGCCGGCTCCCGCGGGCGGCTTGACGACGATGGGGAAGTGCACGTCGCGCACGAACGAGACCGCGTCGGCGAGCGAGGTGATGACCTTGTGGCGCGCGCACGGGAGGCCCGCGGCCCGCAGCGCGTCCTTCATCTTTCCCTTGTCGCGGAAGAGGTCAGCGGTCCTGGGGTCGGTGCCGGGAATCTTGAAGTGCGCTCGGGCTTCGGCGAGCGGCACCTGCAGCGGCTCGAGCACGCCGACGATTTGATGGAGCCCGCCGTACTTCTTCCGAATCTTCTCGCAGCCCTCGATGAGCTGCCGCGAGTCGAAGGCGTCCTGCACCTTCACGAAGTTGGCGAACGGTTTGGCGGCGGCTCCGCTCGGAGGCTTCTGCACCAGGCCGATGAGTCGCACGGCCTTCAGCTCCGCGAACGCGCGCGCGAAGCGAATCGACGCTTCGGCGGGGTAGGGCACGACGAACACGACGGTGCGCATGACGCGGTCACTACTACAGTGCCGCCGATGGCGATGAACGAACCGAGCGCCGAGCGGCAGCGTGGAACAGAGAGCGGCGGTGCGGGCGTGGTCGGCGCGTTGATGGTGTTGCTCGCCGTCCCGCTCGGGGTGTTGACGCTCGCCGCCGGGCTGCGCGGCGCGGTGGGAGCGACGGGCGCGCTGTCGTTCTTCGTCGAGCTGGTGCGCGATGGTGGCGGCTTCGGGCTCGGGGTGTTGGCGGCGACGGTGCTGGCGACCATCGCGTCGGCGGTGATGTCGAGCGCGGCGCTGCGCAGCGGAGTCATTCCCGTTCCGGCGGCGGTGCTGCCGTTTCTCTTCGTGCTGGTGGTGGCGATGGTCGGCTCGAAGCTGCAGCTGGGCGTCATCACCGACGTGCTCCCCACGGCGGCGCTGGAAGATCGCGCGACGATTCTCGCGGCCGGCATCTCGGAGCTGATGTCGCTGCAGCTGCTCTCGCTGGCGTTCTGCTTCGGAGGGCTCGCGTCGGGTGCGCTGGCGTGCACTGCGGGGCTGTTCCACAAGGACGCGGCGATGCGTCGAGCGTCGGGCGTGAGCGCGGTGGGGCTGGCGGCGCTGGCGGCTTCGTTGTTCTCGCTCTTCATGTCGTCGGCGGGCCTGCGCGTGGGCTTCACCAGCGTGGGCTACGCGAGCCCGAGTGACCGCCTGGTCATCATGTTCGCGATCATCGAAGAGCTGCGCCCGTGGTCTTCGGTCGCCGCCATCAGCGCGCTGGTGGTGCCCGCGGTGGCGGTCTTCGGTGGTCTTCTCGTCGGGCGCCACGACCGACGGCTGGCCATCGTCGTGGGCGTGAGCCTCGTCGTCGCGCTCGCCGGTTTCCGCGGAACGCTCTCGATGACCGACCGCATGATGAGCGGCATCGACGTCGCCACGCTCGCTGAACCCGGCGAAGACCAGGTGCTGGTGTTCGAAGCCGCGCCGATGCCTTACGCGCCGATGGTGTACCCGGCGCGCCTCACCGCCGACGAGCTCGCGAAATCGCTCGCGGGTCTCGAACAATCTCGCGACGGCGTGGTGCAGCTCGTCGTCGAACGGCACCTGACGCGAGACCAGCTGGTGGAGGCGCTGCAGCTCGCGCGGGTCCACCAGCTGAAGGTGTGCCTCATGGGGTATGCGCCGCCGAGGCCATTGCCGAGCAACAGCCCCGCGATGATCAAACCCTTCCTCGAGCTCTTCAATCGCACCGGCACTGGCGCTCCGCTGCGTGTTCGCTTCGAAGACGAGGCCTGCAAAGAATGCGTCGGCCACGCGGTGGTCACGCCGCTGGGGCTCGAAGGTCCGAGCGGCGAGGTGTGGAAGGCGAAGCGGCTCGAGCAGGCACCTGACGACGACACGCTCCAAGCGCTCGATGCCGAGTGGAAGGGAACGCCTGAAGCCCTCGCGCGCTCGGCGTCTGCTGCGCTGGGCCACGGCTCGGTGCTCGAGGTCATCGTGCCCCGACCCGCGGTGTCGCCAGACGACAGCGCGTCAGGAAATTGACTGCGGACTGCCGCGCGGAATCGCAGGTGAAGGCCGTTAGCTGATCCGGGTGAAGGTCGGGCCGAACACCACCGTGATGCAGCGTCTGTGGGGCGCGCTCCTCCCTGCCAACGAGACCAATCCGCGCGCGCGCAAGCTGGTGGCGCTGTTGTTGATCGTCGGCGCGGTGTGTGTGCTGTCGGTGGTCACCCAGCTCCTTCAGGGAATGCGCTTCGCGAGCCTCGGCACGGCGTCGGTGCTCGCGACGTGTGTGGTCGGGCTCGTCGCGCATCGCCGCGGCGTCTCGCGCACGTTGATCGCCACCATCCTGCTCGCGGAAGGCATGGTCGTGTGCGCGTTGCTGGCGCTGGCGGCCGGGCGCGAAGGCCTCAGCTCGCTGCAGTGGATGGCGGTCGCGCCGTTGATTGGTTTGGCGACGGGTGGTCGTCGCACGGGGTGGATCACGCTGGCGGCCGCCGCGCTCATCTCGCTGGTCACCCTGGTGTTGATGGACCGCCAGGTGTTGCCGCCGGCGATGGAAGTGCACGAGGCGCGGCCACTCGGGCAGCGCATCACCACCATCTGGCTCGCGTGCCTGACCATCTTCCTCGTCGTGCGCGCGTATGAAATCGAGACCGAGCGCGCCATCGAGGCGCTCGAGGCGAAGAACCTCAAGCTGCTCGCCGCGCGCGAGGAATCGGAGCGCGCGAACAGCGCCAAGAATCAGTTCCTCGCCACCATCAGCCATGAGCTGCGCACGCCGCTCAACGGCCTCGTCGGCATGGCGACGGCGCTGAGCGACGAGCGGCGGCCCGAGCGGCTCGACGAAGGTCTGCGCGTGATTCGCACCAGCGCCGACACGCTGCTGGCGGTCATCAACGACGTGCTCGACTTCTCGAAGATCGACGCGGGCAAGCTGACGCTCGAGTCGATTCCGCTGTCGGTGGCGGCCGAGGTGACGTCGGTCGTCGAGCTCATGCGCACCAGCGCCGCGCAGCGTGGCAACACGCTGACGCTGACCACGGGCAGTGACGTCCCGGAGTGGATGCTCGGTGACCCGACCCGCGTGCGGCAGATCGCCCTCAACCTCGTCGGCAATGCCATCAAGTTCACCGAGCGCGGAGCGGTGCGTTGCACGTTGTCGATGGACGGAGAACGCATGCGCCTGGACGTGGGTGATACCGGCGTCGGCATGAGCGCCGAGACCCTGGCGCGCATCGGAGCGCCGTTCGTGCAAGCCGATGCCTCGACGACGCGACGTCACGGTGGAACGGGGTTGGGGCTGGTCATCACGCGCCGGTTGATCAGCGCCATGGGTGGCGAGCTGCGCATCGTCAGCGCTCCGGGCACAGGCAGCACGTTCTCGGTGTTGCTGCCGGCGATGTCGTGTGAGGCACCGGCTCCCCGCGCGAATGAAGCGCGCCGCGTCTCGAAGCTCGCGGTCCTGGTGGTCGACGACAACACCGTCAACCGGCTCGTCGCGCAGCGGTTGCTGCAGAAGCTCGGCCATCAGGTGACGCTCGCCGACCACGGCGCCGAGGCGCTCGCGCTCGTGGCGCGCACGCAGTTCGACCTCATCCTGATGGACTGCCACATGCCGGTGATGGACGGCTACGAGGCGACGCGAACGCTGCGCGAACGTGGCGTGCGCACGCCCATCTTCGCGCTCACGGCCGCGGTGACGATGGAAGACCAGGCGGCGTGCATCGCGGCGGGCATGAATCGCGTGCTCACCAAGCCGCTGCGCATCGATCGGCTGCTCGCGGCGTTGGACGAGGTCGAACCCACGGCCGTCGCGGCCTGAGCCGGCTCAATTGTCGCAAAGCGTGTTGGCGTACTCACCAATGCCCGACTCGGGCCGGACCGTGAGCGTCGTGCCTGCGTTGCACACCTTCGCTCCGTCGAAGTTGTCGGCCTTGAGTGACGCTCCGTCTTTCGAGTCGTTGGTTGCCGGGTTCGGCCCACACAGCTTGAACAGCGTGTCGGCCGCCGCGACGAGCTGCGCATCGGTGCCGACGAAGATGAGCCCCGGCGCGTTTCCGACGTCGAAGAACTGCAGGAACGTGGGGTCGATGATGAGGTTGCCGACCCGCAGGAAGTAGTGCTCGCCGACGGGCTGCGCTTGTTTGCGCATGCGGTCGGCTTTGACCGTCTTGTTCGAGGCGGCGAACAGGCGCCCTCCGTCTTTCTGTGAGGTCACCATGCACGAGCCCGGGCTGGTGTCGGCCACCATCGTCCCCGCGTGCTTCGCGAACTTCGACTTCGCGATGGTGGGGAAGAAGCCGAAGTTCGTCTGGGCGTTGCAGCGGCTGTCTTTGGCGGTGCTCGAGCCCGCGTCGCTCTTCTTCTCTTCGTCGGGGTCGTCGTCACGCGCCGGGTAGAAGTACGCGATGGTCATCTTCACCGGAGCGTTGCCGCCGTCGGCGGTCGACTCGCCCTTCGTGCGGTACCAGCACTCGCGGAAGACGTTGTCGGGGTCTTCGGACTCGGGCTTGCGCGCGGGTGGAACGAACTCGAGCGTGCTGTCCATGCCGTAGACGGCCTTGCACGCTGCGTCTGCGCTGCCACCACGGACGCCACTGGCTTCCCAGTGTTGAGCGAGGGCGATGGAAATGACGAGTGAGAGCATGTACCCGCAACGGAACACACGCTGAAAGTTCCCCAAAGCGATACGACGCGCGCATGGGAAAGCTCGATCCGAACGCAGTTCCTGAGAGTCGCGCCACGCGGTACCCGAAGCGCTTTCAGCAGCACGGCGGCGGTGACGTGACGAAGCGTGCGTTTCGTCGGCTCGGTCCACATGCGGGGCTGACGCAGTTCGGAGTGAATCTGGTGCGCGTCGAGCCCGGCGGCATGTCGTCGTTGCGGCACTGGCACACCGAAGAGGACGAGTTCGTGGTGATGCTGACCGGTGAACTCGTGCTCGTCACCGACGAGGGTGAGCAGCCGCTTCGTGCGGGAGAGCTCGCCGCGTTTCCGAAGAACGTCGCCAATGGGCATCACGTGCTCAATCGCTCGAGCGCCGACGCGACCTTCATCGTGGTCGGGCCGAACGTCGACCACGACATCGCGTACTACTCCGACGTCGACATGATGGTGGGCCCGGGTGAGGCGCCGTTCCGCACGCGTGCGGGCGTGAAGTACGACGATGTCTGAGCCGCAGCCTCAGGTCGCCCGATGTTGACCTCCGTTCTCGTCGCGTGGCTGCTCGCTGCGCCTCCAGCTCCGAATCAAGCGGCGTCTGGCGTCGGCAAGAAGGTGACCGTGTCGCTCAAGAGCGCGTCGGTGCAACAGGTGCTCGACGTCATCGCCGAGGTCTCGCGGTTCAACGTGGTGCTCTTCGACGAGCCCGCGGTGCGCAAACACGTGTTCGATCTCGAGGTGAAGGACAAGCCGTGGGACACGCTGCTGTCCGAGGTGCTCAAGACCAGCGGCCTGTTCAAGATGGAGCAGGCGAACGTCATCTACGTCGGCACCGAAGCGCGGCTCAAGGCGCGCAAGCCGTACGGAGGAACGAACAAGCGCGTCAGCCTCGAGCTGTCGGGCGCGCGCGTGAGTGATGCGGTCGCGGCGCTCACCGTCACGGGGCGCGTGGAACTGAGTCCGATGAACGGCGGCTCGCTGCAGACGCGCAAGGTGCGCAACCTGCCGACTGACTTCATCGCGTCGCTGTTGTCCGAAGTGAGTGGAGCGAGCGCCGATGCGCCTGCCGACGTGCCGCCGCTCGGGCTCCCAGAGGGCGACCCGAAGTGTGCAGCGGGCGACGTCGCGGTGAAGACGCTGCAGCTGACGGCAGTCTCGACGGGCACCGCAGATCCAGCGGCCATCGCGCGCGCTCCCGATGGGCGGACCTTCCTGCTTCTCTCCAGGGGCTGCGTGGGGCTCGAGGCCGAGGCCGTGCGTCACATTCGCAGAGACGAGGTCGTCACCTCGTCGGGTTGGGTCTTGAAGCTCGGCGCACCGGCGACGCGCGCGCCTTCGTCTCCGCCCGTCGATGAGAAGTTGGAAGACGAGTGACGTTGGAGCGGTACGCTTCAGCGCCATGAACGTCGTCTTCCTGGCGCCGAGTTATCCCCCCGAGATGCAGCAGTACACGCGCGGCCTCGCCGAGGTCGGCGCAAACGTGTTCGGAGTGGGTGACACGCCTCGTCGCGGTCTGCCTCCGTCGCTCAAGCCGCACCTCGCCGACTACCTGCAGGTGCCGCGCATCATGGACGAGGGAGACGTCATCAAGCGCGTCTCGGCGTGGCTGCGCGGGCGGCAGATCGATCGCGTGCTCAGCAACTGGGAACCGCTGGTGATTCTCGCCGCCCGTCTGCGCGAGCGCTTCGGGTTGCCCGGCATGTCGGTCGACACCGTCCTCGGCTTTCGCGACAAGCAGCTGATGAAGGAGCGCGTGAAGGCCGCGGGGCTGCGCGTGCCGTACTCCTTCAAGGTGAAGAGCGAGCGCGAGATTCGCGAGGCCGCCGAGAAGATTGGCTACCCGCTCATCTTGAAGCCCATCGCCGGAGCCGGCAGCGCCGACACCTACAAGTGCACCAGCAAGCCCGAGCTGGAGTCGGCCATCGCAGCGATGCGGCACGTCGAGGTCGCCAGCTGCGAAGAGTTCATCGACGGCGAGGAGTTCACCTACGACACGGTCTGCATCGGTGGCCGGCCCGCGTACGAGAACGTCGCGGCGTATTTGCCCAAGCCGCTCATCGCGCGCACCAACGAGTGGATTTCGCCGGTCATCATCACGGTGCGTGACCTGGAGCAGCCGAAGCTGAAGCCCGGCCTCACGCTCGGTCGCAAGGTGCTCAAGGCGCTCGAGATGGGCGACGGCTTCACGCACATGGAGTGGTACCTCACGAGCAAGGGCGAAGCGGTCTTCGGCGAGATTGGCTGCCGGCCCGGCGGTGCGCACCTGGTGGATCAGATGAACTACACGGGCGACATCGACCTCTTCCGCGAGTGGGCGCGCGTGGCGTGCTGGCGCTCGTTCGAGGCTTCGACGCGCCGCAAGTACAACGCGGGCATCATCTTCAAGCGCGCCATCGGGCAGGGGAAGATCACCCGCATCACCGGGCTGCGCGAGTACCTGCGCCGCTACGGAGACGCCGTCGTCGAGGAGCAGTTGCTCCGGCCCGGGACGCAGCGCCGCAACTGGAAGCAGACGTTGCTCAGCGACGGCCACCTGATGGTGCGTCACCCGAACTGGGACGAGGCGTACAAGATGAGCTTCGCCGCGGCGACCGACGTCACGATGTACGCCGGCGGTTGATGCGCGGCGCGCGCGAGCGGAGAGCATCAGCGCCAGGAAGACGGCTGATCAAGGCAGCGTGCGCTGCAGAATCGCGCCGCCACCGCGACCGATCCACGCCTCGGTCACTCCGGCGTCGTTGATTCGCACGGTGAGCGCGCTGAACGCTTCATCACCGAGCACCGGCACCACGGTCCACGGAGCGCCGCGGCGGAACAAGCGGCTCGCGACCCGTGTGCCGGCGTCGATCGTCTGCGCACCACCCACGAGCAGGTCGCCGTTGCGCAACGCAGCGCTCGCCGTGAGTCGCGACACGTTGAGCGCGCCTTCGTCGACCCACGGGAGCCCGTTCTCGAAGCGGAAGAGTGAGCCGCTCTCTCCAGCCGCGATGATCAACACGCCGCCGTCGACGAGCTCAGTGCCCGAGATGGTGCGGAAAGTCGAAGTGCCCACGCGCGCGGCCGGCTCGAGGCCTCCGTCGTCACGCACCTGGAAGGCGAGACCATTTTCTCCGAGCGCCCAGCCGTACTCGTCGGGCCCGTTGAAGACGTTCACTCCGCCGAAGACGGTGATGAGGTCTCCGCCGCCGTCGTAGCGGACCACGTCGGCGTTCGAGATGGTGACGCCCGCCGTGCGAATCACGAACGGCAGCGCGGTGGTGGGCCGCTCGGAGTTCGCGATCCACCCGCGCCCGAGTCGCTCGAGCCAGAAGCTGGTGGCCTGCCCCGCGAGCGGCGTCGGGTTCGCGTTCCACACCTGCGACATCGCGAGGACCTGACCGTTGGCGTTGCGCGAGTCGTTGAACGCGGTGGAATGGAAGTCGAGCGCCGAGCCGCAGCCAATCGCCGCGCTCGCGTCGGGCGCCATGACGTTGGTGACCAGCCACCTTCCATCGGACGCACGGTCCAGCATCGGCACCACGCAGTCGGGCCCCGAGCACGGGTTCGCTTCGGCGGCCGCGAAGACTTCGTTGCGCGGGTCGACGCACAGCGCGTTGATGTGTCGGCGGTGCCCGCTCGAGAGCGAGAGCACGCCTGCGTCGTCGGGCCAGAACGCGACGGCGCCCGCGCTGCCTTCGACGAACGTGCCGGAGTTGGCGCGACCGAGCGCGTTCCAGCCGCTCGTGCCGTTGACCGAGGTCACTCCGCCGTCTGGCTCGACGCGCGCAATGAGCCCGCGGACGCCTGCGACGTAGAGCGTGCCGCTGCCGTTGCCGGTCATCGAGGTCAGCTCCTGCGTGGTCTGGAAGTACGAGCTCCATCCACCGTCATCGAGCCGCTCGAGAATCGCGCCGCCACCGTCGTGCGCGCCGCCGGCGATGAACGTCACGCCACTCGCGCTTCTCCAGATGGCGTTGCCGGTGAGCATCGGCACCTGGCCCGATGGCTCACGCCAGATGCCACCGTCTCCACTGGCGAAGCGCGCGCGAGCGATGGCGGGAATTCCGCGCAGCGTGCCGACCGCCATGAAGTCGCCGACGCCGTCGTCCGCCAGGGCGTTCCATTCGTAGAGGCCGAAGGTGCGCGCCATCTGTTGCCACGGAGGGCCCGTGAGCGGGCGCTTGAAGATTTCCCCCGAGCCCGCAACTGCGTAGGCCAGTCCCGTCGCATCGACGCGCACGGAGTGGAACGCGACGGCCTGCGGAACGTCGAGCGCCTCGAGCGTGAACGCGTTGTTGGCGAAGTGGAGAATCGTGCCCCGCGTGCCGACCACGAAGTAGTCGGAACTCGAGCGTCCGTGCACGCCCCACAGGTCGACGCCGTCACCGAGCGGCGGGAGCGGGATGGTCACGTGCTTTTCTCCGTTCCACAGCAGCAGCGTCGCGTTGTCGCCGGCGAGGAAGACTTCGCGATCTGACGCCACCCACATGCCGTGAATCGTGTTGCCCTGCGGGAGCGGGTTCTCGAAGCACCAACCGTCGGCCTGACAGAGACGCGGGCGGCCACAGACGTTCGCAGTGGTGACTCCGCACTCGTTGCCGTTGAGGCAGAGCCCGCACTCGAGCACTGCGCAGCCGGCGTCGAAGAGTCCGCAGGTGTTCGTCGGGCAAATGCACGCGCCGCCGCCGCCGCCCGTCGTGCCGCCGCCTCCGGTCATTCCGCCGCCGCCGGTCATCGCGCCGCCGCCCGTCATCGCGCCGCCGCCCGTCATTGCGCCGCCGCCGGTCATCGCGCCGCCGCCCGTCATCGCGCCGCCGCCCGTCATTGCGCTGCCGCCGCCGGTCGTTCCTCCTCCGCCTCCTGCGGGTTCGGCGCTCGGTCGGCAGAGACCGTCGCTCCAGCAGGAGTAGCCGGCTTGCGTGCAGACGTTGTTCGGCTCGCAGCGATAGAGGACGGAGGGGTCGAGATCGACGCAGCCCGCGAGCAGGAGCGTGGCGATCGAGAGAAGAACGTGCGCCCTCACCCTCTCGTCGAGGGAGAGGGTGTTGTGCGTCACCATGTGATCACCGCCGTTGCTCCGAGGCCGACGGCCACCGCGCCGAGCGCACCACCGATTCCGAGCTGCACGTTTCCACTCTCCGCGCGCGCGCGAACTTCCGACGCCGAATACGGAGACTGCCGCACACCGTTGGTCTCGATGACGCGAAACGCTTCACCGCGCGCGCTCGCACCCGAGATGATCAACGCGGTCCCCGCGACCAGCGACGCGACGGCGACTCCACCCATCACGAACTGCGGAGCGTGGGAACGCGGCATCGTCTTCGGCGGCGGCTCGATGATTTGCGGCGGCGGCGTCACCACGGGCGTGAGCTCAGGCTTCGGCGGCGTCACCACCGCGACAGGGCGATCTGGCTCGGGCGCAGGCGTCGGCGCCACTTCACCGACCACCGCCCGCAGCTTCCCCGCGAATGCGGCGAGTGACGGCGTGGTGCCCTTGGGGAGCACGAGCGCCTCCTTCTCCGACACGCTTCCATCGCTCACTTTGATCAACTCGATGCCGATGGATTGATCAGCGCCCACCCGAGCGAGGCTGAGCGCGATGACCCACGTCACGCCGAGCTGACGGCCGAGCTCGCTGATGCACTTCTTTCTCCCCGCGCACGCCGACGAGTCCTGCAGCCCGAGACGTGCCAGCGCCTCTCTCGCTCCATCGGCGTCGAGCTGAATCAAGACGTGCTGCGCGACGAGCTCCTTCGAGATGGACCGCGACGTCGCGTCTGCCTCTTCGCGCGTGAACGCCGTGCGGCGTGTGACGAGCACGGCCGACTTCGTCTCCGGCGCCGCCGTGAGCAATGACAACGTCACACACACTGCAACCGACAGGGTCATGAAGCTCCGGACTCAGCGACGGCGTTTCAGGAACGAACGTTCGAAGTCATCGAGGGTCTTCGCGAAGCGGGAACGATCTGCCGCGGTGTCGAGCATCGTCGCTTCGACGCGGTATTTGCGAAGCAAGACTTCTGCAGCAGGGTCGGCCTCTTCGCCCTTCTTCGCGAGCGCTGCTTCGAAACGCTCCACGCGTTGCATGAGCGCGTTCTGACTCGGCGCCTCATTCTTCTTCGCGACGAGCGCGGGGGCAGCAACAGGCGCATCGGGCTCCACCGCCACGACCGGCTCGGGAGGTGCAGGCGCAGGTAGGGCAGGCGCAGGGGGCTGCACAGCGGGCGCTGGGGTCTGCGCGATCGGCGTCGGCGCCGGCGCCGGCGGAGCGGGCGTCAGGAAGCTCACGACCACGCCACCGACGAGCAGCGCGACGATGATGCCCAGCACCGGAACGAGGCGAGGGCTGCGGAACTGCTCTCGCTCACCCGTCACCAGCGTCGGGCCCGACATCAACGTGTGGTCGACGGTGAGCTGCACCTTCGCGCGCGGACCGGTGGAGCTCGACGTGTCTGCGAGCGTGGCCCCCGGACCGAAGACCTGCGTGCCCTGACCAGCCTCGCGCGAGATGGCGACGAGCTCGGTGCGCACCTCATCGACGGTCTGCACGCGGTCGGCCGGACTCTTGGCGAGCATGCGCGTGATGAGCTTCTCGAGCGCGACCGGAATCGTCGGTGCCGACGCGCGCACGCTCGGAATGGGTTCCGAGTTGTGCGCCATCATGGTGTCGAACGGCGTGTCACCCTTGAACGGCAGCCGCCCCGTGAAGAGCTGAAAGGCCATCACGCCGAGCGCGTACACGTCGGTCTCGGGCCCGATGTATTCGCCGCGCGCCTGCTCGGGCGCCATGAAGTCGGGCGTGCCCATGATGCGCGTCTGCCGCGTCACCTCGTCGCGCGCCGAGGCGTTCTTGGTCGTGGCGTTCTTCTTCGCGATGCCGAAGTCGAGGAGCTTCAGGTACCGCTCCCCGTCGCTGCCCAGACAGAGGAAGACGTTCGACGGTTTCAGGTCGCGGTGCACGACGCCGGCGCGATGGGCCGCGGCGAGCGGACTGCACAGCGAGATGAGCAGCGAGAGCGTGTCGGCGAAGTTGAGGCCGTGCTCCGCGGCGTAGAGGTCGAGGGGCTGGCCTTCGAGGAACTCCATGACGATGTAGTTGCGACCATCGGGGAGCCGGCCGAGCGAGAAGATGTCGATGATGCTCCGGTGTCGGATGGAGTTGACCGCCTCGGCCTCATCGATGAGCGACTGGGCGTGCGCGGCCGCGAACGGCTTGAGGACCTTGATGGCGACCCGCTTCTTGATGATGGGCTGCACGCCTCGGTAGACGACACCCATCCCACCTTCGCCAATGAGCTCGAGGACTTCGTATTCGCCGAGGCGCGCTCCGAGGAGCGGATCGACGGTGGCGAGTTCGGAAGAAGGCATCGACAGCTCGTTCAACTTACCCAACGGGCAGTTGGTGCCCAAGAAAGCGGCCCGGCCTGGACGGGCGGTCGAATGCCCGCATTTGTGGCTACCCAGCAACAGCGGTGCGTGTGCAAGGTGACGCGTTGATCATTCGCCGAATGGTCGGCTCAGAGAGAAAACGAGCGCGGCTGATCAGCGGCACTGTGGGTGCAACGACGCGCGACACCCATGTCCACCTCGCTTCGCAGTGCCCTGGTCGTGTCGATGTTCGTCTTCCCACTCGCTGCTCGCGCAGAAGGTCCGGCGCTGGTTTCCCACCCAACGTCGTCGCCTCCAGGGGCTTTGCTCGCTGCGACCGCGGCGCTGCAGACCGCGCAACAGCACTTCCGTACGTGTCAGAACGGAAAGCTCCAGTTCGAGTTCGAAGGAGCGCTCGCCCGCCTCGAGTCCGCCCGTCGCCAGCTCGAGAAGGGCCGCCGCGAGACGGAATCGGCGCGTCGCTCGCTCGAGAACGTGCGGCAGAGAATCGAAGCCGGTCACCAGCTCAAGCACTCGTCGTCGGCTGAGCGCGAGGCGAAGGAAGCGCGGTACCAGCAGGCGCTCGCAGCCGAATACACCGAGCCGATGAAGCGCCTCACGCCGCTGATGGAAAGTTACGTCGCGGGCATCAATCGCTACTCGGCACTGATGGAAAAGTACGCGGCCTTCTGCGGCACGAGCGGCATCACCTCGGCCTCGGCGCGCGAGTTCGTCAGCGGCCTCGAGCCTGAGATTGCGTCGCTGGGCACCGACGCGAAGAGCTTCGTGGCGAGCGCGCAGAAGGCGGCGGTCGCCGATGTGGCTGCCAGGTAACTGGCGGTAAGAGGTGCGTGTGAAGTCGCGTTCGTCGGCCGTGGCGTGGATCGTGGGCCTGGTGGTGCACGGACTGCTGCTGGTGTCCGCCGCGTGGCTGTACTGGTTCGACTTGAGCGGCGTGCCCGATGACGGGCAGGTGCCGGTGCCGATGCTGCCGGCGTTCCTCTTCAGCTACTCGAGCGGCCCGGGCTCGAGCGTGTGGACGTGGCCGATGTTGCCGACGTGGCTGCTGTCGTGTCTCGCGTACGTCGTGGCGCCCGCGGTGGTGGGCGTGTTGTCGAAGCGCGGAGCGCGCGACGCGTCGATGTTCGCCTCGGCGTTGTTGCTGCTCGCGTGGCTGGTGTTGCCGGCTCCGGGCGTCGCGCACACCGACTCCGTGCCGAGCTTCAACGCGTCGTCGCGCCTCGTGGGGATGGTGTGGCTCGTCGTGCTGACGACGGTGGGGTGCGGTCTGGGCGCGTTGATCAGATCGAGAACTGCAACAGCGGAGCAGCCGTAGGTGACGACGGCGAGTTCGGCACGATGAGCATCGGCCGCCGCGTCAGTCCGTGGTTGTAGGTCGAGACCACTTCGAAGAACTGCGCGTCGACCTTGCCGAGGAGCGGAATGCTGAACGCGGCGATGACAGCGCCGACGACGGCGACTCCTGCGAGGACCAGGGCGGCGGCGATGAGCGCGGTGACGCCGATGGTGGCCGCGGCTCCGGCGAGGCCGAGCACGGCGACGATGGCGGCGCCTCCTGCTGCGCCGAGCTGCACGACGAGGCCCGCGGTGAAGAGTGACATGCCGAGCGCGTAGTTCTGCTTCATCTCGATGGCGAGCTCGTGGGCCGCGGGGACGAGCTCGAACGCCTTGACCCACTCGTCGTCGAGGAGCGTGAAGCGGCGATCTCCCTGCCTGAGCTTCTGCTTCATCCCGCCTTCGATGGAGATGAGGTGGTCGTCGATGAACGCGCGCACCGCCAGCGCTTCGGGTGGCTCGACCTGCACGGGCACAGGGAACGCTGGCTGCGCGACGAACAGGGTCAGTGCGAGCGAGAGCACGTCGCACGGACGGTCGCGGCGGGGGCGAATTCAGGTCGACGAGTGTGTTGATTTGGTCGTTACGGCACTCCGTAGATGAGCGAGCGCTGGCAAGCCATGAGGTCGAAGTGGGTATGGATTGGGCTGTGCCGAACGGCGTTCGAGCCCTCCACTTCGAGCGAAGTTTGTACAGTTGACCAATGAGTGGATCTGGTCGTCCTGACGTCCTGACAGCCAAATTCAGACAATGGTCGATGCTTCTCCGTGAATTGAGCCCAATCTGCCCGGAGTCGAGGGGCTCCCGCGATGTTCGGCACGGAGCAAGTCACCCGGAACCACTTCGACCCCAAGGCAGTTCTCAGAAGCCCAACTCACGCGCGGCGATCAAGTAGTCGCCGACCCAGGCCCATTCGTTCTCGAGCCGCTCCTTCGCGCTGACTGCGGCGAGAACACCACGGCCCTTCTCGCGCTGACCAACCGCCGCCAGCAACCGCGCCGCCGTCACGTTCGCCGCGAACGGATGCGCCCGACGCGCAAACACACCGACCGCATCCGCATCGACGGTGTGCTCGAACAACGCACCACCGAGCTTTGGATCCGCGAGCTGCTCGACCATGCGTGCGGCAATCTTCGACGCGAGCTCGTTGTTGCCGAGCCGTGCGTACGCGAGCCCGAGCCACGCGGCGTCTTCGAGGAGGAAGGGCCCCTGGTCGGACGACTTCGCCTCGTGCTTCACGCTGCCGTCCTGAAGCACGTGCGTGAGCGCGAGCTGATCAGCCGCCTTCTTCGCTGCGTCGAGCGCGGTCACGTCGCCGCTCGCCTTCGCGAACGCGACGAGCGCGACGATGGCCTTGCCGTTCTCCGACGCGTAGACGTGCGTGTCCACCCACGGAATGCCGAGCTTGCGCCGACCGGCATCATCGAGCGCGTAGAAGGTGTGGCCATCGACGAACGGCTTGCTGCGGTCGTGCGCGTTCAGGTCGGCATCCTGGTTCACGAAGAACGTGCCCTCGGGCGAACGCAGGAACATCGTCATGTACCGAAACAGCGCGCGCGCATCGTCGAGGTGCTGCTGCTTCTTCGTGGCCTCGAAGCCCTGCGCGTACGCGACGAGATTGGCGGCCTGGTACGCCATCAGCTTCTCGAAGTGCGGCTCGCTCCAGTTGGTCGAGGCGCTGTACTGCGAGAGCCCGCCCCACACCGGGTCGATGAGCACGCGTTGCTTGCCGAGCGTGAAGTCCGCGCGCGCGATGGACTCTTTGGTGCCGAGCAGCAGTTCCCACTGCACGTTCATGCCGATGGGTGTCTTGCGCTTGAGGCCCCAGCTGCCTTCGTTCTCGTCCCAGAACCAGTCGAGCCGCTCGAGCGCGTACTTCATCGAGCGCGGAACGTCGGACGGCTTGAGCGGTGCGGGCTCTTTCACGGCCTCGAGCAACTTCGAAGCGTCGAGCGTCTGCAGAATGCCGAGCAGCTTCTCCGGCGGGAGATAGCCGCGGAACTTCCCGAGTTCTTCCGCGTTGGGAGAGAGAAGAATCGTCGCGGGCCAGCCCCAATCTCCGTAGCGGTCGGCGATGTCGGGCCGCTCGTCGATGTCGACGCGAATGGTGATGCCGTTCTTTGCGAGCCACGCTCCGACGGCGGCATCTCGATACGTCGTCTCATCCATCACGTGGCACCAGTGGCACCACTCGGCGGCGCAATCGATGAGCACGACCTTTCCTTCACGCTTCGCGCGCGCGAACGATTCGGGCGCGTACGGGAGCCAGGTGAAGACCTGCGAGGTGTCGTTCTTCCGAGCGAGCGCGATGTCTTCCGACGGCTTCAGCCCTGCGGCGCCTGCGGCAGAGTCGGGCAACGTGCCCGGAGCCGCCGCCATCAGGGTGATCACCAACGCGCTGATCATCGCGGTGACCATACGCGCTCGAAGGGCGACCGGTTTCTGCACTTCGACTCGCCATCGGGGCGCACCAGGATGTTCGCCAGGACGTCAGCGACCGAGTGCGAGGGCGTGCGTTCGCCGTAGCGAAGTCCGCTGGGCCGCGCGAGACGAGCCCGAGCGCGATGACGGCCGTGACTGTCGGTGCGTGCACCGAGGGCGAAGGCCGCTGCGCGAGAGGAATGAGCCCGACCGCGACGGTCTACTGCGCAGGCCGCTGCGTCGCCCGCGAGGAACGAGCCGGAGCGTGACGCTCCTGGCGTCCGTGCGTGCGACGTCTACTGCGCAGGCCGCTGCGTCGCGCGCGAGAGGAAGTAGCGGCCGACGAGCGCGATGACGACGGTCACGGCGAGCATGCCGATCATCATCGGCCACGCCTCACGCTGCAGATTTCCCTCGGCGTCGAACAACGAAGCGCCCAGCACGCTCACCGCGAGCAGGGGCGGCGCGTACCCGATGAGCGACGCCCAGAAGTGCGTCGAGAACCGCACCTTCGACACGCCGAGGAACGCGTGGAGCCACACCGGCATCCAGAACACCATGCGCAGAATCACCACCATCGAGAACGCGTTGCGCTCGAGCGCTTCGTCGTACTTCTTCAGCCGCGCAGGCAGCCGTTTCGTCACCCAATCGCGAGCCACGAAGCGCGCGAACGAGAAGCCGACCACGCTCGCCGCCATGGTGCCGATCATCGAGAGCGCGAACGCGGTGTGCCACGGCCAGATGAGCGGAGCGGCGACCACGAAGATGGTGCCGGGCACTCCGAATGGTTGCAGCACCGTGAACGCCACGAGGTACGCGAGGTAACCCCACACGCCGAGCTCGACGAGCGTCTGCGCCAACACCTTCGGCTCTGCGACGCGCGCGAAGACGCCGAGCTTCCAGGCGATGCCGAGCACCACGGCCACCAGGGCGATGACTGCGACTTTTTTCATCAGCGTCGCGACACTAGCGACACGAGCGGAGCGATGTTGGCAGTGAATGGATTGAGCGGCGTGTCAGCCTTGCCGATGCCGAACTCCGTCGCGTCATCGCAGCGTGGCTCGAACGTCCCGAACAGCCGGTCCCACACGATGAACACGCCGCCCAGGTTCTTCCCGCGCAGCCGCGGATGATTCGAGTGGTGCCCGCGGTGCAGGTACGGGCTGTTGAACAACCAACCGGCGCGGTCCATCCACGCCGGGGTCCGCGAGTGCAGCAGGAAGATGATGCCCACGTGCAGCAGGTACGCCGGGAAATACGTCTCGAACGGCACTCCGGCGACGGCGAGCACGAGGTGCAGCGTCAGCACCGACAGCGGAGCGAGCATCGAGGTGCGCAACGACACCGACGTGTCGCAGATGTTCGACTGGTGGTGCACCGCGTGAATCGCCCACAGCGCCGGCACGCGGTGCTCCGCGCGGTGCTGGAAGTAATAGAGGACGTCGAGCGCGATGAAAGTGAGCGCGAAGGTGACCCAGGTCGCAGGGAAGTGGCCCCAGGTGTGCGCCGACAACCAGCGATAGCCCGCGAGAATGACGCCGCCGAGCGTGAGGCCGACCAGGGCGGTGAGCGCTCCGCACGCCCAGTTCGAGAGGCGCTGCTTCCAGATGTTCCGTGCGTCCATGAAGTCATCAACGCACGATGCAGCGTTCAGGTCTGGTGATGAATTGTCAGAGTATCAATAACAGGCCGTAAGCGATGTCACGGGCAGGTGCGGGGTGCCTTGCAGAACGCGCCGTCCATGCAGGTCTCTCCGGCGGTGGGGCAGCCGCCATCGGAGAGACACGTATCGGAGCAGGTGTACTCACACGTCTTCGCCGAGTTGCATTCCCACGCGCCGGGGCAGCGAATGGGCGCGTTCATGTTCGCGTTGCAGTCGCAGGTCGTCATGCACGGACCGGCGGTCGTCGAAGGAGTGCAGCCACAGCTGCCGGGGAACACGTCGAGCAACAGCAGAGCGGCGCCGAGCAGAAGTGTGCGCATGTGGACTTCGTAGTCGATACTCGCGTGCATGACCCGAATCCTCATCCTTGCGCTGGCGTTCTTCGTTCTCTCGGTCTCGAGTGGCTGCGGCATTCTCGCTTCGTCGTCGTGTGACTTCCGCGACGGAGGCGCGAACGGCTCCGAGCCGCGTTGTCAGGAACGCGTCGAGACGCTCGCGTCGGAAGCGTTCAAGGCGACGTGCACCGTCGCACAAGGCGCCTCGGCGAACGGAAAGTGTCCGCGCACCGGTTCGGTCGGCGGCTGCGAGATTGGAACGCAGGGCGACGGCAGCAAGGTGAACGACTGGTACTACCCGCCGAAGACGCGCGCCGACGTCGAGATGGAATGCATGCGCGACAACGCGAAGTTCCTCGAGCCGTAGAAACTGAGAGTGACTCTCACTTGTCCCAGATGGCGAGCGTGGCGAACGTGCCGCGGCGGCGAATGCTCTCGCGCAGGCGTGAGAGCGGAACGGTGCGCGGACCATCGGGCCAGTTGGGGTCGTTCAAGCGCGCGACCCACTCGCCGTGCTTGTTCTTCGAAATCTTCGTCACCACGAAGTAGTGGCCGCCCTCTCCGTAGCCGCCGCGATCGTGCGGCGCGCGAATCATCACGCCGTGCACGATGACCGGGCGGCCCTTCGCGAGGTTGTTCTTGATGTGCTCGATGGTGTCGTTGAGCCGGCGCGTGGTGTTCGAGCCCCTGCCCGTCTGCCGGTGCGTCTTGAGACCGTAGTGTTCCTCGGCGCCGTGTTTGATCTGATCGATGCCGGTGCCCATGTTCTCGTTCGTGCCGGCGTGCATCCTTCGGCGCGCCTGTTCGATGGCCGCGTCCATCTGCGCCGGGCCGCCGCGCACCTTGCCGAACGCCTTGGCGATCATGGTGAGGCTCGTCGGCCCACAGTTGCCGAAGCCGTTGTCCTCGCGTGAGTTGTATTCGCGCGTCTTGCGCTGGCTGATGAACCAGCGCTCGGGGTCATCGAGCACCGTCTTCTTCGTCGGCTTCGCGGTCGTGTCCTTCACCGCGGCGAGGTCCTTCATCAGGCCCGTGTATTCGGAAGACGAGAGCGGCTTGCCGTGCGCGGCCCTGGCCGCCTTCGCGTAGAGCGACATCACCTGCTTCGCGCCGGTCGAGAGACGGCCCGCGTTGCGCAGCGCCCAGGCGGCGAAGTCCTGGTACTCCTTGTTGGTGAACTGACCGTCGACGTCAGCCGTGCCGACCTTGATGGCGCGGTTCAACTCAGCGGCCGAGACCTCGCGGCCCGCCGTCTTCTCGAGGCGACGAATCGCGGAACGCGCCGAAGCGTCGCGCAGCTTCACGTGGACGAACTCGTCGCTGGGCCGCACCGCAGCCGGCGCAACGGTCGGCGCCTGCGCGACAACTGCTTGCGCATGGTGAGAGGTGACTGAGGGGTGCACTCCGACAGCGGTGTTGATTCGCGTCATGGCTGCCTCCGATGCCGAATTGTCGGCACGGACACGAGCGCACCACCGGCGTCGATCTGGCAACGCCCTTGTCAGTTTCAGGGCAATTTCGAGGCGAATTACGTGATGCCCACCACGCTCAAAACGCGCTTCTTGCCCGCGAGCGTCAGCTCGACCTCGTCGCCTTCGCGTTTGCCCATCAACGCGGCTCCGAGTGGAGACACCGGAGTGACCACCTGGACACTGTTCTTCGCCAGCTTCGTGCCGCCGCCTTCGGGCGCGAGGTAGTAGCGAACGGTCTGTGCGTCTTCGTCTTCGACCTCGATGAGCGCTCCGGCTTTCGCGGTGGTGGTCGCGGCGAGTGACATCGCTCCGACGGCCGAGAGGCCGGCCTTCAGCGCCTCGATGCGCATCGCCTGGCCGCGCGCGAGGTAGCTCTGCTCGAGCGCGCGCGTGTCCTTGTCGTTCTCGGGCTTCGCTTCGGGGTGCGTCGCGGCTTCACGCGTGTCGGCGTGCGCGGCTTCGAGACCCTCGAGCGTCTTCTCGAGAATCGCCGTGAGCTCGGACTTGAGCGCCTTCTTGGAAACGTTCACTCGCGCAGCTGGGCTTCGAGCAAGTCGCCGGCGATTTTGAGGAAGTTCTCTTCGGTCAACACGCCGACGAGCTTTCCGTCCTGCAAGACGGGCAAGCACCCGATGCGGTTCTTCCGCATCAAGTGAATCGCCTCGAGCGTCAGCGTGTGCGGCGTGACGCTCATCACGTCCTTCTTCATCAACTCGGAGACGCTGACGTCTTTGGTGTGGCCGCCCGCCGAGAGGAAACGCAGCACCGCGCGGTTCGAAATCAACCCGACGAGCCGGTGTTCCTTGTCTTCGACCGGCACGTAGCGCACGCGCTCGCTCGACATGATGTGCGCCACGAGATCCACCGCGTCGTCGACTTCCACGGTGAAGAGGTCCGTGGTCATGAACTGCTCGACACGTTGGTAGGTGTGCTTGGTCGCGCCCGCTTCGCTCAAGTGTGCTTGCTCCCACTCTGAAACCGGTTTGCCCGAACGCTGCCGCGTCAACGTCGCCGCCACAAGCGCGCTCGCACGCTGACCGGCGCTGCCTTCGTCCTTCATGCGGTGCAGCGAGCCCGTGAGCCACCGCGCTCCCGTGCGACCGCTGCGCACACGCGCGTCGATGATGCCGAGATACCGCTTGATGTCGGCCTCGGCGACCTTCTGCGAGCGCAGGCCCGCTTCGGCCGAGGGAAGCAGCGTGTCGAGCACCAGCTTCTGCGCGGAAACTTCCTGGCCATCGAGCCAGTACATCGGCGCGACGTAGCCCTCGCGCGCGGCCGTGTAGAAGTTGCCCGCCGCGTGGTCGAAGTCGATGTGTTTGGTGATGTCTTCGTAGCGCTTCGCGAAGTCGACCATCATTCCGCACCAGAACGCGGCGTTCGCCACTTCATCAGCGACGCTCGGGCCCGACGGCATCACGCGGTTCTCGATGCGCAGGTGCGGCACGCCATCGATGATTCCGTAACAGGCGCGGTTCCACCGGTAGATGGTGCCGTTGTGCAGACGCAGGGCCTTGAGCTGCGGAGCTCCGCCCTTGTCGAGCACCTGCATCGGGTCTTCGTCGAGGTCGGTGCCGACCAGCGCGCGGAAACGAGCGATGTCTTCGCGGAAAATCTCGGTGATGGACTTCTCGACGAAGCGGGTGCCGAACGTGACGCGCGCGGCGGCTTCACGCAGGTGCTGCGTCTTGGTGCGCGTGTCGACCGATTGTTGGAACAGCGCGATGCGCGTCTCGGCCCACAGCCGCTTTCCGAAGAGCAGCGGCGAGTTGCACGACACGCTCATCAGCGGGCCGGAGAGGACCTGCGCGAGGTTGTACTGGTGCGCGAAGTCGTCGGCGTCGACCTGCAGGTGCACCTGGAAGCTCGAGTTGCACGCCTCGACCATCACCGAGTCGTGCGAGATGACGAGCTCGTCGAGGCCTTGAATCGAGAACTCGAAGTCACTTCCGCGCAGCGCGTGCACGGCCTTGCTCAACGCGAGGTAGCGCGGAGACGGCACCATGTTCTCGAGGCCCAGGTCGGCCTGCCGCATGGTGGGGAGAATTCCGATGAGCACCGCGTGGAGCCCGAGCGCGTCGGCGGCATCCCACGCCTTCTTCACCAGGTCGCTCATCTGCTTCTCGAGCGCGGAGAAGCCGCTGCCGCCGAACACGTGCGGATCAGCGTTCATCTCGAGCTGGAACGCTCCGAGCTCGGTCGTGAAGTGCGGGTCCTTCAACTTCTCGAGCATCTTCAACGCGCCGGGGGCGGGCAGGTACGACGCGTCGGTGAGGAACATCTCCTGCTCGGCGCCGATGCGTTTGACGCCCTTCTCGAAGCGGCCCTCGGCGAGCATTCGCTCGAGCGCTCTCAGGTCGGCGAGCACTGCGCGTACGAAAGCCCGGCCGGATTTCGCGTCGCGTTCGACTTCGATCTCTTTGTGCGCCCTGGTCGTCTCGGTTCCCAGAAACCCCTCCGAAGCTCGAAACTGATCAGGAGCATCCCACAACCGTGAGGCGCGCGACGAGTTTCGAGCGTGTGACGGTCGTCGGCGAGTGCTCGGACGGTGGCGCGTTCGGGCCACTTCGTTGGCGCCCGCGCGGACGTGCGGCTGGTGCATACGCGAGGCATGCGCTCACTCTTCGCCGCCGGCTGTCTCGCAGTGCTCGCTGCATGTGGCCAGCCTGCGCCGTGCGGCCCGCAGTCGTGTTCGGGGTGCTGTTCGTCGTCTGGTCGCTGCGAAGCAGGCAGCTCGACGCTCTCCTGTGGAACGCAGGGCTTGGCGTGCAGTGCCTGTGACCTCGGCCAATCGTGCACCCTCGGCCAGTGCACCAATGGATTCAGCTCCGGAACTGGCGGCGGCGGTGGTGCAGGTGGTGGCCGTGCATCTGGTGGCGGTGCAGGTGGCGGTGCATCGGGTGGCGGTGCATCGGGTGGCGGTGCATCGGGAGGCGGTGCATCGGGAGGCGGTGCATCGGGAGGCGGTGCATCGGGCGGTGCGTCGGGCGGCGGTGCATCGGGCGGCGGCGCATCGGGCGGCGGCGCAGCTGGCGGCGGCACTGGCGGCGGCGGCGTGACGCTTCCCGACAGAGGGACGCCACCCACCATTGCGGCGACCTTTGGTCAGTGCGGCTCCTTCAATCCGTGTACGGGAAATCTCCAGGGCACGTGGTTCCAGACGGCGGGTTGCCTCGAGTTGAGCGACCCGTTCGGAACGTTCTGCCCCTCGGGCAGCGTGCTGGCGAGCGCGATCCAGGGGTGGTGGCGGCTCGATTTTCTCGGAACGACGCTCGTGCAGACCGATGGGCCGATGACCAGTACCTTCGTTTCGAACTTTCCTCAGGCATGCCTGCCCGGCGTGACTTCTTGCGATCAACTCGGAAGCAACACCACGGTGCCCACGACCTGCGAGGTCGCCAGCAGTGGTCGTTCCGGCTGTGACTGCACGACCACGAACACCAGGACGGTTCCGACCAGCACGCAGACCACGTGGACCGACAACGGCGGAGGGCTCATCACCATCAACGCCAGCGTGCCGATTCAGTGGCAAACGTGCGTGCTCCCGGGAAATCCCGACGTGCTCATCGTCACCGACTCGGACGGACGAGGCCGCCAGACCTACGAGCGCCGCTGAAGTCTGGCGCGATGCCGCCCCTCATTGGCGCCATCGCTGCCGCGCGCGTCGCTACACGGGCGTCATGAGAAAGCTCTCACCGCTCGTCGCGCTCCTGAGTGTGGGTTGTTTGCAACCGGTTGCTCCGCCCAGAGACGTGCGCGTCGCGGTTCCCACGCCAGACGAGGCGTTCATCGACTTCGTCACCGCCGAGGACGTCATCAGCCCCGGCGAAGAGAAGATGGTGTGCACCGAGTTTCTCTACGACCAGGCTGACGCGGCCTTCACCGCAGTCACCAGCCTGCAGGGCAAGTTCGGCCACCAGGTCATTCTCGTCGGCACCACGCACCCGCGCGGGGCAGGCACCTCGTACGACTGCACCGAGATGCTCGACTTCGTGCCCATCGCGATTCCGGTCGGCGACTACGCCGCTGGTCAGGGCACGCTGCTGAAGACCGGGACCAACGTCGTGGTGCAGATGCACTACGTGAACACCTCGTCGCAGCCGATTCTGGTTCGCGACGTCGTGCGCCTGAAGCGAGTGCCCATCGCCTCGGTGACGACGTGGGTCGCGCCCTTCGCGCTCAACCTCGAGCAGTTCGTCGTTCCCACGGCGAGGCTCATCGACCGCTCCTTCGATTGCCAGACGCCCGAGCCGTACCAGCTGCTCCTCATCGGCGGACACATGCACGAGCACGGCGCGACCTACCGCGTCGAGTGGGGACCAGACGCTGCGCATCTGCAGAGCCTCTACGACGTGACTCCGTGGAAAGCGGAGTATCGCGACTCGCCGCCCGTCTCGCTCTTCTCGCAGCCCATCGACGTTCCCGCCGGCAGTGTCTTTCGCACCACCTGCGCGTGGGTCAACGAGACCGGCAGCCTCGAGTACCCGCGCGAGATGTGCGCCACCTTCGGGCTGGTCGCGGGAACACGCACTCCGTTCCTCTGCCGGAGCCTGCAGTGACCCGCACTTCATGAGCCGTCACGGTATGCTGGCGGCACATGCCCCTCAGGCGTGCCACGACGATCCCCGACTTCCTCGCTGCGCCGGCCGGGCGCTACGTCGCCGGGTCGAGCTGGGTGGTGTTTCACGTCAACCAGAGTGTCGCGGGCCTCGCGATGTGGGGCACCCCCACGCCTGCAGACCTCGCGCCGCTCCTCGACATCTTCAAGGCGTTCGACTCTCCCCTCGGCAAGAAGCTGCCGCGCTACTTCGACGCGCGCCGCCTCGTCGCCGCAGAGGGGCCCGTCATCGCCCAGCTCCTCGAGTTCGTGCAGCTGCACCACGTGAGGTTGGAGCAGCTCTTCACCGCCATCGCCTTCGTTCACCACGGCGGCGTTGGCCAGGCCATCACCGAGGGAATCAGACTGCTCTCGCACCTTCCCTTCGCCTGGGCCGATTTTCGCGACTCGGCGTCGGCGCTGCAGTGGCTCCAATGCCCGCGCGCGAGCGAGGTGGCCGACGAGCTCGAAGGCTTGATTGCCTCGGGGGCGGGCGACTCGATGTTGGTGCACGACGTGCGCGCCTTCTGTGCAAGCGCTCCTGGCACGCCGCGCCTGGAGTCCGCGGCCCGGGCCCTGCGCATGTCGACGCGCAGTCTCCAGCGGCGGCTCACGGAACAGGGCACTTCGTTTCAGCACGTCTTGCAGGACGTTCGCGTCGAGCGAGCGATGCAGCTGTTGCGCACCACCACGCTCACCGTGTCGGAGGTGGCGCACGCGGTCGGCTGCGCGCCGCGCCACCTGGCCGCGATGTTTCGCAAAGCGACGAAGCTCAGCCCCTCTGCCTGGCGAGCCCAACAGGGCCGCACGCCGGCGCCCGACCAACAAGGTGACGCGTGACGAAACCGACCGGCGTCATCTACCGGCACACCGTCGAGGCCTTCGTTCAACGCGTCATCACCCGCGCGGGGCTGCTGAGCATCGACTTCAGCCGCGAGCTGCTGGCGCTGGGCCTCGACGTGCACCGCTGCCGCGATGTCGACCTCGCGACGTGGTCACAGGTGGTGCGCGCGACCGCGAAGCGAATGAGCCCCGGAAAGTCCGAAGACGCGGCGCTGGAAGACGTCGGGAGGGCGATGCTCGTGGGCTTCGCCGAATCGCTCGTGGGGAAGGGCCTGATGTTCATTCTCCGTCGTTTGGGCGCGCGCCACGCACTGCTTCGCATGCCGCAGAACTACCGGTCGGCCGACAGCGTGACCGAGGTGACCGCTCGCGAGGTGTCGCCCTTCACGGTCGAGCTGACCTTCAACACCACGGGCGGTATGCCGACCTACGTGCGCGGCCTGATGTTGGAGACGCTCCACCAGCTCAAGGCCGAGGGAACGGTGTCGTTCGACGCTCGCCCGCTGGGAACCGTCTTCACCGTCTCGTGGAAATGAGCCGTGCGCTTCGCCACGTTGCCAGGAGACCACCGCTTCTTCACGGTGATGTCCCTCGTGGCGAGCGTCATCATCGTCGCCGGGTTTGGCGGCACCTACGGCGCGCGTCTGGCTGCGGGCCACACCGTGCCCGTCGTCATCCACCTTCATGCGCTGGCGTTCAGCGCATGGCTGGTGCTCTTCGTGACGCAGGCCGTTCTCGCTGCGCGGGGGCGGTTGGCGCTCCATCGGAGGCTGGGCTGGCTGGCGACGGCGCTCGCGGGAACGATGCTGGTGCTCGGGGTCGCAGCGGCCGTGTCGGCGGGCAGACACGGTCATCGCGGACTGGCTGGCGCCGAGTTCGAGAGCGCTGGTGCGTTCACGCTCTTCAGCGTCCTCGCGGTGCTGGCCTTCTTCACGCTGACTGCGGCCGCGCTGTGGTTTCGCGCGTACCCGCAGGCCCACAAGCGGCTGATGTTGATGTCGCTCCTGGGTGCGTTGCTGCCCCCGGGCCTGTCGCGGCTGTTGTCGCTGATGCAGTGCCTCGAGTGGCTGGGGGGCGTGGCCACGCTGTTCCTGCTCGTTGGACCGGCGTGGGACCTCGCGACGCGCCAGCGGATTCACGTGGCCTATGTCTGGGCCGCCTTTCCCATCGCGGCCACCTTTCCACCGTTCGTTTCGTGGCTCGCCCAGACGCGCTGGTGGCTCGGCGTTGCCAGCGAAGTTCTCGGCTGAGCGCTCTGAATACTCCAGGCACGCACACGTTCACGCGCCCCATGACAACTCGCTCGACACTGTTCGTCTTGCTCGCTGCGTCTTCGGCCCTCGCTCAGCAGCGCCCGGGGCCTCTGGCCAGGGCTGCCACGGAGCTGTCTGGCAGGCACCCGAACGTCTCGGCGTCGATTCGCGCTGACGGTGTCACCGCGACCATCGACCTCGGTACCTCGACCTGGTGGAAGCGCGGGACGCAGGTGGCGTTCATGGAGCCCTACGTCGCGCTGGTGCTCGCTGCGAACGAAGAAGAACGCACGCCACTGCATCTGGTGGTGGTGGTGCGCGGGAAAGAGCCGCTGGGTGAAGAGCCACCGACGGACCTCTTCGCGCGCTGCGATCGCGCGGCCCAATCAGCGTGGGGCTGGCTCGCGAAGAACGCCAAACATCGGCGCCAGGTGACCTACGAGCTGCGGTGCATGCCGCTCGGAAGCGAGTCAGCGAAGTGAACGATGTCGGCGCCTCGCGGTTCTCGGTCCACTGCGCCACGGTGCGTGTGGCCTGCGTCTACGTCGACGACTTCGCGATGGCCGGTTGCTCTCAACTGCACAGGCACTTCCGCAGCGGGGCGAGATGAAGCGCGGGCTCATGGCGGGCGCTTTGGCGTGCCTGGTGATTTCGCTGGCGTTTGGGTGGCTGAGTTCAACTGACGTTGATGGTTCGACTGACGTTGATGTTCCGACGCCGGCCATCGATGCCCCGGTTGCTTCGCCCTCGTCGAGTCAGTGGGGCACACCTTCGCTCGCCACTGCCGACGCGGGCGCAGCGCCGATCGCCCCAGGCGGAGCGTCTCCGGAGCAAGACCGAGTCTCTCTGGGGTCGGACTACCGCGGGGTGCTGTCGGGGTCGACCACCCCTGTGGGGGAGGCCTCGGTTTTCGCTGCGCTGTCCAGCGTTCGCCCCCGCATCGACGATTGCTTTGCGGGCTGGCGGCAGGCCGAGCCCTCGGCGCCGAGGGCCATCACACTGAGGGTCTCCTTTCGGAGCAATGCAGGCGCTCCGAGCGTCGAGGTCGTCGAAGGCGACGAGCACTCACAGGAACTCATGGGGGTCTGCGTCGAAGAGGCGCTGCGGCCGTTCGCGTTTGAGGCGCCCCCGCAAGACACGCAGCTGGAGTTTCCGATGACCTTCGTTCCGTAGGCCGTGGCCTTCACGCGTACCGCCACCGCGCTGCTGCCACGAGCGGCGCGATCGCATCACCTCATTGGCGCCTTCACCACCGTGGGCGGTGGTACCGAGGCGCCATGAAACGTTCTGGCTTCGGCGTCGTCGCAGGAATGGCGGTGGTCTTCTCCGCGTGTGGGCTGACGAGCGAGTGCGCCGCGGTCTGCGAGGCGGGCTGCTGCACTTCCGAAGGGCGCTGCGTGAAGGGCGACTCGCCGCTCGCGTGCGGCCAAAGCGGAAGTCGCTGTGAGGTCTGCTTCGCAGGGCAGCGATGTGGGTCGTTTGGTCTTTGTGAAGCGATGGGCGTTGGTGGCGTGACAGGTGGAGGCGCGACGGGCGGCGGCGGTGGCGGTGTAACGGGTGGCGGTGCAACGGGTGGCGGTGCAACGGGCGGCGGTGGCGGTGTAACGGGTGGCGGTGCAACGGGTGGCGGTGCGACGGGTGGCGGTGGAACGGGTGGCGGTGCAACGGGTGGCGGTGCAACGGGTGGCGGGCCAGCGATGCTCTCCTCGCGAATTACGCCGTTGGCGTTCGATGTCAGGCGCGGGCGCGCCGTGCTCTTCGGTGGGCAGACGCCCTCGGGTCTCGAGCAGGACACCTGGGAGAATGACGGCTCGCACTGGCTCGCGGTCGCCACGAGCACGCGCCCGTCGGCACGCTATGCCCACTGTCTGGCCTACGACTCGGCGCGCGAGCGAGTGGTGTTGTTCGGAGGCATCGACGTGACGGCGTCGGCGCTGACGGACACATGGGAATTCGACGGCTCGAGCTGGACGCAGCGAACGACGGCAACCGCTCCAACCGCGAGTGCACCGTGTGCGTACGATTTCGTGCGCCAGCGCGTCGTGCTGTTCGCCGACGCTGGTGCCACGGTCTGGGAATTCGACGGGACCAACTGGGCGAGGCGCACGGTGACGCCGCCCGCGCAGGGCGTCATCAATCGCTATGAGACCATCACTTGGGACGTGGCACGGTCGTCGATGCTGGTGGTCAACACGCAGTCGACCTGGACCTTCAATGGCACCGCGTGGGCGCTCGCCAGCGCGACTTCGCCCGCCACCGGTGGGGCGTTGGCGTACGACTCGTCGCGGCAGGTGGTCGTTTCTTTTGGGGGGTTCGGCGCGAACACGCAAGCGCACGCGCAGACGTGGGAATGGAATGGTGCGTGGTCGCAACGCACGACCACGACACGTCCCGCGCCGCGGTATGGCGCTGGGGCCGCGTTCGACACCGTCCGCGGGCGGCTCGTGCTCTTCGGCGGAGGCGGCGGTGGCACCGCGCTCGGCGACACGTGGACCTGGGACGGCGTGGCGTGGTCCGAGCAGGCGATGCCGCCTCACATCCCGTAGCTGCCCCGAGGAATTCGATGAAAGAACTGAACTCCACCGTATTGTTGATTGCAGCGCTCGCCGTGCTCCTGTCGATTGGGCGCTCGACACCGCTCACTCACGAAGGACCTACCCCAGCGACCGCGCAACCCGGACGTCTCACCGAGTGTTTCGCTGCGAAACTCTGGGCTGAGAACGGGGACGAGGTCTCCGCCGGAAAAATACCCAAGACCGTCAAAGTGCCCGCCGGCTGGGTCGTGGCGGGCGGGACACCGGTTCCCTTCTCGGTCTCGAGCACCGTCCTCGTGCCGGGGATGGTGCTGTGTCGCGTCGATGCACGGGCCGCGGCGCCAGCGCAGCCGACACCGGACGACGGCCCGCGCTGTTCGGACCGGGACATCGCGCAGATGCTCGACAGCGGCGTGTCGAAGGGTGCGATCGAGAAGGCGTGCGCTCCATGACTTCGTGGCGAACGTGAGTGCTCGCGGGCAACACCGGGGAGCCGCAGGGCGGGCAAGTTCTGGAACCTGGAGGCTTGGCGCGCGCGGGGCATCCGATTGGCGTCTTCTCGAACGCCCGCCTTGCTAGCGGGAGCCGGATGAACGACACGCTTCGAAGCGCCACGCTGTCCGCCACGCTCCTGCTTCTGGCTTGCGGCACGACGAACACGACATGCGAGCAGACCTGTCAGGGTTGCTGTCAGGGCGAGCTGTGCCTGACGGGCACCAACACCGCGTCGTGTGGCACAGCAGGCCACCTGTGTGATGTCTGCGTTGGTGGGCAGGTTTGCTTCAACGGCGGCTGCGTTCAGCCCAGCGGTACGGGCGGTGGCGTCTCTGTCGGAGGCCCTGGCGCGATGGGCGGCGGGTCGGGCGGGCCCACCGGCGCGGTGATGACGCTGCCGCTCTCCGCCTTCGATGGCACGTGCGGCCCGGTCTTCGAGAATCTCCGCCGCTGTGGAATGGCGTTGCCTGCGGCACCACTCACCGGTGCCCATGAGCCGTGCACTCTTGGTGACTTCCTCTATTCGCAGCAGTGCGTGCACGCGCGTTACAAGCAACTCCCTTTTGCAGAGGTCGTGCTCGGTGGCGCGTGCACCAACGACTTGCAGTGCGGCGCCGACGCGTTCTGCGGAGCAATCACCTGCCCGGGCGTGTGCGTCGCGAAGAAGAACATCGGAGCGCTCGCCGCGCGCACCGCCGAGTGCGCCTCGGATCACGTCGAACTCCAGCATTGCGCGGCTGCTCCCGCGACCGGCATTCCCTGCGACGATTCACATGCGTGCGCGCCGGGCCGCGTGTGCACCGGTCTGGGCCAGGGCGTGTGCTCGCGCTACCACATCGTCGAGCAGGGGCAGGCGTGCGACGCGGGCGCGCTGTGCCGCGGTGGTGGCTGCACCCTGGGAACGTGCAGGCCGTTGGCGAGCGAAGGGCAGAGCTGTCGCACCATTGATTGTCAGGTAGGTCTGGGCTGCTTCGGCGAGGTGTGCCGCGCGCTCAGCACCTGTGTGCTGTGCAGCGAGCGTTGCGTCGACGGGCGCCAATGCCTGCCCTACCTCGCTCTCAATGCGATTTGCCGCGACAGCATCGAGTGCGGCCCCGAACGCTACTGCAACAGCCAGAACGAGTGCGCAGCCCGCATGTCGGCTGGTGAGAGTTGCGCTCAAGCTCCGTGTGTCGTTGGGCTGAGCTGTAACCAGTCGAGGCTCTGCGCGACACCGCGTCTCGCGCCGCGCGGTGGGTACTGCGAGAACGACTCGGAGTGCGCCAGTGGCTCCTGCTACCGCGGTACGGCGCCCTTCCGCTGCATTGATACCGTGCCGCTCGGTGCGAGATGTGCCTTGAGCGAGAACACTCAATGCACCTTCGGCGCCTATTGCGAAGACGCGAGCTCGACCTGCAGAGCGCGGCTGGGCGGTGGCATGCCCTGTACGTCCGGCACCATGTGCCAGAGCTTCAGCTGCGACGCATTCGGAGCCTGCACCTTTCCTCGCGGCGACTGCACCGTCCCCTGACGTGTTTTCAGAGTGGCTCGAATGACCGAACGTTGGCGCGTTCACCGGTGTTGCCGCGGTGAGCTGACTGCCGATCGGTCGCAACTGGAACGGTGGGTGGCAGTAGGGTCGTGAGGTGTCCTTCGACTTCGCGACGAGACTCAGTGAGGCAGGGCGAGCACGGTTCGAGCAACGCCTGCGCACGCGCACGCTGGCGCCAGCCGTTCCGGTGCTCGTCGAGGGAGCCACCTGTGAGTCGTTGCTCTTCGTCGAGCGGGGCGCCCTGCGAGTCTTCAAGAGCGCCAGCAACGGGAAAGAAATCACGCTGTATCGCGTGCGCCCGGGCGAGCTGTGCATTCTCTCGCTCGCCGCGCTGCTCGCTGGCACCCCGTACTCAGCAGCGGTCGCTGCCGACCCGGGCACCATCGCGCGTGAACTCGATGCCTCGACGTTTCGCGACCTGTACGCGAGCGAGCCTGAGCTACAGCGCTTCGTCGCCACACAGCTCCATCGCCTGCTCGCCGAGGTGATGGCGCTGGTGAGTGAGGTCGCGTTTCGCCGTGTCGATGCCCGGCTGGCAGGTGTGCTGCTCCGCGAAGCGATCGACGACCGGGTGTCGACGACGCACGAGCAGCTCGCCCAGCATCTGGGCACGGCACGCGAAGTGGTGAGCAGGGTGCTCGAGAACTTGAGCGACGATGGTGTCGTGGCGCTCGAGCGTGGCGCGGTGAGAGTGGTGCGCCGCCACGCCCTCGAGGCCGCAGCGAATACGAGCTGAGTGGCCTCTGTGACCTCGGTCACAGACCCTTCCCACTCTTGTGCCGACAGTGCGCCCACGCCACTTCCGGCGCCCCTGGAGCTCACATGAAAAGCCGTCTGTTCGTCGCCACCGCAGCCCTTGTTGCCACCTTCGTGATGGCCGGGCCGCCTGCCGCCACCCCCGAGACGAAAGTCGCGTTTCCCAAAGAATACCGGCGCTGGCTGCACAGCAAGTCGATGGTGATTCCCGACAAGGCGCACGGCCTGTACGGGTTTCATCACGTGTACGTCGAGCCACTCGCGCTCGACGCCTATCGCTCCGGCAAGGGCTACCCTGAGGGCGCGCGTCTCGTCGTGCCCTTCCATGAGGTGAAGGACGCGGACGGCATGGTCCAGGAAGGCCCGCTCAAGTGGGTGGCGGTGATGCAGCGCGACTCCGCCGCGAAGGACACCGGTGGCTGGCGGTGGTTGTCGTTCGACGCGAAGGGACAGCCGCAGACCATCGACCAGAAGACTGCCTGCTATTCGTGCCACGCGCCGAAGAAGGACCGGGCCTTCGTGTTCTCCGAATGGCTCGAGTGAGTGGTGGCGCGTTCAGCGCACCTCTCTGGCGCCATCGCGAACCAGCGCAGTGGTACCGATTCGCTGCATGTTCGACCTTGGTTCACGTCAGCCGTCGAGTCGGCTCGTCGCTCTCTGCGCGTCGCTCTTCGTCTTCGCGTGCCCACCTGCTCCGACGAAGAGCAAGGGCACTCCGCCTGAACGCGCCTGCCCCGGACCCGACTGCGCACGCGGTGCGAGCGGTGCGTTTCAGGCCGGTGTGGCGGCGGTCAGCCTGGCGCCGAAGGGCTGGGAGCGCCCGCGTCCTGAGTATTTGAAGCGCACCGGCGATTGCCCCGAGGGCTCTCCGCTGGGCAGCGACGGAGTGCCCCGGTGCGGCGCGCTGCGCCCCGAAGCCTTCAAGGACTGCGGGCGTGATGCGCGGTGCTACGGCGAGCCAGGGTACGTCGCTCCCGACGCCGACGGCAGCGAAGGAGACAAGAAGCCCGACTGGTTCCTCGACTGTGGGCGCGACCACCTTTGCGCCGCAGACCCCGGCTACCCCGGCCCTGACGCCGACGGCAGCGAAGGCGACGGCGTGTTTCAGGGCTTCACGCTCGCTGGCTTCGGCAACAACGCCATCATGGACGGCATCCACGATGCGCCGAACGCGCGCGCGGTCGTGCTCCAGAACGGTGACGTCACCCTCGCCATCGTGTCGGTCGACGCCGTGGGGCTCTTCCGCGACGACGTCGAGCGGATTCGCAAACGCGTCGCCGAACGACTGCCCGCGGGCGCCATCGACTACGTGCTGGTGTCGAGCACCCACACCCACGAGGCCCCGGACACCATGGGCCAGTGGGGCATTCGGGAAGCGCTCGTTCCCGAACGCGGTGTCGACGAGGCGTGGTTCACCGACGTGGTGGTGGAAGGCGTCGCCGACGCGGTGGTCAGCGCGCAGACCTCGCTCCGGGGAGCCAGGCTCTTCGTCACGCAGACGCGCCTCGGCGAAGTCGCCAACCAGGTCGTCATCGACCAGCGCGACCCCTTCGTTCACGACGACACCATCACCGTGCTGAAGCTGGTCGAAACGAAGGGCGACCTCGTCTTCGGCACCATCGTGAGCTGGGGAAACCACCCCGAGACGCTCGCTGACACCAACAACCTCGCGTCGGCCGACTTCGTGTGGGCCCTGCGCGAGGCCATGGAACGCGGCGTCTTCGATTCCGAGGGACGCATGCTCGCCGCCGGCGCCGGTGGGACGTGTGTCTTCTTGCAGGGCAGCGTGGGCGGGATGCAGTCGTCGTTGCACGCCACGGTCGCCGACGTCTCGGGCGCGCCGACGGGCGGGCGCACCTTCGCCAAGGCACGCGCCGTCGGAGAGCGCGTCGCGCTGGCGGCGCTCAATGCGCTTCCGGGTGCTGAAGAGGTGCCCGACCCACCGCTCGCGTTCGGAGCGCAGACGGTGAAGCTCCGCGTCGAGAACGAGGCCTACCAACTCGCGTTCGCGGCGTTCCATCTCATCAATCGCCGCCTCTACGACTTCGACCCCATCAAGCCCATCAGCGAAGCGAACTTTCCCCACGTGAAGACCGAGGTCGCCAAGGTCCAGCTCGGCAACGTGCGCTTCCTCGCCGTGCCCGGGGAGCTGCTGCCCGAGCTCGCGGTTGGCTACGACGCGCAGTTCGCGCTCGGGCACGCGCAGGTGAAGCCCAACAACGTGGCGCCGCCTGACCTCTCGAGCGCGCCGACGGGGCCGTACCTCAAGGACCAGCTCGGCGGCGAATACCGCTGCGTCGTGGGCCTCGCCAATGACGAGCTCGGCTACCTCATCCCCGCGTACGACTACCGGCTCCACCCGGAGCGTCCGTGGTTCGATGAGGCTCCAGGCGACCACTACGAGGAGACCAACTCGCTGGGGCCCTCGACGACTCCGGCGCTGCTCGAGGCGTACCGCACGCTGCTCGACTGGGAGCCGGCGCCATGAACGCGAGCCGAATTCAAGGTGCTCGTTCCGCGGAGGGAAACTGCGCGATGAGCGGGAGCGATTCGACGAGGCGCGGGCACCTCACCACGCTCGCACTCGCGTCGATGGGAGCCTGCGCCATGCGCGAGCGAACGGCGCTCGCAGTCTCGTCGATGGGCGCACTGCGCGATCGAACGTCACGGTGCCCGC
>JAEUJS010000407.1 GCA_016792935.1 Archangium sp. | reverse complement strand
GGGGTCGGTGAGGCCGCGCTCGGGGCCAAAGCGAGACGGCGCGAGCAACTTCACCCAGCCCGTCACTGCCCAGCCGTCGATGGGCTGCGTCTTCGGAGACACGTCGAGCGTCCTGGGCAACGTCGGCCACTTCACGCTCGTGGCGAGCTCGCGAATGCAGCGCGCGGTGGAGTTGGAGGCGCCTTCTCCGGCGGCGAAGTTCACGTCGGTCGCGCTGTAGAAGGTGAGCGTCACTTTCGCTGACGAGAGCGCGTCTTGCGGCCAGCAGACGGCGAAGAGCGATGCGGGATCGAGCGTGGGTGCGTCGGCCTCGTTGAACTTCGCGCCGCCCTGACCTGCGCCGGGCGTGGCGCAGGCCGCAAGCAGCAACAACACCCCGACCCTGAGGTCAGAAGACAAGGCGGAGGGGATGCTCGAGGAGGTTGCGCAGCTCCTGCAGGTACTGCGCGCCGACCGCTCCATCGATCACGCGGTGATCGCCGGACAACGTGACCGACATCATCTGGCGGATCACCATCTGATCCGTGTTTCCCCCATCGGCGTCGCCCCCAGGGGCTTTGCGCACGACCACCCTGGGCTCGACGCGACCGACCGCCAGGATCGCGGCCTGCGGCGGGTTCAAGATCGCGACGAAGCTGTCGATGCCGTACATCCCGAGGTTCGACACGGTGATCGAACCACCGGTGTACTCGTCGGGCTTGAGCGCCTTCTTCTTCGCGCGATCGGCGAGCTCACGCACTTCGCCCGCGATCTCGGCGATGCCCTTCTGATCGGCGTCGCGAACGATCGGCGTGATGAGGCCGTCTTCGATCGCCACCGCGATGCCGACGTCGACCGTGTGCAGCTGCTCGAGGTGATCGCCGGCGAAGATCTGATTGATGCGGGGGAAGCGGCGCACCGCCATCGCGGTCGCCTTCACCACGATGTCGTTCACCGACACCTTCAGCTCCTGCGCCTTCGCCTCTTCGCGAATCTTGAGCGCCGCATCCATCTCGACGTCGATGGTCAAATAGAAGTGGGGGACGCCCGGCTTCACCTCGGTGAGGCGCTGCGCGATCACGCGGCGCATCGAGGTGATGGGCAGGTTGTCGGGCGCCTGACGAATTCCCGGCGTGGCGCGGAAGATCTTCGCGCCTGCGCCCTTCGCGCTCGCCGGAGCCGTCATCGCCACTTCGACGTCACGCTTGATGATGCGGCCGTTGGGGCCCGAGCCCGCGAGGTGCGCGAAGTCGATGCCCTGCGTCTCGGCCATCTTGCGCGCGAGCGGAGAGATGCGAACGCGTTCCGCCGGAGCAGCAGGAGCGAGCGCAGCAGCGGCGGGCTTCGGCTTCGCAGGCAGTGCGGCGCTCACGGCCACGGGCTTCGGAGCAGCGGCTGCAACGGGTGCAGGTGCAGCAGCGACCGGAGCAGCAGCGGGCGCCGGAGCATCGGGGATCTCTTCACCCGGCTTGCCGAGCCAACCGATCACGCCGCCGATGGGAGCCGTCGAACCACCCGGCACCACGATCTTGAGCAACGTGCCTGAGTCGGTGGCCTCGATCTCGAGGTTCGACTTGTCGGTCTCGCACTCAGCGATCGCGTCGCCGGACTTCACGACGTCGCCTTCCTTCTTGAGCCACTTGGTGATGCGCCCTTCCGACATCGTGGGCGAGAGCGCGGGAAGCTGAATGGCGATGGGCATGGTCGTGTGGCTCTTGAATCAGAGGTTTCAGCGGTAGAGGACCTTGTTCACCGCTTCGATCACGCGGGGAACGGAGGGCTGCGTCAGACGCTCGAGATTCTCGGCGTACGCCATGTTCACGTCGACGCCGTGCACGCGCTCGACGGGCGCGTCGAGATCGTCGAACAGCTCACGGTGGATGAAGTCGGAGATGTGCGCTCCAAAGCCCGCGTAGCCCCACCCCTCTTCGAGGATGACGACGCGGTTGGTCTTCTTCACCGACTGCGCGATGGCCTCTTCATCCATCGGCTTGATGGTGCGCATGTCGAGCACCTCGACGCTGATGCCCGCGTCCGCGAGCTGCTGCGCGGCGGGAAGCGCGACCGCGGTCAGCATGCGCGACCAGGTGATGAGCGTGACGTCGCTGCCCTCACGCTTGATGTCGGCCTTGCCGATGGGAATCGTGTACTCGCCCTCGGGGACCTCGCCCTTGGTACCGTAGAGCAGCTCGGCTTCCATGAAGACGACCGGGTTGTCGTCGCGAATGGCGCTCTTGAGCAAACCCTTCGCATCGGCCGGAGTGCCCGGGGCGATCACCTTCAAGCCCGGGAAGTGCGCGTAGTTCGCCTCGAGCGCCTGGCTGTGCTGCGAGCTCAAGCGGCCACCGGCGCCGTTCGGTCCACGCACCACGATCGGGCAACGCAGCTGGCCGCCCGACATGTGACGCAATTTCGCGGCGCTGTTGACGATCTGATCCATCGCCAGAATCGCGAAGTTCCACGTCATCATTTCGATCACGGGGCGCAGACCAACCATCGCCGCTCCGACGCCGAGACCACCGAACCCGAGCTCGGAGATGGGCGCATCGACCACGCGCGCACTCCCGAACTTGTCGAGCAGGCCCTTCGACACCTTGTAGGCGCCGTCGTAGCGAGCAACCTCTTCACCCATCAGGAACACGCGCGGATCACGCGCCATCTCTTCCTGCAGGGCTTCCTTCAACGCATCACGGTACGCGAGTTCGGGCATGACTTAGGCCGCTCCCTTCTTCTTCGCGGGCTTGTCGGATTCGCGCTGCGGCGGTCCCTTCGGCTCGAGATCCCAGGTCACCTTGAAGTCGGTGGGGAACTCGGGCCACTTCACGTCCTTCGCTCCGAGGACGCGCTCACGCGGCTTCACGTCGGGCTCGCCTTCTTCGACGGTGGTGTGCGTCCACAAATCGGAATCGGGCGGGAGCGGAGACGCATCGGCGAAGGCCATCGCCTTCATCACGACCTCGGTCTCCTCTTCGTCGATCTTGTCGAGCTGCGCCTGGGTGATCTTCTTGCCGAGGAGCACCTTGCCGAGCTGCAGGATCGGATCGCGCTGCTTCTCTTCCTCGACCTCTTCCTTGGTGCGGTACGTCGCCGCGTCGGACATCGAGTGGCCGCGGAAACGGTACGTGTAGACCTCGAGCAGCACGGGGCCGTTGCCGGCGCGAATCCACTCCGCGAGCTCCTTCACCTTCTCGTACACCGCGAGCACGTCTTGCCCGTCGACCGACTCACCGCGCATCGCCCAACCCGGCGCGCGCTTGTGAATGTCGGGGACCGCAGACACGCGAGCGATGTCGGTGCCCATGCCGTACTTGTTGTTCTCGACGACGTAGAGGACGGGCAGCTTCCACTTCGACGCCATGTTGAACGTCTCGTGCAGCGCGCCCTGGTTCGAGGCGGCGTCACCGAACGAGCAGACCGTGATGCGATCTTCGTTGCGGTACT
>JAEUJS010000403.1 GCA_016792935.1 Archangium sp. | reverse complement strand
GCCGCAGTTCCAGGGCTCGCTGCGGCTGTACCTCGGCTTCTGGAACGATCGCGGTCGTCTGCCGATCGACACCGCGGCGTTGTCCGATGGAGATGGCCGCGTGCTGGGCCCGAAGATCGAGGGCCCGCAGGCCTCGTTGCCCGAGTACGCGGCGCCGCACGCGCCGAAGCCACCGGTGATCGACGGCAAGCTCGACGATCAAGTGTGGGCGCTCGCGAAAGAAGTGACGCTCACGCGCAGCTTCGATGGCGGACCCACGCAGCGGAAGACGACGTTCCGCGTGTTGTGGGACGAGACCAACCTCTACGTCGCGTTCCACTCCGAAGATCCCGACCTGTGGGGAACGCTGATGAAGAAAGACGACCCCATCTACAACGAGGACGTGGTCGAGGTGTTCATCGACGCCGACGGCAACGGCGCGACGTACAACGAACTGCAGGTCTCTCCGCACAACGTGAACTTCGACGCGAGCTTCGTCGCCCGCCGCAGCGATCTCCCCGAAGCGATGAAGTGGGAGAGCGACATGAAGAGCGCGGTGTTCTTGAAGGGCACGCTCGATGACGATCAGCCCGACGAATACTGGGACGCGGAGATGCAGATCCCCATCGCGAAGCTGAACTCGGTGCCGCACGTCCCGCCGCAGAAGGGCGATCGCTGGCGCTTCAACGCGTATCGCCTCGAGCACATGGCGCGTCGCACGAACATCGAAGGGCAGTCGTTCTCGCCGCTGTTCGTCGGCGACTTCCACGCGCTCCCGCGGTTCGGTTGGCTCGTGCTCGAGTGAAGAAGTTCACGCGCGCGCTCATCGCCGCCCTGGCGGTGATCGTGTTGGCGATCATCGCGCTCAATCTCATCGAGCGGCTGGGCATCGGCGCGGAGCCGAGCTCATCGCTGCCAGGCGCTGGAGCAGGACCTGCGAAGCCCATCGCACCGAAGCGGGAATGGGTCAGCGTCGGCGGTGCTCCGATTCCGTCGGCCGAGGTCGTGCCTGCGAAGGAGAGCAGCGAGCGCTGCGTCGAGGGCCGCGTGGTCGATCTCGTCACGCAGAAGGGCATCGCCGACGCGAGACTTCGCTTCTGGCCGTCGCTGGAAGTGAACACCGACGCCGAGGGGCGCTTCGGAGCGCGCGCGCTGTGGGATCGCATGACGCTCCTCGAGGTCGAGGCCGAGGGGTATTTCCCGTTCGGCTCGCCGGGCGAGGGTGTCTCGATGGTGTTGTCGAAGGGCACCTGCGCGGCCGGGCTGGTGATTCCACTCGTGCCTCGCGTCTCGCGTCGCGGGCTGGTGCTCGACTCCGACGAGAAGCCGATCGCCGGAGCACGCATCACCATCTCGTCCGATGACGACGCCGCCGCCGTGCGCCTCGTCACCGATGCCGAGGGCCGGTTCACGTTCAGTGCGCGCGATGGCGCGTTGATCGAAGCGCGCGCCGACGGCTTCGTACCGAAGGTCACGCGCATGGACTTCGCGATCGAAGTGACTGGCGAGCTCACCATCGTGCTCGAGCGTCCCGATGCAGGTGAGTCGCTCCAGTCCGTCACGCTGGAGGTCAACGTCGAAGTCGAGAGCACGCGCGGCGAGCTCTATGGAGCGACCGTCATCGCCTGGCGCGACACGCGCTGGGGGCCGCTCGAAGTGGCACGCGTCGAGAGCGCACCTGCGTCGCTCGATCTCGAGGTCGAGGGACCGGGGCCGTGGCTCGTACAGGCTCGCAACTACACCCGGTCATCGAACCTCGCCGAGACGCGCGGAGAGCCCGTGACGTTGCGCGTCGGCGAGTCCGGAAAGCTGCGTGGTCGCGTGCAAGACGAGAAGGGCCAGCCCGTCACCGGTTTCACCGTCACGTTCCGCGAGAAACGCGGGCCCATCGCCGAGGGAGAAGGGGAGAGTCGTCACGTCCTCGATGCACGCGGCGAATACGCGCTCGAGAATCTGCAGAGCGGCGTGTTCAACGTCAGCGTCACGGCGCTCGGGTTCGCGCCTTCTGATTCGCAGGAAGTTCGCGTCGGTGAAGGGCTCGACGCGCGCGCCGACTTCATTCTGCGTCCGGGAGGCGCGTTCACCGGCAAGGTGCTCGATCGCAAATCGCGTTCACCGCTCGCGCGTGCTGCGGTGTCGCTGGAATCGAGCAACGAGTCGCTCTTCGCGGCGGCCGGTACACGCACCGCCGACGATGGCTCGTTCACGCTCGGAGGTCTGAAGCCGGGGCGTCGCTCGCTCTTCTTCGCCGCTGAAGGCCATCACGCCCGGCTGGTGTCGGTCGAAGTCGAAGCAGGGAAGAGCGGAGGGCCGATCGAGGTTCTGCTGACGCCGCTCGCTCAGGGAGAGCAACCGCGCCTCGAGCTGGTCGGCATCGGAGCGGTGCTGCAGGCGAGGGAAGACGTGCTGGTCATCACGCAGGTGATCGCCGGTGGCGGCGCCAGCGAAGTCGGTCTCGTCGCGGGAGACGCCGTGGTGAGCATCGAAGGCCAGCTCACGAGCAACCTCGGCTTCCTCGGCGGCGTGGAGTTGATCCGCGGACAGGAAGGCACGTGGGTGCTGATGTCGGTGCGCCGCGCCGACGGCTCGTTGACCGACCTTCGCGTGCCGCGACGGGTGATCTCGCCACCCTGAACTCCGTGGTTACTCGTCGCCGCCGGGCGGAATCGACGCGATGCCCCAGATGTCCTTCGCGTATTCGCGAATGGTGCGGTCCGACGAGAAGAAGCCCATGCGCGCCACGTTGAGGATCGCCGACTTCCACCACGCCTTCGGGTCGCAGTAGCGCCGCGCCACGTCTTCCTGCGCCCTCACGTACGCGTCGAAGTCAGCGAGCACCAGGTAGCGATCGTCGTTGAGCAACGAGTCGACCAGCGGCTTGAACAGCCCGCGGTCTTCCGGAGAGAAGAAGCCCGAGGCGATCAGATCGAGCACTTCCTTCACCGCCGGGTTCGTCTCGTAGATCTCGCGGCCCTTGTAGCCACCGGCCCTGGTCGTCGCGACCTCCTCGGCCGTCTGACCGAAGAGGAAGAAGTGCTCGGCGCCGACGCACTCGCGGATCTCGATGTTCGCGCCGTCGAGCGTGCCCACCGTGAGCGCGCCGTTCATCGCGAACTTCATGTTGCCCGTGCCCGACGCTTCCATGCCGGCCGTCGAGATCTGCTCGCTCAAGTCGGCTGCGGGAATGATCCGCTCCGCCAGCGACACGCGGTAGTTGGGAATGAAGCTGACGCGCAAACCCGTCCGCGCGGCGTCGCTGTTCACCACTTCGCCGATTCCGGTGATCAGGCGAATGATCATCTTCGCCGTGCGGTACCCCGGAGCCGCCTTCGCTCCGAACAAGAACGCGCGCGGATGAATCAACGCCTTCGGGTCGTTCCGCGCCTTGGTCCACAAATGCACGATGTGGAGCGCGTTGAGCAGCTGCCGCTTGTATTCGTGCAGTCGCTTGATCTGCACGTCGAAGATCGCGCCCGCGTCGAGGTTGGTCCACATCACGTCGCGCAGGTGATTCGCGAGGTCGACCTTGTTGGCGTGTTTCGCGTCGCGGAACTTCTGAACGAAAGCGGGATCTTCGGCGAACTTCTCGAGCGCGGTGAGCTTGTCGAGATCCTTCGCCCACCCGGGACCGATCGCCTCGGTGATCAACGACGACAACCGCGGGTTGCACGAGAGCAGCCACCGCCGCGGCGTCACGCCGTTGGTCTTGTTGTTGAAACGCTCGGGGAACATCTCCGCGAAGTCGGTGAGCACGTCCTGCTGGAGCAGCCTGGTGTGCAGCGCGGCCACTCCATTCACCGAGTGCGAGCCGACCACCGCGAGGTACGCCATGCGTACCTGCTTTTCCTTGCCCTCTTCGATGAGCGACATGCGACCGATGCGTTGCTCTTCGAACGGCCAGCGGATCTGCACCGCGCGGAGAAAGCGCGCGTTGATTTCGTAGATGATCTGCAGGTGGCGCGGCAGCAAGCGCTCGAAGAGCGACACCGGCCACTTCTCCAGCGCCTCAGGCAGCAGCGTGTGGTTCGTGTAGCCGAAGGTCTGCTGCGTCAGATGCCACGCCTCGTCCCACGGCACCTTCTTCTCGTCGAGGAACACCCGCATCAGCTCGGCGATCGCGATCGCCGGGTGCGTGTCGTTCAACTGAATCGCGACCTTCTTCGGGAAGTTCACGAAGTCGGTGTGCGTCTTCAGGTACCGCCGCATGATGTCGGCGATGGAGCAGGCGACGAAGAAGTACTCCTGCTTGAGCCGCAGCTCCTTGCCCGCCTGGTTCTGATCGTTCGGATAGAGGACCTTGGAGATCACTTCCGAGTCGTTCTTCTCGACGACGCTGCGCTCGTAGTCGCCGTCGTTGAAGAGCGCGAAGTCGAACTCGGCGCTCGCGCGGGCCTGCCACAGCCGCAGCGTGTTGACGGTCTTCGCGCCGTAGCCCGCGATCGGCGTGTCCCAGGGAACGCCGAGCACCGTCTTTCCTCCGACCCACTGTGAGGCCATGCGACCGTCGGGCAACTGGGTCTGCTCGACGTGACCGTAGAAGCGAACGGGCACGATGCGATCGGGCCGCACCATCTCCCACGGGTTGCCGAACTTGAGCCACTCGTCGGCGCGCTCGACCTGGTACCCCTTCAAGATGTCCTGGCTGAAGATGCCGAACTCGTAGCGGATGCCGTAGCCGACGGCGGGCATGTCGAGCGTCGCCAGCGAGTCGAGGAAACACGCCGCGAGGCGGCCCAGACCACCGTTGCCGAGCCCCGCGTCGGGTTCCATCTCGAGGAGGTTGGTGAGATCGACGCCGAGGTGACGCAGCGCTTCGCGCGTCGAGTCCCACAGCCCCATGTTGATGAGGTTGTTGCCCAGCGCGCGACCGAGCAGGTACTCGGCCGAGAGGTAGTACGCGCGCTTCACGTCTTGCGCGTAGTAGCGGCGCGCGGTCTTCACCCAGCTCTTGGCGAGGCGATCGCGAACCGTCAGCGCCAGCGCGGTGTACCGATCCCACGTGCCGGCAGAATCGAAGTTCTTCCCACGGGTGAACTCGATGTGATCGGTGAAGGCACGGCGCAGCGCTTCCGGACTCGCTCCAGCACGGGCGTCGAGAGAGGACATGACACGGCTCTAGTTCAGCTGCCCTCGCAGGGCGACGCGAAACGAAGCCACTTCGAGCGCTCGCGATTTCGCCCTTGCGCGACTCAGTGCGCGACGCCAGCGACCGAGCGCGCTGCGAGCCTCGTCGCCGCATCGGCGATCGACGCTTTGAACTCTTCCATCAACGCCTTCGGCAGCGGATCGGCGCGCGGGAAATTCTGGTTCAGCGGGTTCACCCACTTGCCACCACGCTTGAGGCCGAAGTGCAGATGCGGCCCCGTCGTCAGCTTGCCGGTGTTGCCCGATTCGGCGAGCACGGCCTTCTGATCGACGCGCTGACCGTTGCGCACCAGGATCTTCGAGAGGTGCATGTAACAACTCTCGAAGCTCATCACGTGCTTGATGCACACGATGTTCCCGCCGCCTTCGTCCCAACCTGCGCGCACCACGCTTCCATCGCTCACCGCCCAGACCGGAGTGCCGATCGGCGCGTGGTAGTCGACGCCGTTGTG
>JAEUJS010000399.1 GCA_016792935.1 Archangium sp. | reverse complement strand
TACAACCTGAGCGGCGGCATCAGGGCGTGGCAGGCCGCGGGGCTCCCGGTCGACGCGAGTGGAGCGACCGCCGCGGTCAGCGGAGAAGTCACCACGCCCGAGAACTTCGACACCCTCCTCAAGAACGAGAAGCGCGTGCTGGTCGACTTCCAGACGCCGTGGTGCACGCCTTGTCAGAAGATGGCGCCGGTCGTCGAGTCGCTGGTGCTCAAGGACACCAGGGTGCTGAAGGTCGACATCGACGCCAGCGAAGCGCTCGCCGCGCGCGAGAAGATCGAAGGCGTTCCCGTGTTCGTTCTCTACGTCGGCGGCAAAGAGACGAAGCGCATCAGCGGCGAGCAGACGAAGGAAGCGCTCGAGAAGTTCGCGCGCTGACCAACGCCGTCGCCCCAGGGGCTTTGGTCATTTCTCCGGACAGCCGACGAGCGTGTCCTCGATGAAGTTGGCGTAGGTGTCTCCGTACGAACCGCCGCCCGAATAGTCCTGAATCAGGTTGATGTAGTACGCGCGGCAGAACGGATGATCGTCGGGCGCGTAACGAACCCACGCCATGCCGTGTTTGTAGCGAGCGGTCGGAATGCCGAGCCCGTTCTTCTCGATGAGCCAGCTCTCTTCCTCGATGCCCATGTAGAAGATCGAGTGCGCTGAGAGCTCCTTGATCTTCCCCTTCATCAACTTGAAGTCGCCCGAGTCCTTGTTCGGGTACGCCTTGGTGTTCGCGGGGTAGAGCGGAATCTTCTCCTCTGCGAGCGTGGCGAGCTTGCAGTACGCGGTCTGCAGTTCGGGGCATTCGCCGAAGGCCTCGGCGTTCGCGCCTGACAGCCACTTCGTCCGCGCGCTCGGAGACACCGCGTAGAGCAGATGGTCGTAGTTCGACGAGTGCACCAGGTACTTGCGGCCGGGCGTGAAGGTCTCGAGGTCCTTGATGCGCTGATTCACTTCACCGAGGTGGTGCGAGAACCAGATGGTGTGGCCGCACTTGCCCTTGGGAGCGGTCTTCTTCGCCAATTCCTCACACTCCGCTTTGGTGTGCGGGGTCTGAATCGAAGTGACCTTGTCGTCGACGTCGGCCTTCTGCGTTCCTCCACCGCTGCATGCGGACAGCGAGAGAGCGACGACGACCGGAGAGAGCGACTTGAGCGCGAAGTTCATGCGCGCCGACGTGTGCAGCGCACGTGCCCGAGCGATCTCATGTGACGACGCGATGTTGAGCGCCGTTCCCTCGCGACGAAGTCCCGAGACGTCTTACGTCGTGTACTCGGCGTTCACCTGCACGTAGCGGTAGCCCAGGTCCGACGTCATCACGATGGCCTTGCCGCGGCCGTCGTTGAGCTTGAGCTCGAGCTTCACGTCTTCCAGGGCCATCGCCTTCGAGGCAGCCGAGCGATCGAACGCGGTGGGCTCTCCGGCCTTGAAGACCTCGATGCCCTGCAGCACGCAGGTCAGCTCGCGCGGATGACGCACTTCCGGCGCATTTCCCACCGCGCTCGTGAAGCGGCCCCAGTTCGGGTCGTTGCCGAAGATGGCGGTGCGCACCAGCGCCGACGCCGCGACGCGCTTCGCGATGGCCTTCGCTGCTTCTTCGTTCGCCGCGCCCGTCACCTCGATGGTGGTGACCTTGGTCGCTCCTTCACCATCGCGGGCGATGAGCCACGAGAGACGTCGCGCGACGGGCTCGATGTGGCGCGCCCAGTCGGTCGGAGCCGGAACTGCGCGCGTGGACAACAACAGGAACGTGTCGTTGGTCGAGGTGTGCGTGTCGACGTGCACCGCGTTGAAGCTGGTGGCGGCGATGGTGGGCAGCGCACGCTTCAACTGCTCGGCGCGCAAATCCCAATCCGTCGCGACGAACGCGAGCATGGTGGCCATGTTCGGTTCGATCATCCCCGCGCCCTTGCACACGCCGGCGATGGTGGCCGCGTCGTGTCGCGCGCACGCCTCTTTCGGGTACGCGTCGGTGGTCATGATGGCCGAGAGGAAACGACGGCCCGCTTCGACGTCACTCGCGCGCTCGGCGAGCGCCGCGTCGATGCCCTTCTTCACCTTGTCCATCGGGAGCTTCACGCCGATGACGCCAGTGCTGCACACCAACACCTGCTCGACGGGGCACTTGAGCGCGCTCGCCACCTGTTCACACATCGCGAGCGCGTCTTTCTCTCCCTGCGCACCGGTGCACGCGTTGGCGTTGCCGGAGTTGATGACCACCGCGCGCACCTGACCCTGGCTGCGAACCAGGTGCTGCTTGCTCAACGTCACCGGCGCGGCGGCGAAGTGGTTCTGCGTGAAGAGGCCCGCGACGCTCATCGGCGTCTCGCTCACGAGGAGCCCGACGTCGGGGTTGCCGCTCGCTTTGATTCCGGCGCGCACTCCCGCGGCGCTCAGGCCCTTCACGCTCGTGAGGGTGAATTCGGCGGGCGGAAACGAAGGAACGGGAGGAACCGGAATGCTCATGCGCGCGGTGTACAGCAATCGCGCCCCCGGAGTATGTGGCACGCGCATGCACGGTCGCGTGTGGCTGGTCCTCCTGGTGTTCCTCAGCGCATGTCCACCGAGCGCTGATCAGCTCGTCTTCCGCCTGCCCGACGGCTCGAAGGCAAAGAACGCCGCCTTCGACTTCGGCGGCCGCGGAGCGACGACCATGCGCACCGTCTATCTCGTGAACGAGTCGATGCAGGAAGTCGCCGTCGGCGATGCGGCCCTCGACGGCACGTTCAACGCGACGCTCGCCGCGACGAAGTTGGCGAAGGGCGCCGAAGTGGCCATCGCCATCACCTACGTCCCTTCGAGTCAGGACAGCGCGACCTTCACGGTGAACTCTCCGAGCGGAACCGCGCTGGCCACGCTCGCGTTGACGGGCCGCTACGAAGGCTCGCAGTGCGCGTTGATCGACACCGTGGATTTCGGCGCGATTCTCATCGGCGAGTCGCTCATCAAGTCCGTCGACTTCCCCGTGCAGGAGACGCGACGCGACGTGTTCGTCGGAGCGCCCGCGGCTCCCTTTCAATTCCCCGCGACGATGGCTCCGAGCGGCACGCAAGACGTCGGCGGAGGAGAGGCCTTCACCGCGCGCGTGCAGCTGCCCGCACGCACCGCGGCGATCGAGCTGAACGGCACGTGGCGATTGGACCCCGGTGGTGGCTGCGCGCCGAAGGACGTGGCGCTGCGTGCGTCGGTGCTCGAACACTTCCTGTCGGCGAGCCCGGTCGACTTCGGAGCCGTCGCCGCTCCTGCGCAGCCCAGCGCGAACGCCACGCTGCTCAACGCGCTCTCTCGTCCGGTGACGGTGACGCTCGAGCTGCAGTCCTCTTCGGGCGGGCCGACGACCAACTTCCGCTCGGGCCTCACGCAGGTCGAGCTCCCCGCGGCGACGCGCGACCCCGCGGGCAACTGGCGTCCGGGTGAAGCCGAAGTGCCGCTCTCGGCGTGGCTGCTCGGAGCAGGCACCGTGCAGGGCAAGTTGATCGCCACCACCGCCGGAGCGAACGGCGCCGATGAAGTGCTCGAAGTGCCGCTCGTCGCGCGCGGAGCCGGAGCGGGAATCGCCGTGCATCCCGGCCCGCTCGAGCTGCAGGTGCCGCGCATCGGCATGGAGACCTTGCCGGTCGCGACGGGCGTGGTCGTGGTGAATGAAGATCGCAACCCGATGGGCGCGACCGTCAACGTCTCCTCCATCACCATCGAAGCGAGCGCGGGCACGCAGCTCGCCGACCTGTGTCTTGGAGCGTTCGCCAACGGCACGTGTACGGCGCCCGCGGCGTTTGCGCTCGCTCCGGGTGCGGAGAAGCAGCTGCCGATTCGCATCGCGCCGACCAGCGGCAACGGTCCGTGGCGTTGGGTGCTCGTGTTGCACACCGACGACATGCTCGTGCCCGAAGTGCGCGTCGAAGTTCGCGGACAGCTCCGCCCGCAATCAGAGTGTGTGTTGCAGCAGCCGCAGGCGCTGAAGTTCGGGCCGGTGCGCGCTCCGACGCCGTTGGTGCAGGCCCTGGTGCTCGAGAATCAATCGCTCTCGCCGTGCTTCGTGCAGGGCTTGTGGATCGACGGGAGCACCGACTTCCACGCGCCGTCGTCGTTCACCGTGCAGCCGGGTGAGCGCAAGTTGATCGACGTCGAGTACCTGCCGACCACCGCGCCCGGGATGTCGGTGTTCCCGCAGCTGCGGTACTCGGTGAACGCCAGCAGCGCTCCGATTCGCAGCATTCCGCTCGAGGCGTCGAGTGACGACGGCTGCTTGTTCCTCTTCCCCGAGCAGTTCGACTTCGGGAGCGCGGGTCCTTCGTGTGGACCGCGCGTGCAGAGCTTCGGCGTTGGCAATCGCTGCGCGACGGGTGACGTGACCTTCGCCGGTGCGCGTCTGACGGGAAACGGAGCGTTCACCTTCGAGGGCACGCCGATGGGCAACCGCGTGATGGCGCAGACGTTCGTGCCCGACGCAGTGCGCGTGCGCTTCGACCCCACGATGGAAGGCACGTTCGCGGGCGCGTTGGAGCTCGACGTGATGATCCCGGCAGGCGGGACGAAGGCGTTGCTCGCGCCGCTGCGTGGTGCGGCGACGACGACGGGACGGCAGCGAGATCGGTTCGTGATGCCGACCAGCGCCGACGCGTTGCTGGTGCAGGACATGACCTCGACGATGGACCCGCTGTGGGCGGGGCTCTCGGGTCAGGCGCAGGCGTTCATCGACGCGGCGACCAATCGCGCGCGCTCGGTGCGCGTGGGCGCGATGGATGCGGATGCTGCGACTGCGCGGCTTCGTGACGTCGGCGGATCGAGCTGGGTCGAGCTCGAGCTCTCTCCGGTGTCTCCGCTGTCGGCGATGCTCGGTGGTGCGCCGAGCACGGCGGCCGAAGCCTTCCGTTCGCCAGTGCTCACGGCGCTCACGGGCGCGAACGTGACGGCGGGTGGAATGAATCGTGGCTTCCTGCGGCGGGGCGCGTCGTTCAACGTGATGGTGGCGAGCGATGCGAGAGATCAATCGTCGACGCCGGTGAGCGTGGCGTTGCCGCAGCTCTCGGCCATCAAGGGCTCGCACCGTCCCGAGCTGCTCAGCTGGAGCCATGTCGGTCCGCTCGCGGCGATGCCTCCGTCGGGCTGCATGTACGACGACCCGGTGATGAACGCGGGTGACGAGGTGGCGGCGGTCGCGATGACGGGCGGCGCTTCGCTCGAGGTGTGCTCGGCGAAGATGACGCCGTCGCTCATCACGACGCAGGTGTTGCCGACGCTCTTCGGAGATCGCGACACCTTGCCGCTGCGCGCGCCGATTGCTCCGGGCTCGGTGCCGGTGGTGACGGTTGGTGGTGTGGGCGTGCCCGAGATGTCACCGCAGGGCGGGCGCAACTGGGCGTACGACGTGACGCGCAAGGCGGTGACGTTCTCCGGGCTCACGCTGCGCAGCGGAGAGATCGTCGAGTTCGACTACCCGACGCTGTGCTCGCCCTGACGGCTCACGGCTCGAGTCGAAATCCGGGGTAACCGAACGCCGGAGCCAGCCGCTCGCAGTCGGCGACCGAGACTCCGGCCGCGCGGAGCAGCGTGCGCCAACGCTGGGCGACGATGGACTCGAGCGAGTCGACGATGCGGCTCGCCTCTCTCGGTGAGAGCAGGAACCGCTCGGCCTCGGAGAGCAGGTTCTCTGCGTTCGCCCATCGTCCGTGGCGGCCTGCGACGAGCGCGAGGTCTCTGCGCTCTCGGCTCACCGCGGGGAAGGGCGTCAGGTCATACGCTGGCGAGAGGCGCCACGCCGCGTCCCACGCGATGAAGGCATGATTGCGCGGGTGGTCGTCGACGTTCGAGGTCAGCGCGTTGAAGACCACGCGCCGGAAGAGTTGGTGCGCATCGCGCGCCGGTTCGGCGCTCACCTTTCGCAACCGCTCGACGAGCTCGAGATACGACCAGCGTGCGCGACCCTGCGGATCTTCGTCGGCCTCGAGCAGCGTCAATGCGCTGATCATCCGTGAGCGCAGAAGTCCGTTGGTCGTCTCGCGTCGGTCGAAGCGACGCACCAACAACGCGTCACGCGCACCGACGCGCAGCACTTTGCTGTCTGGCGTTTCGATGCCGCACAGCCGCGCGAGACGAAGCATGGCGGCCTCGACGCGCGCCATGTTCCAGCGATCGTCAGCGCGGTTGAACTTCGCGAGCCACAGCGCGCCTTCATCCTCGACGACAGCTTTGGGTCGAGCGCCACCCATCGAGGTGCCGACCAGCATCAGCTCTTCGACCTCTCTTTCAGCCGAGTCGCCTTCGGCGTCGTCTTCGAGGACGAGGTCAGCGACGCGCTGAAGCCGTGCGAGGTCGAGCGTTCGGCTGAACCGCCGCAGCGGTGGCGGCGGTTCCTTCGTGTCGCTGAACGAAAGCGCACCGGCGCGATCGTCGGGAGAGCGGAGCAGCAACTCGACTTCGCCGATTGGCGCGCGACCGAGGTTGCGCTCCAGGACGCGACGGCCCCAGAAGTCCGGACTCGAGTCACGCAGTGACCCGAAGAGTCCACCGAGTGATGCGGTCTCGAAGGTGCGTTCGCTCAGCGGCAGCGCCGGCTCGAGCGGAACTGCATCAGTGCGCGCGAGGTAGCGCGTGCCGTAGACGAGCCGCCCCACGCCGTCGACCCATTCGAAGCGCGCGGCGGTGACGGGCTCGGTCTGACCCGGAAGCGTGATGGCGACGAAGCAGGCGTCAGAAGTCACGATCCACTCCGCGTGCAGCGCCGGCACGCCCGCGTTCGCGACGCGCTGCCAGCGTTCTGCCGACCTCGTCGCGAGTGGGGTCCGCCAACAGCGTGAACTCGTGCTCCAGGCCCAACGCCCACAACAGCGCGACGTAGACGACCGCCGCAGTCGAAGACTTTCCACGCTCGGCGTCGGCGACTGCGCGCACTCCCGTGCCGATGCGCTCGGCCATCTGCGCCTGTGACCAACCGCGACGTACCCGCGCAGTCTTCAGGCTCGACCCCACGCGCGTGAGCGCAGACTCCACGGCGGCAGGCGGCTTGGTCATCAGGGCGTTGCGGCGTGTCATGCTTTTAAAAGCATAGAACACCACACAAACTGCTTTCAAAAGCAGATCCAGCTGAGGCGGTCAGAGCAGCTTCTTCAGCTCAGCGATGGCCGCCGCGCGCGTGGGCGCCATTTCCATGCACGCGGTCGCGATGGCGAGCATCTCGTCGCGCGGCTGCAGCGAGAGGAAAATCCGCGGGGAGATCTTCTGTTCCCACAGCGACTTCGCCTCGTGGAAGCCCTTGATCAACCGCGCCTCACCGAGCGCGACGTACAAGAAGTCGGCGATGGGAGACGGCGCCATGTCGAAGCTCGAGCTCGTCGTGCGTCCACCCTGCAGCAGTTGGCGAAGAATCGGGTCGACCTGATCAGCAGGCGCGGGTTTGGGAGCCGGCAAATACTGCTCGAGCCGCTTCATCACCGGCTGACCGACCTCCGGAGTTCCACCGACGAAGTAGGGCAGGGGACCATCACCGCCCGACTCGTACGCCAGGGCTTCCACCACGCTCGAGCTGTAGAGCTTGCAGCGCATGTACCGCACGGCGAGATCGATGTTGCGCGCGGCGGCGTCGATGCGGCGTTGATGCTCCGCCAGGGGCGGCTCACCACCCCACGTGTGGAACACGCGCGACGGAGGCAGCTTCGACAAGAAGCCTTCCATCTTCATCAGCGCCACCCGGTAATCCCGAACGGAGTAGGTGGTCGGCGTGTGCAGCGAGGGGTTCGTCTCGGGCAGCAGCTTCCACGTGTTGTCGAGGAAGCGCGCGGGGTCGGGATCAGCGAAGTTGCCGACGTCGTTGTTCGACAGTCGCGTCGCGCGGCGCACCATCACGCCAATCTCTTCGGCTCCGAGGCCCAGCGCGGTGAGGCGGTCTCGCAGCTGCACTGCTTCCCCATCGCGGAACGGAATGCTCGCCTCGATGCAGGCCAGCACCGCGAGGATCTGCTCGCGCGCCAGCACACCTTCGAGCTCCTTCGCGGCGACGAGGCCACTGGCCAGCTCGTTCAAGCCGGTGAACGGCGTCAGCACCTGCCCGGGCTTGCACCCGAAGATGTGGAGCACGTCTTTCGCGGTCGGATCCGTTCCGGTGTGCGGCAACAACCGCCAGCCGTGGTCGGTCTCGGGGTCGCGCTCGAGCAACGGCCGCAGCAGCTCCGCGTAGTGCGTGGGCACGTCGAGGTCGACCTGCACGTAGACGATGTCGTGGTACAGCGCGGCGATCGTCTCGATGGCGTCGGCGTCGCGCACGAGCTCGAGCACGTGCTGGTGCGTGTGGAATTCGCGCGCGCGTGACGAGAGCGCCTGGTGCACGGCGACCGCCCAGCGCTCGATGAACAGGGGAGGTACACCGAGGCCGAGCGCTTCGACGGCGCGCGTGTAGCACTCGATGATGCGGTGAACGGGGGACAGCCCCGGCGCGTCAGGCATGACGGAAGTTCGCAGCGTAGGTCCGCCACGCTTTCCATCAAGTCTTTCTCGGGTCGCCACGTGTATGTAGCGCCCATGAAGCTCGCAACGCTCCGCAATGGCACCCGGGACGGAACGCTCCTCGTGGTGAAGAAGGACCTGTCTGGTTGGGCGAGCGCCGCCCACATCGCCCCCACGTTGCAGGCCGCGCTCGACGCCTGGGACTCCACCGAGCCCCGGCTGCGCGCGTTTGCGGCCGACCTCGAGAGCGGAGCCGTGAAGGCCGAGGCGTACGACCCCACGCAGTTGATGGCGCCGCTCCCGCGCGCGTACGAGTGGGTCGATGGCTCGGCGTACTTGAACCACGTCATCCTGGTTCGCAAAGCGCGCAAGGCCGAACCGCCTCCGACGCTCAAGACCGACCCGCTCGTCTACCAGGGCGGCAGCTCGGAGATGTTGGGCCCCACGCAGGACATCTTTGCGTTCGACGAGAAGTTCGGCGTCGACTTCGAGAGTGAAGTGGCTGTCGTGCTCGGCGACACGCCGATGGGAGTTCCCGCTGCCAACGCCGGCAAATACGTGCGCCTCTTGATGCTGGTGAACGACGTCACGCTGCGAAACCTGATTCCCGATGAGCTCGCGAAGGGCTTCGGCTTCTTCCAGGGCAAGCCGGCGACGGGCTTCTCTCCGGTCGCGGTGACGCCCGATGAGCTGGGCAGCGCATGGAAAGACGGTCGCGTGCACCTCACCCTGCAGACGTGGCTCAACGGCAAGTTGGTGGGCGACACGCACGCGGGCCCCGAGATGCACTTCAGCTTCTTCGACCTGATGCAGCACATCGCGAAGACGCGAAACTTCACCGCCGGCACGATTCTCGGGAGCGGCACCGTCTCGAACGAAGACCGCGCGCGCGGCATCTCGTGCCTCGCCGAGATTCGGATGATCGAGACCATCGACACCGGCTCGCCGAAGACGCCCTTCATGAAAGACGGCGATCGCGTGGAGATCGAGATGAAGGACGCGAACGGCAAGAGCATCTTCGGTCGCATCGATCAGCG
>JAEUJS010000374.1 GCA_016792935.1 Archangium sp. | reverse complement strand
GAAGGAACACCTCCCCGACCGTCAGCTGATCAGCCACGAGAAGCTCGTCGCCGTGAACGCGCACTTCAACATCCTCATCAAGGACTGCCTCGCCGTGGAGATCCGTGAGATCGCCGACAAAGCCGCCGTCTCGTACCTGGTGAACTGGCTCGTCGTGAACTCAGGCCAGGTCGACAACTTCCACGCGGTCAGCTCGGCGCAGGATCAGAGCCGCTTCGTACGCTGTCTGCGCGAACAGTTCGGGTACTGGCGCTACCCGAGCCACGAAGGCGACCCGCAGCGCATTCAGCAGGGCTTCTCGGTGAAGAGCACCATGCGCACCTTCGAGGAGACCGAGCCCCAATGAAGCGCGCGCTGGTCCTCTCTGATCTGCACCTCGGCACCGGGCATCGGCGCGGCCGCGTGAACATCTACGACGACTTCAAAGAAGACGAACGCCTCGCGCAGCTGCTCGACAAATACGCCGGCGCGCACCTCGTGCTGAATGGAGACATCTTCGATCTCCTCAAAGTCCCGGTGCTCGGTCAGTTCCCCGACGAGATCACCGAGCGGCTCGGCGGCATCAAGCTCTTCAAGTGTCTCAAAGGGCACCCGCGCGTCGTCGCCGCGCTCTCACGCTTCATCGCGAAGGAAACCAGCCGCATCACCGTGCTCCCCGGCAATCACGACATGGAGCTGATCTTCCCCGCGGCCCAGCGCCTCTTCACGCGCTTCGTCACCGGCAAGGAAGAACACGAGCGCATCACCTTCATCACGCGCGTGCCGCACTTCGAGCTCGACGGCGTGCAGTTCCACCACGGGCATCAGTTCGAAGCGCTGCACGCGTTCGATTGGGGACAGTTGTTGTTGACCCGCGCTGACGGACAACAAGTCCTCAACCTCCCGTGGGGCTCGCTGTTCATTCTGCGCATCCTCAATCCCCTCGTGCGCGAGCGACCGTACGTCGACAAGGTGCATCCCTTCTGGCCGCTGGTCGCCGGAGGCATGGTGTTCGACACCCGCTTCACCGCGCGCATGGTGACCGACACCGCGCAGGCGCTCGTGCAGGCGCGACTCAACCCCACGTGGTGGAAGAAGCGGCCGTTCGCGAAGCTGACGAGCTTTCTGCGCAACGACGTCGGCTTCTTCTCTCACCTCGATCGCTACGCCGAGAAGATCTTCCGCACGCAGCACCACGTGCATGCGGTGTTCATGGGCCACACGCACGTGCCGATGCTCCGCACCACTCGCCTCGGGCCCCACACGCGCACCTACGTGAACACCGGCACGTGGATGCCGATGGTCGACCTGGGCTTCGGTCGTCTCGGCCAACATCTCGAACTGCACTACGGGCTCGTCGAGTGGCACGATGATGGTCCTCGTGCGTCGCTCCATCGCTGGCACGGGACCCGGCCGGAGAGTGAAGAGGTCATCGCCTGAGGTCGATGTTCATGCCCCAGGCACACCTTCCACCAGCATGATCTTCTCTGCAGCTGCCCGCTTCACCAGCGCCCTGGTGAAGCCCGAACGCGAGAACAGGGCGTAGTGCAGCTTCATGCGCTGCAGCTTCTGCAGCCCCTGGCCACGCGCCTTCAGATCTTCGAGCGTGTCTTCGCCCATCGCACCAGCTCGCCAGCGGCACTCTCCGATGAGCGCATTCTTCGAGCGCCGATCGAGCGCCACGACGTCGATCTCGATGCGCTTGTCCCAGATCCGGCCGACCTCGAGCGCCTCGAACGAGAGCTCCCCGCGATCCGCGAGCGCCGCGACGTGTTTGCGGCACAGTTCCTCGTAACCCGTGCGCCCCACGAACGAGCTGAAGCCGCCCGCAATCAACTCGGCGAGGCGATCGACGCGCCCCTCCTCGAGCAAGCGCAGGTTCGGCTGAACGAATGCGAAGTGAAACCGCAGGTACGGGTCGCGAATCTCGTACTGCGACACTCGCGACTTGCGCACGTTCGAGGCTTCGATCGAGACCACACGTCGCACGAACCGTAACGTCTCGAGCGTGCGCAGGTACTTCCCGATGTGCGCGAGCTGAACGCCGGCCCCTCGGGCGATGTCGACGGGCCGCTTCATGCCCCCACCGATGGCCTCGAGCACCGCGAGGAAGGTGCGCGGGTCGGCGATCTCATCGTGAATCAGAAACGACGGCTCGCTGCGGAACAGGCTCAGCGGCGACAAGACCGTCGATCGAATGTTCGTCGCGACGCTCTGCCGATCGTTCCAGGCCTCGAGGTACCGCGGGACACCACCGATCACGCTGTAGGTCTCGACGAGCTGCTCGGGCGAGTACCGCGGCAGAAACAGCGCCATGTCGCGCACCGAGAGCTCGTCGATGAAGAGGTCGGCGGTGGTTCGCCCGAAGAGCGGGCCGCCTCGAGCCGCCAGCGTGTCGTGCATCATGTGGTAGTGCGACCCCGCGAGAAACAAGCGCAGCTTCGAGCGCTTGAGCTCGTGATCCCACATCGCCTGGAGCATCGTCGCGAACGACGGATCTGACTCCAGCAGGTACGGCAGCTCGTCGATCACCACCGAGATCGGCTTCGCCTTCGCGAGCCGCGCGAGCTCGCGCAGCGCCGCTTCCCACGAAGAGAACGAGAAGCCCGGGTCGGTCGCCCCGAAGAGCGGAGCCAGCGCCTGCGAGAACTTCGCGAGCAGCATGCTCGCCGTGCTCCGCTGAGCGACCCAGTAGACCGATCGTTTGCTCGCAGTCCCCAGCCAATGCACGAGCAGCGTGGTCTTGCCGATGCGCCGGCGCCCGTAGACAGCGACGAGCTGAGCGCCAGACCGTGCGTGAACTGCGTCAAGGAGTGCGAGCTCATTGACCCGGTTGAGGAAGTCGTTACTCACACCTTCGGTATAATACCGAACAGGTGAGTCAGCACCGTCATCGGCGACGAACTCCAGGTGCCTCCCAGACGTGTGGATGGCACGATGGGCGTGATGTCGCTCACCACCCAACGCCGTCGCTTCCTGCTGGTCGTCGCACTCACAGTTGCCCCGTTCAGCGCGTGCATGAATTGTGGCCCCGCTCCGGTGCCGCTCACCGTCGAGCCCGCCACCATCCCCAACGGAGCGCTCACCGTTCCCTATTCCGTGCAGTTCACCGTCGCCGAAGGGGTCGAGGCCAGCTTCGGCCTCGCGAGCGGTGACTTGCCGAACGGGCTCACGCTCACCGCGGAAGGGCTGCTCAGCGGCACTCCGCTCACCGCGTCGACGTCACGTTTCACCGTGCGCGCGAGCGGGCCGATGATGCGCACCGGAGAGACGGCCTACGAGCTGACGATCTCGCCGTTCGCGATCACCGTCGCTCCCACGCGGCTGCCCGACGCCATTCGCGGGAGCGGCTACACCGCGCAACTGAGCGCCGCCGGAGGATCTCCGCCGTACCGGTACGCGATCACCTCAGGATCGCTCCCTGCAGGCCTGGCGATGACGATGTCTGGGCAGGTCAGCGGCGTTCCGAGCGCGAGCGGCGCGTTCACCATCACCGTCCGCGGAACCGATTCCTTCAATCGCACCGGCGACTCGATGATTCAGCTCACCGTCGTCGAGCCCGCGGTGACGCTCACGCCGACCACGCTCCCGCCAGGCACCATCGGCCGAAACTATCTGCAGACGCTCGTCGGCTCCGGCGGCACCGAGCCGTACAACTTCACGATCACTTCCGGCGCGGTGCCCGACGGGCTGGTGCTCAGCCCCGGAGGAGAGCTCAGCGGCCGCCCCACCACCGCCGGTGTCTCGAACTTCACGGTGCAGGTCGTCGACAACGACATGAACTCCGCGTCGATCCCGCTGAGCATCGACGTGGTCGCGCCAGCGGTGTTGATCTCTCCCGCGAGCTTTCCGCCCGTCACCGTCGGCACTCCGTTCGATCAGCCGCTCTCGGCGACTGGCGGCACCGCGCCGTACACCTACCGCATCAGCAGCGGCACGTTGCCGCCCGGCCTGGCGCTCGACGGTGGCCTGCTCGGTGGAACGCCGACTGCCGTCATCACGACCGGCATCGACATCACCGCGTCCGATTCGATGGGCGCGATGGGCACGCGCTCGTTCACGATTCAGATCGTCGGAGCGGTGATCACGCTGACGCCGACGATGCTCCCCGATGCCTCGGTGGGCGTGCCGTACAGCGAGCAGCTCAGCGCCGATGGTGGAACGGGGCCGTATCTCTTCACGCTGACCGGCGCGTTGCCCGCGGGGCTCTCGCTCTCGGCGTCGGGTTTGATCAGCGGCACGCCCACCACCGTGATGACTTCGAACTTCACGGTGACGGCGGCCGACATCTACTCGAGCACCGGACAACAGCAGTACGTGCTCGTCGTGCAGTGATAGAGGGCGGAGCCGATGAGCTCGCCCATCCGCGCCGTCGGACCTGAAGATCTCGTTGGCCTCGCTGGTCTCCTCGACGAATACATGGTCGAGACCTTCCGCAAGAAGTGGAACGGATCGGTCGAAGGGCTGCGTCGCGACGTGCTGTCGGGGAAAGACGCCAACGCCATCATCGCCATCGACGAAGGGGAGCCCGTCGGCTTCTCGATCTTCCGCCGCACCTACGACGTGCACCACTGCCTCGTCGGCGGTGAGCTGCTCGACATCTACGTGAAGCCGGAGATCCGCGGCGGCGTGTTCGCTCCGCTTCTGATTCACGAGACGGTCGCGCGCGTGGCGAAAGATGGTGGGCATTTCCTGCGAGGCCAGGGCGTCTCGGTGCAGGGCGACAAGTTCTACGATCGCCTCGCCGTCACCTTCCCCGGCACGGAGTTCATTCTCGGTGGTCGCGCGTTCCGTGAGCTCGCCGGGCTGCATGGGCGGCCGCTGCGCGAGATCATTCGCCTGATGCCGAACCGCGACGCGAACTTCGAGCCATGAGCACCGCCATCAAGGTGTTCAGCAGTTCCCGATTGCCTGAAACCGGAGGGCCGCGAGGCTCATCCCCATTCCGGGAGGCATTTCCGCGTGCGCCAGACACTCATCGCCATCGTCGTTGGCCTCGGCGTCGGGCTGGGACTCATGTTCGCGTTGCGTGAAGACCCCGCCGCGAACGCGAGCAGCCCACCGCAACCGCAGACCGCGCAGCAGCCGACGCGAAACGACGAAGACGCGTTCGAGCCGGGCCTCTTCGTCGCGCCCACACAGCCGGGCCTGATCGTCGCCGTCGAGCCGAAGCAATCAGGCATCGCGGTGCAGTTGTTCCACGATCGCTTCGATCTGGTCCGCTCCGAACGCGCGTGGACCGCCGCGGGATCCGAAAACACCGTCGACGGCACCGCGACCTTCCCTGCCGCCGCCGGCCACTACCTCGCGCTCGCCACACTTGGGGATCAAAGCGCCTCGCTCGAGTTCGACGTTCCGCGCTCGAGCGCTCCGACGCGCGTGACGCTCACGCTCGCCGCGCGCAAAGCCATCGAAGGCACGGTGCGCAAGGCCGGCACCACCGATCCGATTCCCAACGCGAGCGTGCGCATCGATCCCTCAGACCGGCCGTGCGTCGCTGTCGCGCGCGTCACCACCGACGCCTTCGGCCGCTTCCGCGCGCTCATTCCCGTGGGCATCGAACATCCGTTCGCCGAAGTCTCCGCGCCGGGCTTCGTCACCACGAAGCAGACGATCACCACCACGCCGACCATCGAGCTCAAACCGGGAGTGACCCTCGACGGGCTGGTGGTGAGCGCGACCGACTCGAGTCCGCTGCAAGACGTGACCGTGCGCGCTTCGCCGGGCGATCTCTCCGTCATCACCGATCGCGAAGGCCGGTTCGCGATCACCGTCGCGCCGGGAGCCACCTCACTGCATGCGCTCGCGCTCGATGGACGTCAGGCGTTGCAACGCATCACCACCACGAACTCCACGCGCGTGACGTTGAAGGTCGGCAGCGGCGACACGATCTCCGGCGTGGTGATCAGCAAAGGCGCTCCCATCACCGCGGTGGACGTGCGCGTGCTCGCCGAGCCCGACGATCTCGAGGTCGCGCGCATCACCACGGGTCCCGACGGTCGCTTCGACGCGAAGGGGTTGCCGCCCGGCCGCTACTCGGTGCGTGCACAGCAGGGAGCGGGCCGACGTGGCACCGCGGTGGGCATCGAGCTCCCCGGCGCTCCGAGTGTCGAGGTGCAGCTCTACGGCGCAGGCAAGCTGACCGGCGCCGTCACCAACGGCGATCTCGTGCCTGTCGACGGAGCGACCGTCACCGTCCAGTGGACGCGCGGCATGAACGAGGTCGCTCGCACTGCACGCACGGACGAGAACGGCCGCTTCGAGTTCGACGAGCTGCTCCCCGCGGAAGTCAGCGTGCAGGCGCACCTCGGCGAGCTCGTGTCGATCGAAGAAGGCATCTACATCGCGCCCGACGGCGTCGCAGAACAGAACCTCGTGCTCGCGGTCCAGGGCCGATTGGTGGGCACCGTCGAGCCCGCCGACGCCGAGCAGGTGTGGATTCGCGGCAAGCGCTCGAGCGATCACGCCAAGGTGAAGGACGGTCGCTTCGAGATCGTCCTCGCGCCCGGCTCGTATTCGGCCTTCGTGCTGCTCAAGGGCGCCGACCACGTCTTCACGCAGGTCGACGAGGTCTTCGTGAAGGCTGGAGAGATCACCACCGTCGCGTTGAAGCTGGACACCGGCGACGCGGGCTCCAACTTCAAGTTCGCCTTCGGTCACCCCGAGCTCGGCAGTGGCCTCAGCTTCGAGAACGCCAACGGCGGCGTGCGCGTCGACTTCATGATGAGCGACTGTCCCGCGGCGAAAGCCGGCGTGTTGATCGGCGACATGATCACCAGCATCGACGGCGCTCCCGCGAAGGACGCGCTCGATGCGTTCGCGAAAGTACGAAAGCCGAACGGCGAACAGCTCGCCCTCGGCGTGCGCCGTGAAGGTCGTGACCTCGTGCTCAACGTCCGCTGACGTCGCGTGACGTCGCTCGCACCGTGGCTCGCGAGCCTCATCAAACTCATTTTCGCGCGCGCATATGATCTTCCGATGCGTGCATCACGAGTGCTGTGGGGGCTGTGCGTTGCGTCGCTCATTTCGACGCTCGCGTGCCGCGATCTCGTCGTTCCCGAAACAGTCGGCGCCGGCGGCGTGCAGGGCGTGCTCGACACCGGCGGCCACATCAACGTCGCGGGGAGAACGTTGCAGCTGGTCGACACCGCCACGGGCGAGCGCACCAGCGTCGACACCGGACCCGATGGCTCCTTCCTCCGCACGGGCCTGCCGCCGGGCGCGTATTCGATCGAGTTCTCGCTCCCCGGCTTCGCGCCGTTC